>NZ_JBJJMM010000012.1:0-174787 GCF_046231795.1 Pseudomonas sp. KCJK9016 | reverse complement strand
ACGGGCGCGGTCGATGAAGCGGCCGGGGTAGTCGTAGTCTTCCAGATCCGGCTCGGTGCTCTCGCCATCCGGTTTGTAGGCCGCTTCCATTTGCAGGCGCGGCTTTTCAAAGTCGTAGTCGCGGCGGGTGGTGCGGCTGGTGCGGGTTTCCAGACGCAGCTTGAAGCCTTTGATCACCGGCTCTTCGGCGACCATGCCGCTGCCCTGCACATACGCGGTCGGCTGGCCGAGATTCGGGAACACGGTCTGGTCGTCGCCGAACACCAGCAGATGGCCTTTCTTGCTGTGCTGGAAGTGGTAGTGAATGCCTTCTTCTTCGCACAGGCGCTGGACGAAGTGCAGGTCGGTTTCGTCGTACTGCACGCAGTAGTCGCGATCCGGGCACGGCTGGCTGAGCTGGAAGCTGTAGGCGTTGCCCTTGATGCCGTGCTCGTCGAGGATCAGCGCAATGATTTTCGGCGCCGACATCTGCTGGTAGATGCGCTGGTTGGTGCGGTGATGCAGGTATTGCAATTGCGGCACCAGCGAAACCTTGTAACGGGTCAGGCGCTTGCCGGCATCGCCCTGGGCGACACGGTAGATCTGGCCGTGGATGCCCGAGCCTTGCGGATCGAGGGCGAGGAACGCCTGTTTGTGCAGGAGCTTTTCCAGGTCCAGATCCGGGTTTTCGCTGACCAGTTCCAGGTCGAAACGGAACGGCTGGCTGATGCCTTCGGTGCCGGTGAACGACAGGACTTGCAGGTCGCCCACCTGCCCGCCTTGAGAGCCGTCGACCGTCAGGCTGAAGTGCGTTTCGTTGGCCGGATTGAACATTTGGCGCTCCTTGAAATGAAACCGAATCTCCTGAAAGTTCTACCGTCGGCGAAGACCTGATTCAGAACCGAGTCGGATCATAAAGGCTAAAAGTTGCGCAAAAAGTTGCGCACATGCCACGAAAGCACCGGTTTAGAAGGTTTTCTTGAAGTTGATACGAAATATTTCTTGGCAAAGTGATATCGCTTTTGCTGATGCTTTCTCGTGGTTGTCGGTCCCGTCAGGCAGTAGAGTGGAGCGCTGACAGGAACGTGAGCGCAGGAAAGACAGATGGCGAAGTTCTACGATGCACGGGGCAATATCTATGGCGTGGTTTCACCCCGACAGGTGCGTGAGGCAGGCATCAACCTGCCGGCCAGCGCTGAAGATGCCGCTTTATTCAGAACCGCATGGAGCGAGCAGGTCATTGAGGCATTCTGCCAATGGCCTGACGCGATTCGTCCTGCCGGTGCCAAACACCATCGCAGCGATGGCTTGTTGATCGGCCCGTTCCAGTCCTCGCCACCCTTTGATCTGCTGATCGTCAACACCGACGGCACGCTGGCCGAACGCAGTGGCAATGGTTTGACGATTTTCTCTCAGGCGCTGCTCGAAAAGGGGCTGATGCCGGAAGTGGGCGCGACGTTGCGGGTGCATCACGACAAGCAGGATGCGTCATCGCCAGTGCCCGTTTCCGTCAGGCCGGCAGAAGTGGACGGCGTGCAAGGCTTCTGGCTGGATCTCGGGAAACCGGGATTTGGCCCGCAGGCCGTCGGTGCCGTCGGCGTTGAACCCGTGCAGTTCAACAACGTGGAAGTCAGCCGCGTGAGGCCATTGGCGCAATTCGATCCTGCCTGGGTGCACAGCCAGTTCGTGCGCATCGGCAATCCTCATTGCGTGACACTCGTGGAGGGTAAAGCGGCACTGCCGAGCAACGCGCAGATGCTTGAATCGCCGCTGGCAGACAGTTTGACCGCCATCGCCTTCGCCATGCCCGTCGGCGCCGGCCAGCCGTGCCCGGCCGGGGTCAATCTGCAGTGGGCGATGCACGCAGGCGATCAACGCATCGCGGCGCGAGTATTCGAACGAGGCGAAGGCCCGACGGCTTCCTCTGGCACCAGCGCCAGTGCCGTGGCGTGTGCGGCGTGGCGGGTGGGCTGGGTGTCGGCGGGAGAAGTGCAGGTGGTCATGCCGGGTGGAACGGCACCGGTATTAATGGAAGAGAGTGATGGTGAACTGATCCGGGTGCGCCTGTTCGGCACGGCAATACGCACAGGGAAAATATAGAAATGCTGGATCAGAACCGTCCGACAGCGTCGTTCACTGCCCCGCTGATGAATGAGTTGTTCGCCCCCGTCTGCCAATACACCGCTCCCGGAACCTGCCCCCGCACGATGCACTTCCACTCGATGTGCTGCTGAGCTGGCAGGTTGACCGTAGCGTTCCAGCGGCCATTGGCAAGCGTCAGTGCCAAAGCATGTTGGGGATCCCATGCCCCGAACTCCAGAGATGAGCCTGCTGCCAGGACCCGTTCGCCGGGTTGCGGATTGGCGTTGTCGCAATGCACGTTGACTGCAACGGTCGCCAGTTCGACAGGGTTGCTCCAGATACGGATATCGCCGTTATCCCAGCTCAAGGCTGGCGTGCCAAGGCCTTGCGGCAACTGTTGCAGATCGGATTTCAGCGCTATTACCAAAGTCCCGCGCGCCCCCGATGTGGTGGCGACCAGGCCTGAATAAGCGGTGTTGAAGCGAATCGGCGAATCAGCGCGGATACCGGCACTCTTGCGCAATCTGATCAATTGCCGGATCAATCGATCCCTCTGCCAATCGTACATATGCGGCCAGTACACCGTGGGTGTGCCGGGACTGCTGAGGATGTAGGCGTACGCCATATTGATCAGTGGATCGGGCAGGGCCCAATGATGTTGGCCACCGTAAGCACCTGGCGAATAACCGGTATCGTGATTGTCGACGAAGGTCACCGAGATTGCGCGCCAGGCCGGGTCCGGATTGCCATTCAAACCGTGGCGCCACTCGGCCAGCGAGCCGTTTTGCATTCGCTCCTTGAGGGCGAAATCGAACACTGTGCAGTGCGAGCGATCCGACCAGTCCTTGAGCACATCTTGCCAGCTTGCATTGTGTCGCCAGTCATCCTGCGGGTATTCGTTGGGGGCTTTCCAGTTTTCACCGACGCAGAATTGCTGGTTGCTGAAGGCGTTCATCCAGCGGTCCACCGTTTCCGGTGCATAACCACGGACGAAGTCAAAGCGCAGCCCCTGGGCGCCGTAGTTTTCACGCAGATTGATGAATTCGTTTTTGAACGCTTCGAAAACCGCAGGATTGGCCGTGTTCAGATCCGCGGCGCCATCCATGAACGCGTCACCCTCATCGCATTGCATGCAGTCTTGCCGCCATTCGTTGGTCCCTCTCGGAAACATTGAATAGACCGCTTTGTCGCTCATGTGATTGGGTACCACGTCGAAGACGACTTTCACGCCAGCGTTATTGAGCGCCAGCACTGTTTGTTTGAGTTGTTGATCACTGCCGTAACGGCTGTTCTTGTCGAAGCTGTTCCAGAAATAGCCCTCACCGCCGCCGGCTGCCGTGGGGGTGTTCCACTGTGAGGAATCGGTCCATGGAGGCGGCATCCAGATCAACGTAAAGCCGTCGTTGCCGATGGTTGCCGCTTGCTGTGCAAGCACCGAGTACCAGGGCACAGGATTGCGGCTGGAGTTCCAGTGGAAGCCTTGCAGCAGGATTTCTTCACCGTTGCCGTTTCGTACGCCGGCCCATGCGGAGGTCGTGGCGATTGCAAGGCAGATAGCAAAAAAAAGTCGGAAAAGTGAAGTCCCTTTCATGATCGTCCCCCCGGGAACGATGGATCCCTTGGGGTTTACTGTGAGCCGGTTGACGGTCGTTGTCGCCTGTCAGATCTGACAGGGCGACGCTACCGTTTTGCGATAACGCCGCCCTGAACCATAACCATGAGAATTCTCGGCTCAATGAGCCTTGAACAGTGTCACGGCGACCACGGCCTCGGTGTCCACTGTCAGATGCAGCAGTGCCTGCGGAGTGATCTGCGCATCCTTGAAACATTCGACGATCACTGCTTGTGCCGTGCAGGCCTGTATCGCCAGCCGGTCGGCATCGCGCAGTAGCCTTTTCACCGCCGCACTGACCGGGATCGGTGGGTGGCCCTCGCGAACCGCTGTGCAGAACTTCAGAGAGATTTCTCTTGGCGTGGGCGGTGGGGGTGAGGCCAGGCCTGCTTCTGCAAATAAATGATTGAGCTGCTCCGCTGCACTCACGGCTCGCGGAAAACCGGCAAAGGCCGAGGCCTGCAGCAGCACCTCGGTCATTTCGCCGGACGCCAGGCCTGACGCGAGTCCGGTCTTGAGGTGCACGCTGAGCGGTGGTCCGACCATGCCCGACGCGACAACGGCGGCAAATGACACCGCCTCGCGCATGCGTGGGTCGAGACCTGGGCGCGCGTGCAAGTGTCCATACACCACGCCAACGGCCAGTTCGCCCAACGCAGGAACGGTGTGAAACAAGGCATCGAGTCGAGCGCCGCCATCGGGCACCAGATCGACAAACGTATGGCGGCCTTCGCGGTACAGCGTGGCCATGGGATCAGAAGCGGTTTTTGGGTGCATGTCGCGTCCTCGTGCATCAATGAGGATGGCAGCGGAGCAACTACGCGCGAACTACGGCATGACAGAGCGTCCATCGGGATAGGTCGGCGCCGTTGCGACGCCGACCCCTACACCTTAGACGAACTCCACCACCGGCATCTGTCGCTTCATCAACACCTTGCCGCCGCGGATCGAATACAGCGCCAGGCCCTGGCTGCGGATCACTTCGTAATCGCTGTCTGCCGACAGGATCAGCAGGTTGGCCGGGCGGCCCGGTTCAAGACCGTATCGTTCGCCCAGGTGCATGGCCCTGGCGCTGTTGTCGGTCACCAGATCCAGGGCGTTCTGCAGGTTGCGGTAACCGAGCATGTGGCAGATGTGCAGCCCGGCTTCGAGCACCCGCAGGATGTTGCCGTTGCCCAGCGGATACCACGGGTCGACGATCGAGTCCTGGCCGAAACAGACGTTCATGCCGGCGTCGAGCAATTCGTTCACGCGGGTCACGCCCCGGCGTTTCGGAAAGGTGTCGAAGCGGCCCTGCAGGTGAATGCTTTCGGTCGGGCAGGAGACAAAACTGATCCCTGAATGGCCGAGCAGGCGGAACAGTTTGGCGCAGTAGGCGTTGTCGTAGGAGCCCATCGCAGTGGTGTGGCTGGCGGTTACGCGTGCGCCCATGTCGCGGCTGCGAGCCTCTTCGGCCAGCACCTCGAGGAAGCGCGAATGCGGGTCGTCGGTTTCGTCGCAGTGCACGTCAACCAGACAACCGGTGCGTTCGGCCAGGTCCATCAGGAACTTCACCGAGCTGACACCCTGATCGCGGGTGTACTCGAAATGCGGAATCCCGCCGACCACGTCCGCGCCCATGCGGATCGCTTCTTCCATCAGTTCGCGACCATTGCTGAACGACTCGATGCCTTCCTGTGGGAACGCGACGATTTGCAGGTCGATCAGATGACGGCTTTCCTCGCGCACTTCGAGCATCGCCTTGAGCGCGGTGAGTTGCGGGTCGGTGACGTCGACGTGGGTGCGCACGTGCTGGATGCCGTGGGCGGCCAACGTCTGAATGGTTTTCCTGGCCCGGATTTTGGTGTCTTCCTGGGTGATGGTGACCTTGCGTTCGCCCCAGCATTCGATGCCTTCGAACAGCGTGCCGCTCATGTTCCAGCGCGGCTCGCCGGCGGTCAGGGTGGCATCGAGGTGGATGTGCGGCTCGACGAAGGGCGGCACCACTAGATTGCCGCCCGCGTCGAGGTCGTCCGGACCCAGTGTCGGCGCTTCGGTCTGGCGTGCGATGCTGCGGATCAGGCCGTCTTCCAGGTGCAGTTCGTGCAGACCTTCCTGGTTGCGCAGTCGGGCGTTGATGATGTGCATCGGGCGAATCCTTTTATAGATCTTGTAGGGGGGCGGCCGCGTTACGGGCGCCGAGCAGGCCGGTCACTGCGATATACGTTAACGCGGCAACGGCGATCCCGACCAGCGGCGCGACCCACGGCGAGCCGAACGCCGCGACGGTTCCGGCCGCGTAAGCCGCGAGCCCCGGCCAGTTGAACGCTGGTAACCGTGCGTCGGCCAGACGCGGATAACGCCCGCGCCAGCGGAAGAAAAAGTCCGCCATGATCACACCGCCAATCGGCGGGATCACCGTGCCGAGCAGGATCAGATAAGGCACCAGCATGTCATACATGCCCAACAGCGCGAGAAGCGTGCCGATCACCGCACCGGCCAGGGTCACGGTCTTGCGGCGTCCGGTGCGCAACAGGTTGCAGCCGGCGACGGCGAAGTTGTAGATGGTGTTGTCCTGGGTGCTCCAGATATTCAGTAGCAGCATGGCCATTGCGGCCATGGCGAAACCTTGCAGCAGCAATACTTCGACCACGTCTGGCTGTTGGTAGACGATGGCGCCATATGCGCCGATCAGCACCATCAGACCGTTGCCGATGAAAAAGCCGATCAGGCTGGCCAGCACCGCGACCCGCGCCGAGCGCGAGAAACGCGTCCAGTTGGTGGCCTGGGTCGCGCCGCTGACGAAGGTGCCGAATACCAGGGTGATGGCGGTGGACCAGTCCAGCGAACCGGTCGGTACTACGGCCAGCAAACCATCAAGGCCGCCGACCTTCACTGTGGCCACCCACATCGACAGCATCAGCAGCAACATCATGGCCGGCACCGCGATGTACGAAAGAATCTCCAGTCCGCGATACCCGACATACGCCGTGGCACAGAACACCAGGCCGAACAGCACCATCAGCCCGAGCACCGTGCCGTCGTCCAGGGCGAAATATTTGCCGAGCACCACCGCTGCCGTCGCCGTACCCCAGGCGTACCAGCCGATCTGGGTGAAGCCCAAAATCAGGTCGCTGAGCTTGCTGCCCACTTCGCCGAAACAGAAGCGCCCCATCAGCACCGAGTTCAGCCCGCTCTTGAAGGCGATGTAACCCAATGCGGCGGCGTACAGGCCCAACAACAGATTGCCGATGATGATCACCGCCATCATCTCGCCAAAGTCGAACACCACGCCAAGCTTGCCGCCGGCAAACATGGTCGCGGTGAAGAAGGTGAAGCCCAGCAGCACCATGGCCGTCGAGGCCAGGCCTTTACGCGCGTGCATGGGGACTTCGCTGAGGGGATAATCGTTGCCGGGATCGTTCTGCGTCATGGGGGGCGTTCCTTGCTGGAAAAGGGAGGACGCGAGGAGGTTGCAGCGGTCGTGCCAGTCTCGGATTGACGGGTTTATGTATAGACGAGGTGGCTGATTTGGCGCGAAAGCGGTGCGCCGGCCTCCGCTGAAGCACAATGCGGGAGCCATCAGGCTGGTTCCCACAGGTGATTTTCGGGTCAGAGAAAACGCAGCAGGGCGGCAACAATGGCTTCAGGCGCATCTTCCTGCACCAGATGCCCGGCATTCGGGATCGGGTGAAACTGTGATCCCGGGATCATGTTGTGCAACTCGCGTCCGCGCTCAACGGGAATCCACTGATCCGCTTCGCCCCAGAGAATCTGCACCGGGCAGCGAATCGTCGGGTACAACGACTGCGCTTCCAGCGTGTAACGCTGGTCCATCTGCGCGATCTGTCGGTAGAACGCCGCTTGCCCCGGATCACCCAGCCACGGCTGCACGTAAGGCGCCAGTTCATCATCGGGAATGTCCCGGTGAATGGCCCCGCGAATGTAGGCCGGCACGATGGCGCGCTGGATGTAGTCGGGCAGACCGCTGAACGCTGCTTCATGTTGGCGCACGTGCTGCACGAACGGCGAGCCCCAGGGCGTCAGTGCGACCGGGTCGATCAGGGTCAGGCTGCGGTAATCCTTGCCATTGAGCAGATGCGCGCGCAGGGCGGTGGCTCCGCCGAAGTCGTGGGCGACCACATCCGGGCGCTGCAGGCCCCAGTGATCCAGCAGTTGCGCGAGCAATACGTTCTGCACACCGAGGGAGACGTCGGCGTCCGGTTGCTCGGACCGCCCGTAGCCCAGCAAGTCGAAGTAATGCACCCGATGGCTGGAAAAAAAATGCGGTGCGATGCGGTGCCACACGTAAGAAGAGAAGGGTGTGCCGTGCACGAACACCAGCGGCGGGCCGTCGCCGCGCACCCCATGGCGTATCTGTCGCCCGTTGAATTCAAAGACCTGATCCAGCAGCCAGTCCGTCATGGGGCCGTCCTCTTGGCGGGTTCGAGCCAAAAAGCATAGGCGTAAAAAAACCACCGGTCTCGGTGGTTTTTTGTGTCACGGGATTCACTCGCCGCGATAGATGCAACCGCTGGTGCAGGTCTCATGGATGCGGATGGCGCTGAGTTCCGGCAGCAGGGGCTTCAATTCATTCCAGATGAATTTGGCCAGCACTTCGCTGGTCGGGTTCTCGAGGCCCGGAATGTCGTTCAGGTAGTTGTGGTCCAGACGCTCGTACAACGGCTTGAAAATCGCCTTGATCTCGGAGAAGTCGCGGATCCAGCCGGTGTGCGGGTCGAGGTCGCCGCTCAGGTGAATCGCCACTTTGAACGAGTGACCGTGCAGGCGTCCGCACTTGTGGCCGTCCGGGACGTGGGGCAGGCGGTGGGCGGATTCGAAGGTGAACTCTTTGAAAATTTCCACAGTGATTTCAGCTCTGTTCAGGTGACGGTCGCCGCAGCGATTCGGGCAGGCGGCGAGTCTACCAGAGCTGCGGGCAAAACACTGACTAAAGGGTCAGCAAGCGCTCGGCGAGGCGACCATTGGCAGTCAGTTCGAGGAACTCGTCGCCCAGCCGGCGGCTCTCGTCCATCGCCGTGCGCCAGTACTTCTGCCGGCTCGGTGCATCGCCCATGAAACGCTTGAAATCGTTACGGTCGGGGAGTTTGCCGTAGGGCAGGCGCGCCAGGTATTCCTTCGACGGCGCCAGCAACAGCACGTCCTGCAAGCGCTCGGTCGAGGCTTTGCGCCAAGGCAGGGTCTTGTCGAACCAGCCCGGAATCACTCGGTCGGTGAAGTGCGGGTAGAGCACGATGCCGTCGCCGCTGTAGGGCAGGTCGAGGTGATAGTCCAGCAGGCCGCCGTCGCGGAATGTGCCGGCACCGGCACCCGGCAGGTCGCGCACGCCTTCCATGACCATCGGGATCGAGCCCGAAGCCAGCAATGCCTGGCGCAGGTTACCGGCGTTGAGGGTGACGAAACGCGACGGGAAATCGTTCAGCGCATGCACCGGCGGCGCCAGGCGCGGGTCGTGGATGATCAGCCGTTCGAAGTGCCGCGACAGCCGTGCGCGGCCCCGCAAGTTGTCGGCGATCACCGAACCCAGCGCCAGCCCGAGCCGGCCACGATGGTCGTCAGCCAACCCGCCGTGGCTTTTGACCACCATGATGTTCAAGCGGTAATGGGCATTGTCGAGCAGTACCGCGTCGCGGCCGTCCAGCAGGTCGTCGAGCATGCGCTGCGAACTGCGGCTGACTTCGCCGATGGTCACGCCTTTGTTGAAGTTCTGCTCGGTGTACAGATGGCCGAGGCGGCGAATGCCTTCAGCGGCATCCGGCAGACAGGCGCTGGCGAAGCGCCAGGAACCCACCGACGCGCCGATCAGCGAACGCTCACGCGGCGCCGCCGGCAGCCACTCGCCGAACAGCGCCAGATCCAGTCCCTGAATCCCCAGCGCTTTCGGCCCGCCGGCTGCACCGGGCAGGGTACCGACGTCGGCGGCATTCAGGCCCTGGTGACGGATGCGTGCCATGGCACGAGGGCCGGCCTTGAGGGTGAGGGCAGGGAACTTGATGTGGATGGCGGTCATACCGGTCTCGATCGTTAGCAAGCGAAAGATTATAAGCACATGTTGCCGGCCTTGCTGAAGCTGGCCCGATGATGGCCATTCAGTTTCAGTTAAGTTCGCACCGTTAGGGTGCTGTCCATAGCGGCACTGAAAACACGGAGATTCCATGAAAACCCTGACTGCCCTGAGCCTTGCCTCGCTCATCGGATTGAGCGCCAGCCTGGTCCAGGCCCGGGATCTTGGCCCGGACGAAGCCCAACGTTTGCTCGACGCTGGTACTATCGTGCCCTTCGAGCAACTCAATGCCACGGCGCTGGCCAGGCATCCGGGCGCCACCATTACCGACGCCGAGCTGAAAGAGAAGTACGGCAAGTACCTCTATCGGATCGATCTGCGCGATTCGCAGGGGCTGGAATGGGATGTGGAACTGGACGCGGTCAGCGGGCAACTGCTCAAGGATCATCAGGATACGTAATGAAGCTCAGTGCTCGTGCCGGCGGTCGAACCGCGTTGGCGCTTTTGATTGTCTGTTCAGTGGCCGGGGCTCGCGATCTCGATCAGGACGAAGCCCTGCGCTTGCGCCAGCAGGGGGTGATCCTGCCGCTGGAGCAGGTGCTGCACAACGCAATGGATCGCTATCCCGGCGCCAGACTGCTGGAGGTCGAGCTGGAAGAAAAGCACGACGTCTACATTTACGAAGTCGAGTTGCTGACCGTCGACGGCATGACCCGTGAACTTCATCTCGAAGCCGCCACCGGCCGTTTACTCAAAGACAAGGAAGATTGAACGATGCGTTTGCTTCTGGTGGAAGACCACGTCCCTCTGGCCGATGAGCTGATCGCCGGCCTGCAGCGCCAGGGTTATGCCGTGGACTGGCTGGCGGACGGGCGTGACGCGGTTTATCAGGGCTGTAGCGAACCCTATGACCTGATCGTTCTCGATCTGGGCCTGCCGGGTGTGCCGGGCCTTGAGGTGCTGGCGCAATGGCGCGCGGGCGGGCTGGCGACGCCGGTACTGATCCTCACGGCCAGGGACTCCTGGGCCGAGCGCATCGAAGGCCTGAAGGCCGGCGCCGACGATTACCTGACCAAACCTTTCCACCCGGAAGAACTGTACTTGCGCATTCAGTCGCTGCTGCGCCGCTCCAAGGGACAGGCCAACCAGCCGACGCTCAAGGCCGCGGGGCTGCACCTGGACGAAGGTCGTCAGTGCGTGGTGCGTGACGGCGCCGATATTCAACTGACCGCCGCCGAATTCCGTCTACTGCGCTATTTCATGCTGCACCCGGAACAGATTCTTTCCAAAAGTCACCTCGCCGAGCACCTCTATGACGGTGAGACCGAGCGCGATTCCAACGTGCTGGAAGTCCACGTCAATCACCTGCGGCGCAAGCTGGGCAAAAGCGTGATCGAAACCCGTCGCGGCCAGGGTTATCTGTTCGGCGGACAGGCTTCGTGAGGTCGATCCAGCGCCGCTTGAGCCTGGGGCTGATCAGCGTGATGGTGGTGGTCGGCGTGGTGCTGGCGCAAGTCAGCCTGTGGCTGTTCGAGGTCGGGTTGCAGCGTTATCTCGAAGCCGGCCTGCGCAACGACAGCGAAAGCCTGCTGGTGGCGCTGGTGCGTGGTCCGCAAGGCTTGCAACTGGATGAGCGACACCTGTCGCCGGCCTATCAGCGGCCGTTTTCCGGCCATTATTTCCGCATCGACTTTGCCGACAGTCACTGGCGTTCGCGTTCGCTGTGGGATCAGGACCTGCCGCTGTTGCCGCAACCGGGTCTGCACAGCAACCTGCAACTGGGGCCGGATGGACAGCAACTGTTGGTACTGCGCTCGGACTATCGACGGCTTGGCCAGTCGATCTCCATCAGTGTTGCCCAGGATTACACCCCGGTGCGCGAGAGCTTCCAGCGCATGCGCCAGATCGGTCTGGGTCTGGGGCTGGCCGGATTGCTGCTGATCCTGATTCTGCAGCGTCTGACCGTGCATCGGGCCTTGCGTCCGCTGGAAAAGGCCCGCGAACAGATTGCCCAGTTGCAGCAGGGCCAGCGTTCGCAGCTCGATGAACAAGTGCCGGCGGAGCTGGAACCGCTGGTGGCGCAGATCAACCATTTGCTGGCCCACACCGAAGACAGCCTCAAGCGTTCGCGTAATGCTCTGGGCAATCTCGGGCACGCGCTGAAAACCCCGCTGGCGGTGTTGCTGAGCCTGGCCTCGAACGAACAGCTTGATGCCCATCCCGAGTTGCGCAGGATCCTCAAGGAACAGCTCGAACAGGTGCAGCAACGGCTGAACCGCGAGCTCAACCGTGCGCGGCTTTCCGGCGATGCGTTGCCGGGCGCGCTGTTCGATTGCGATGCGGAACTGCCTGGGTTGCTGGCGACGTTGAGCATGATCCATGGCGAACACCTTTCGTTGCGCTACGTCGCGCCGACCGGGCTGCAATTGCCGTGGGACCGTGAGGACCTGCTGGAACTGCTCGGCAATCTGCTGGACAACGCCTGCAAATGGGCGGATGCCGAGGTGCGGTTGAGCGTGGTCGAGACGGCTGAAGGGTTTGTGCTGAGCGTGGAAGACGATGGGCCGGGGATTCCCGAGGCGCAGCGCGATCAGGTGTTCAGCCGGGGCACGCGGCTGGATGAACAGACCCATGGGCATGGATTGGGGCTGGGGATTGTGCGGGATATCGTCGAGACGTGGGGCGGGGTTCTGGTGCTGGGGGAGAGTGAGTGGGGTGGGTTGAAGGTGGAGATTCAACTACCTCGGCGGTGAACCCGCCCCCCACAGGAATCTGTGGTGAGCGGGCTCGAGCGTCAAACGCGGAACTGATCCATCAAACTCTGCTGCTGATTCGCCAGGCTATTGAGCGATTGACTCACCCGCGCCGACTCATTCGCCTGCCCCGACAGCGACTCCGTCACATCACGGATCGTCGCCACGTTGTTGTTGATCTCTTCGGCCACCGCGCTCTGCTCTTCAGCGGCGCTGGCGATCTGCAGGTTCATGTCGCTGATCACAGTCACCGCATCGCCGATCTGGCGCAGTGCGGTCACGGCCTGGCCGACCTGTTCGACGCTGCCTTGAGCTTGACGATGGCTGTTGCCCATCGAACCCACCACGTCCTGGGTGCCGCTTTGCAGTTGCTCGATCACCTGGCGGGTTTCTTCCACCGATTCCTGGGTGCGGCGGGCGAGGTTGCGCACTTCGTCGGCCACCACCGCAAAGCCACGTCCGGCTTCACCGGCGCGGGCCGCTTCGATGGCGGCGTTGAGCGCCAGCAGGTTTGTCTGCTCGGCAATGGCGCGGATGGTTTCCAGCACAGTGCCGATTTTTTCGCTGTTGGCGGCCAGGCCTTCGACCTGCACCATGGCGGCGCTCATGTCGGCGGCAAGATTGTCGATGCTGGCGGTGGTGCGGTCGATCACGGTCAGGCCCTGGCGGGTGGCGCGGTCGGCATCCTTGGCCGCTTCGGCCGCTTGCGCGGCGCTGCGGGCTACGTCCTGGGCGGTGGCGCTCATTTCGTGGGACGCGGTGGCGACCTGATCGACCTGACGGTATTGCTGCTCCATGCCGGCGCTGGTCTGGGTCGCGATGGCCGAAGACTGGTCGGCCGTGTTGCGTGCGTCCTGCACCGAGCGTTTTACCTCGGCGATGATCGGTTGCAGCTTGTCGAGGAAGCGGTTGAACCAGCCGGCCAGCTGACCGAGTTCGTCTTTCTTGTCGTAGGCCAGACGGCGGGTCAGGTCGCCTTCGCCGCTGGCGATGTCTTCGAGCATGTCCGCCACGCCGAGGATCGGTCGGGTCACGCTGCGTGCCGTCAGCCAGACCAGCAGCAGGCCGAGCAGGGCGGCGAGTACGCCGAGGCTCAGCTCGATCAGCGTGCCCGAGGTGTTGCTGGCATCCAGTTGCTGCTTGAGTGCTTCGGCGCGACTGACCAGGACTTTTTCCGGCACATCCAGCAGCACGCCCCAGGACGGGCCGCCAGGAATCGGCTGGAACGGCGACAGCACTTTCAGCTGTGCGTTGCTGTGCAGGCTGCTGACGGTTTTGCTCGACGTCAGCAGGCGCAGCAGTTCGGCGCCGCTGATGGTGTCCACGGCATCGAGGCGCTGGCTGAGCTTGCCGGCGTCCGGGCTGTAACCGGCGAGCAGGCCCACCGGGCTGATGATGCTCACGGCAGTCTGGCCGTCATAGAGCTTTTTGCTTGCGCCCTGGCTGATGGCCTGCAGGCTGTTGAGGTTGATGTCCACCGACAGCGAGGCGATGACTTTGCCGTTGACCATCAGCGGGAACACGATGCTGGTCATCAGCACCTTTTGCCCGTCGATCACATAAAAGTAGGGTTCGATCACGCACGGTTTGAGCGTGGTGCGCGGGCAGGTGAACCAGGCGTTGGCGGCCTGGCCGCTGGGGCCGGTGCTGGTGTCGGCCATGTCGCTTTCCGGCAGCGCCATCGAGGTCAGTTTGCCCGGGGTCGGCTGCGACCAGTACAGGGCGAAGCGGCCCTTGTCGTTGCTGCCTAATTCACTTTGTCCGGCGAATAGCTCGTCCTTGCCGTCCAGCGCGTTGGCTTCGAACACCAGCGACAGGCCGAGCAATTCCGGGTTGGCCTGCAAGGCGGACTTCACCTGACGGGTCATGTCCTCGCGCAGGTCGAAGGCATCGAGGAAGCGCTTCTCGGCCTGTTCGCGCAGGAACAGCACCTGACGTGAGAAGCCGTGGCCATATTGATAGGCGTCCATGAACTGCTGGCGAATGCCCGCGGCCTGAACCTCGCCCTGGGATTCGATGCGAGCCTGGGCCGACTCGGTGAGCATCTCCATGCTGGAGGCTTTGACCAGTTCAGAACTGTGCTCCATGCGATACAGCGAAAGACCCACCAACAGGGTCACGATACCGGCCAGGCACAAGCCGGCGAGCAGGGTGATTTTCCATTGGATGGAAAGTTGTCTGAGCGACATGGAAACGTCCTTATTCGATAAATATCTGAGACTTTGCACTGTAACGGCCGCGTTTCGACTTTCTTTATGGCGCAAAGGCAATATGGCGAATTGACGCACTTTGTGGCGGATATGCCGTTGTCGCCGGTTTGATCATGGAAAGTTACACAGTGACGCGACCGGTCGCTTTGACACTGCGCCCGCTCTGCGGCACAGTGCGCGCCCTTCTAATAAGACCCTCCATGCCAATCCGCTGGCGCCCTTCGTGGCTTGCCGGGCGGACTCATCCTGTCTGGCGGTGAATGGCTTTACCGTCGTGTTTTTGAGGTAGTGAAATGAATGCAGTGATTGCTGCGGTCGGCGTCATGCTGATCCTCAGCCTGTCCCGTGTGCATGTGGTGATCGCGTTGATCGTCGGTGCGCTGGTCGGTGGCCTGACCGGCGGCCTGGGCATCGACGCCACGCTCAAGGCGTTCAACAGTGGCCTGGGCGGCGGGGCGACGGTGGCGTTGTCCTATGCCTTGCTGGGTGCTTTCGCCGTGGCGATCGCCAAGTCCGGTCTGGCCCACGCGCTGGCCGACAAGGCCCTGGCCATGGTCGACCGCCAGCACGCATCCGGCGGCGGCAGCGTCAAATGGCTGCTGATCGGCCTGCTGTGGGTGGTGGCGATCGCTTCGCAGAACATCCTGCCGATCCACATTGCGTTCATTCCATTGCTGGTGCCACCGCTTTTATATGTGCTGACCAAGCTGCAACTGGATCGTCGGTTGATCGCCTGCGTCATGACCTTTGGTCTGATCACGCCGTACATGTTTCTGCCGGTGGGCTTCGGCAACATTTTCCTCAACGAAATCCTGCTGGCCAACGTCGCCCGCAGCGGCGTGGATGTCAGCGGCATCAACGTCACTCATGCGATGGGGATTCCGGCGCTGGGCATGCTGGCCGGCCTGGGCATGGCTTTCATCAGTTATCGCAAGAAGCGCGTTTACGATCTGGGAAAAATCGAACAGGTCGAGCAAGTGGCGGTGCGATACAACCCGCGCAGCCTGATGATCGCCGGTGTTGCCATTGCAGCCGCTTTCATCATTCAGTTGCTGCTGGACTCGATGATTATCGGTGCCTTGTCCGGCTTCCTGATCTTTTCGGCATCAGGCATCGTCAAATGGCGCGAGACGGATGACCTGTTCACCGAAGGCATGAAGATGATGGCGATGATCGGCTTCATCATGATCGCTGCCTCCGGTTTCGCCGAAGTAATGAAAGCCACTGGCGAGGTGCAGACGCTGGTCGAGTCTTCAGCGTCGTGGATCAACCACAGCAAAGGCATCGGTGCCTTGTTGATGCTGCTGGTCGGATTGCTGGTGACCATGGGCATCGGCTCTTCGTTCTCCACTGTGCCGATCCTGGCGGCGATTTTCGTACCACTGTGCGTGCAACTGGGTTTCAGCCCGATTGCCATCGTCTGCATCGTCGGTACGGCCGGGGCGCTGGGCGATGCTGGTTCGCCGGCCTCGGACTCGACCCTCGGCCCGACCTCAGGCCTGAACATCGACGGCCAGCATCACCACATCTGGGACACCGTGGTGCCGACCTTCCTGCACTACAACCTGCCGTTGCTGGCGTTCGGCTGGGTGGCCGCGATGGTCCTGTAGATCTGCCACCTGCCCTGGGCTCACTCAACTTTTGATCCGGCATGCCGTTAAAGCCTTTAACCACGCCAATAAAACCAAAAGAGTGAGCCCCCCATGCGCCTGAGCCTCAAGGCTAAAGTCCTGTCCCTTGCCGTCCTTCCGGTCTTGCTCTTTGCGCTGGTGATCAGCCTGACCACGCTGTTCATTCTCCAGGAACAGGCGCACAAGGAAGTCGAACAGACCCGCGAACGCCTGCTCGGCGACGCAAAGGCCACCCTGGCCAGCTATGTCGCGGTGGCCATGACCACCATCAAGCCGTTGTACGACGCGGCCGCCCCCGGTGATACAGAGGCGCGGGCGCAGGTGATCAAGTTGCTGTCGGGCATCAAATACGGCAAGGACGGCTATTTCTTCGGTTACGACTCCGAGACCGTGCGCCTGTTCAAGGCCAACGATCCCGAAGGCGTGGGCAAAAGCTTCAAGGACAACCGCGACCCGAACGGCGTCTACGTCAACCGCGACCTGGTGAAAGTGGCGAAGGACGGTACTCACTACCTGCAATACAGCTCGCCGCTGCCGGGCAATGCACAGGTGCTGGTGCCGAAGCTCGGCTACACCGAATACCTGGCGAAGTGGGACATGGCGGTCGGGACGTCGGTCAACCTCGACGGCATCGAGGCGCAAGTGGCGCTGGTGCAGGCTCAGGTTCAGGAGCGCATGGAAGGCGTGGTGCTGAGCATCGTCGGCGTGGCGGTGATTGTGTTGCTGCTGATCGCGGTGGCGGGACTGGTGCTGGCCAATACCATTCTGCGGCCGCTGAACCTGATGAAAGCCAACCTCGATGACATCGCAGCAGGCGAGGGCGACCTGACCCGGCGCCTGACCCTCACCAGTCAGGACGAGCTCGGCGAACTGGCCGGCTCGTTCAACCGTTTCGTCGACAAGATCCACGGTCTGGTGCGGCAGATCACCGAGATGACCACGCAACTGACCGGACTGGTCAACCAGGTGTCGGATCAGGCCCAGCGTTCCGATCAGGCCATGGAACGTCAACGCCACGAGACCGATCAGGTGGCCACGGCGATCAATGAAATGTCCGCTGCTGCTCAGGAAGTCGCCAAGAGTGCGCAGAATGCTGCGGTCGCTGCACAGCAGACTGACGAAGAAGGCCAGACTGCCAAGCGCGTGGTGGCCGGCAGCATCAAGCAGATTCATGCGCTGGTGGACGACATCCGCAGCAGCGGTGTGTCCCTCGACAGCTTGCAGCAGGACGTGGCGTCGATCGTTGGCGTGCTCGGGGTGATTCGTTCGATTGCCGAACAGACCAACCTGCTGGCCCTCAACGCCGCGATTGAAGCCGCAAGGGCTGGCGAGGCCGGGCGCGGGTTTGCGGTGGTGGCGGACGAGGTGCGGGCGCTGGCTTCACGCACGCAGATCAGCACTCAGGAAATCCAGGGCATGATCGACCGCTTGCAGGCCGGTACACAGTCGGCGGTCGAAGCGATGCGCCGCTCCAGCGAGGCCGGTGACGGTACGTCGGCGCAGGCGAATCAGGCGGGGGCATCGCTGGATGCCATGGCGGATTTGATTGCGACCATCAACTCGATGAACGCGCAGATCGCCAGCGCCGCCGAAGAGCAGACGGCGGTGGCGGAAGAGATCAACCGCAGCGTGCATCAGATTGCGGTGGCGGTGGATAACGTGGCGGACGAGACCCAGTTGGGGGCGCAGACTTCGCGCAGTCTGGCGGAGTTGGGGCAGCGGTTGGGCAAGTTGGTGGGCCAGTTCCGGATCTGACGGCGTTGCCGGGGCAGACCGTCAGGGTCTGTCCCAATACGGCACCTCCCCAAAACACTCAACAAAGAAATCAATCACCGTCCGCACCTTCACCGACAACCGCCGGCTCCCCGGCCACAGCACGGCAATCTGCTGCGGCTCCACGCTGTTCGACACCTGATACTCCCCCAGCACCGGCACCAGCGTGCCCTCGCGCACCGCCTCGCCGATCAGCCATGACGGAAACATCACCAGCCCCAACCCTTGTACTGCGGCCTGGGTCAGGGTGTCGGCGTGGTTGCCGGTGATCGGACCCTTGACCGAATATGGCGTCCACTCGCCCTGATCCCGCCGGAAGAACCAGCGCTGCTGACCGGTCGCGCCCTTATAGGCCAGGCACTGGTGGCGGGCGAGGTCTTCGGGATGCAGCGGCGTGCCGAAGCGCTTGAGATACGCCGGACTGGCCGCGACCTGAAAGCGGTGCGGGGCGAGTATCCGCGCTTGCATGCTCGAGTCGTGCAACGGGCCGATGCGAAACAGCAGATCGGCGCCTTCCTGCAACGGGTCGATGTAGTGATCGGTCTGCTGGATGTCCAGTTGCAACTTCGGAAAGCGTTCGCACAAACGGCCCAGCCAGGGCGTCAGATGACGCTGGCCGAACACCACCGGGGCGTTGATCCGCACCAGTCCGGTGGGTTCGCTTTGCTGTTCCTGCAACGCCTGTTCGGCTTCCTCCAGTTGCACCAGCACCAGGCGAGCGTGGTGGCCGAGCATGCGTCCGGCTTCGGTCGGCGTGACCGCGCGGGTATGGCGGTAGAGCAGTTGCTGGTTCAGCGCCTGTTCCATCAACTGGATCTGCCGGGAAATCGATGAGGGCGCCACGCCTTCGCGCCGGGCGACCTCGGAAAAACTGCCGTGATCGAGCACCGCCACAAACAGCCTTAGCGCCTTGAATCCCAGTTCGTTGAGCCCGTGCATTGCGTGTCCTGCTGTGCGAATTGCGCAAAAGTGTTGTCAGGATGCTCCCATTTATCGCACAGCTGCGCCAGCCGATAATCCGCGCCATCGTTTCCTTCAGAGGTTTTATAGATGCAGTCGTTTGATGAAGTGGTTGCTGCGCCGGCACCTGTCGCCCGGCCCGGATTGCGCTGGTTGCTGCTGCCGCTGGTGATCCTGGCCGGCATGGGCCTGTCGGTGGAGGCCGGGTTGCTCGGGCCGCTGGGTGAACAGGTCGGGCATTTGTGGGCGACCTTGAGCATTTTCGGTGTCGGCTCGGCGATTCTGTTTTTGCTGCTGCTGTTTGCGGGGCCGCAAACAGGCCCGGCGTTGACCGACCTGCCGCGCTGGCAGTTGATCGGCGGGTTTCTGGGGCCGATGTATGTAGTGGTGCTGACCCTGGCCACGCCGTATATCGGCATCGCCATGACCATGATCGCGATTCTGTCCGGGCAGGTGGGCAAGAGTGTGCTGATCGATCATTTCGGCTGGTTTGGCGCCACGCGCAAGAAGGTCAACGGCGAGCGCTGGCTGGCGCTGGGGTTGATTGTGGCGGCACTGATTTTGATTGCGCGGGGTTGATGAGATGAGTCTGGCGATTTTGTTGGCAGTGGTGGTGCTGGCCGGCGCGGTGTTGAGTGTGCAGGCGGCGATCAATGGGCGACTGGGGGAGACCGTCGGGGTTTTGCGCAGTAGCCTGCTGACGTTCGTGGTCGGCGCTGTCAGTACGGGGCTGCTGATCCTGTTTTTCGAGCCTGCCCATGCGGTCAGCCTGTTGGACGTGCCGAAGTGGCAGCTCACCGGGGCGCTGTTCGGCGTGGTTTACATGATGGTCATGGTCGGTGCGGTGCCGCGCGTCGGTACGGCCGTGGCGACGGTGGCGGTCATTGTCGGGCAACTGGGCATGGGGATGTTGATCGACAATTTCGGTTGGCTGGGCAACCCCGCCATTGAGTTGTCGGGTTCGCGGATTCTGGCGATGGCCTGTCTGGGGCTGGCACTGGTGTTCATGTATCGCAGCAGTGTGCGGCAGGCGGACTGACAGCTTCTACACTGGTGGTACGGCCTGCTCTTGAGGCCTCAGACAACCACCACCGAAGGAGTCTGTACCATGCCAGATAGAAAATGCGATTGCCCGGGCTGTAATTGCAAGATCAAGGAAGGCGACCATTCTTATGTGGCGCACGGCAAGCACTATTGCTGCGAAGCCTGTGCACATCACCATAAGGGCGGTGAAGAATGTTCCGGCAAGGGATGTCACTGCGCGCATCCGAAATAACGGAAGGCATGAAAACGTGGAGCCTAGTCAGGCTCCACTTCCAGTTTCAGGCTGTCATCGTCCAGCCGTTCGATATGGCGGACGGTACCTTGCAGCCGACGGCCTTCAACGTTGACGACGACGGTTTTGGCTTTTTCGAGATCTTCCGGCAAGGGCGCCGGGACCCGCAGGGCGAAGCGGAAGGGATCGTGTTCGACGGGCTCCAGGCCCACCGGACAGTCGACGCTGCGGGTCATACGGCCAAAGAGTGTGTCCAGACCATAGTCCAGATGCGCCGGGCTGCTGATGGTCGTCATGTGTATTCCCCCCGAATAGTCCCCGCCTTCGCCACAGCTTAGCTTGCCGGGCGCCACGTCACGTTTTCCACGCCGAATTTTTCTGCCATCGGCTTGCTGGTCTTTTGCACTTTCTCCCGGCCGAAACGCGGGATGCGACCCACCCCGGCGTCGCAACTCGCCCAGTGCCACGCCTCGGTGTTGTCCATTCTGTCCGAGCGGATAATGAACGACTTGGGCGCGCCGTGAAGGGTGTATTCGATGACAAACAGTTTTGCGTTGTTCATAAAGCCGGTCTTCCTCCCTGTGGTAATAGAGGGATCGCTGCGCATCGGGAAAATTCACTCGGATTGTCCGACGGTATCTATCAATGGCGAGTGACCGGGCTGACTGGTTACCATGACGCCTTCGCCAATCCCGATGAATGTTGCGCATGGCCCTCGCCGCACCTCCTGACCTCACTGACACCGACGTGCCCGTACAACCGCTGGCGCGCACCTATCCGCGCGGGTTGTTCATCGAACCGCATGAGCATGTCTGGGGCCAGTTGCTGTATGCGATGAGCGGAGTGATGTGGGTCGAAACCCCGCACGAGGCGCTGGTGGTACCGCCGCAGCGCGCGGTGTGGTTGCCGCCTGGCGTGCCCCACGGGATCCGGGTGGTGTCGGATTTGCAGATGCGCAATATCTATCTGCGTCCGGCGCTGGCGGCGACGTTGGATGAAACCGTGCAGGTGATCGAGGTCGGCGGTCTGTTGCGCGAGCTGATCGTCGGGCTGGTGGAGCAGGGTGACCACGGCGATGCCGAATATTACGAAGCGCTGGTCGGGCTGGCGCTGCTGGAACTCAAACGCGCCAGGCGCTCACAGTTGAAGATCACGCTGCCGGACGATGCCGACCGGCGACTGATGAGTTTGTGTCAGGCGGTGATGGCTGCGCCGTCGCTGGACATTCCCTTCGAGCAACACGCCGAAAACGCCGGGGCCAGCGTGCGAACGTTGGCGCGGCTGTTCAAGGAAGGACTGGGCATGGGCTTCGCCGAATGGCGGCGTCAGGTGCAACTGGCGACGGCGGTGGCCGAGTTGATTCAGGGCGTACCGGTCAGCGCGATTGCCCGGGAGCTGGGGTATTCACCCAGCAGTTTCAGCGACATGTTCCGCCGTGAACTGGGTGTCGCGCCTTCGCAATTCATTTTGCCCTTTCCCTGAAACCCATGTGGGAGCGAGCCTGCTCGCGAAGGCGTCATGTCAGGCGATACATTTGCAACTGATATACCGCTATCGCGAGCAGGCTCGCTCCCACCGATTTTTGTGTCAGTTCCAAATTCGGCGTCTGACGCCGAATCCGGTGATTTGGCCGAAATTCAGAAGTCCTTGGCCGGTGTCGGTCGCCTCCTTTACCTAGACTTTGCCCATTCCCTTTGTGTGGCGGAGTGATCCCATGAACTACCTGATTTCCCTGGGCATCGGTCTGGGCGTCGGCCTGTTGTATGGCGCCCTGGATTTCCGTTCCCCGGCGCCACCGGCCATCGCGCTGGTCGGGCTGCTGGGCATGCTGGCGGGCGAGCAGTTGTGGCCGCTGGGGCGGCAACTGGTCAATGGCTGGCTGTCCTGAATTTCCTTTTTTCATTCGGTGGATGAACTCATGAAAGCATTGCAATTCGATAAAACCGGCGACCTGTCCTCACTGCGCTTCGTCGAGGTACCGACGCCGGTGCCTGGGGCCGACGAGGTACTGGTGCAGATCAAGGCGGCGGGCTTGAACCCCAGCGACGTGAAGAACGTGCTCGGGCGTTTCCCCTACACCACGCTGCCGCGTATTCCCGGGCGTGACTTTGCCGGAGTGGTGGTCGAAGGTCCGCAGGCGCTGATCGGTCAGGAAGTCTGGGGCACCGGGCGTGAGCTGGGCTTTTTCGCCGATGGCTCCCATGCACAATTCGTCAAACTGCCGGCCAGTGGTGTGGCGCATAAACCGGCGCATTTGAGTTTCACCCAGGCCGCCAGCCTCGGTGTGCCTTACACCACGGCGTGGGATGCGCTGGAGCGCAGTCTGGTCAACGCTGAAACCCGATTGCTGGTGATCGGTGGCGGGGCAGTGGCGACAGCGGCGCTGGCGCTGGCCAAGGTGCGTGGTGCGCAGTTGCTGGCGGCGGCGCGGCGGCCGGAGCAGGTCAAGGATTTGCAGGCGCAGGGATATCAGACGATTCAACTGGATAAACCAGAAGAGCTTGGCGCGCAGGTCAACGCGGTGTACCGCGGCGGCGCCGACGTGATCTTCGACACCACCGGGTTCTGGCTGCCGGCTTCGGTTTCCGCATTGGCACCGTTCGGGCGCATCGCGATCATCGCCGCGCCGGTGGACGGGCATGTACAACTGCCGGCACTGGCCCTGTATCGCAAGGGCGGTTCCGTGGTCGGCATCAACTCCTTGCTGTACGGCGTCGAGGCCTGTGCGGCGATGCTGGAGCAGTTCGGCCGCTTCTTTGACGAAGACCGACTGCCACTGCCGCAAGGGCTTGTCGAAGCGCCGCTGGCCGATGGACTGGCGCGTTATGCCGATGTCAATCAGGGCAGCGGCGACAAGGTCATCCTGATGCCTTGATCCTCAGGCTTCAGGGACACCGTGCTCCCACGCCGACCAGTGCTTCAGGATGTCCTGCACCAGCGGATTGCCAGCGCGATAGAGGTTTTCCAGCGCCGGCACGAATCCGCCCTGATCGGCGTACTTGAGCAAGTTGTCCACTTCGCTGCCGCCCGGCGCCGGGCGGTCGAAGTCGGAGCCGGCGCGCACCACGGCCAGGCGCTGCACGTCCACCAGACCTTCGCGGCTGGCGCGCAGCAAGGCTTCATAGGTGGAGTTGTCTTCCTGTTGGGTGGTGCAGTATTCACCCTTGTTGTCGGTCAGCAGTTTGGTCCAGACCTCGGCGCGTTCGCTCAGGCGCGTGCCGGAGAACCAGGTGTTGCCCGCCAGCGTGTCGCAACGGGTGACCACCGGCGGCTGATTGGCCGGTGCTGCCGGGTATTTCAGGCGCCATGCCGCCGATTGCTTGCTCTCGCTCAGTTCGACCTTGTGGCTCAGGGCGAAAGCCTTGGCCTGCAGTTTCGGGTTGAGTTCGAAGACTTCGGTCTTGTAGTCCAGCGGTGGTTTTTCGTTGGGGCCCTTGGTGTTGATGCCGAGGTAACCGGTCGGCCAGCTCGATGGCGCATCCCGCGAATCCAGTTCCCACTGGGTGCCGAACTCCACCAAGTAGTGCGCCCAGGCAGCGGTGCCGATGGTCCCGTGTCTGGGGCTTATGCCGGCAATGCCGGCGATCAGGAAGTAGCTTTTGCGCAGGTCGAATTTCGGTGACAGCGCCAGTGCCAGGGTCGAAGCGGCGGCGTTGGTCTGGCCCATGCCGGTGGTCATCAGGCACACCTGCTGCGTGTTGCAACGAATGGTCGGGTACTCGGCCGACAGGCCCGGCACGCGGATTTCCTGCTTGAGTTCCAGGCGATCGATCCAGTGTTGCGCCTCCGGGGCGAACATGGTGATCAGCACCACTTTCGGTTGAATCGGTGCCTCGGTGGCCCATGCGGTAGAGCAGAGCAGGGCCGCAGCGGCCAGTGATACACGCGTCATTGCTTTCATGTTTGCTCCTGGGTTCAGAACTGATAACCGATGCCGGCGTAGTAACCCCAGCCGTTGGAACGTGCGCGGAAATTGCCGTCGCCGAAGTTCAGCTCGCTGCCGTCCTCCCAGTTGCCGCCGTTGTGGAAGTAACGGCCGACCAGAGTGAAGCGCAAGTGCGTGAACGAGTACAGCAGCACGTTGGTCGCCACCGTGGCATTGGCGGTGCGCGCCGGGTTGTCCTTGTGCAGGTCCGAGCCGAAATCGAAGTTGGTGAAGCCAATGTAGGTCAGTGATGCACCGTTGCTGAATTTGTCGATCGGCACGATGTACTTGAGCTGCGCGCGGTAGCCGTCCCATGAGTATTCGTTGCTGGCGCCATAGTTTTCCCACTGGTAGCGCCCGTACAGGTTGGCCGACAGATTGACTCGCGAGTGAGTGTCGATATCGGTGCCCAGACCGCTGTATAGCGTGTTGGCGCGGTTCTCTTTGCGGCTGCCGTGATCGTAGATCCAGTCGAACGCCACATACCATTCCTTGAACGGCCCGATGGCCAGGCTGCGGCCGGCAAGGTAGTCGATGGAGATGCGCGGTTCATGCTCCATGAACACCGGCGAGCCGTGGTCCCATACGCCTTTGTCGTGGCTGTTGCCGATATTGAAGATCTTCGGAATGTCGATGTAGCCGTACAGCTCGAACGGGCCCTTGCGCCCGAAATACTCGTATTCCAGGTAGATATCGTCGGCCGGTTGCGGGCCGAAGCTGATGTCCTTGCTGCCGATCAGCATCAGGTCCTGGTTGTACCAGTCCGACAGGTAAGCGCCTTTTTGCGGCGGGCTGGCCTCGGGGCTGAGGGCTTCGCCCTGGGCGGATTCTTCGGGCAAGGCAGGTTGTGAAAGCGCTGGATGGCTGAGAACTGCGGTAACGCCGGCCAGTAGCAGGGAAACAGCGAACGGGCGCGCAGCACGACGGCGGCGGCAGGAAGAAGCGTGCATTCAAAGTCCTTTTTGCGGATCAACGCCCGGATTTGCGGGGCTGTATGGTTTTGTAACGAAAATGAGGTCAACGGCGACTCGCAAACGTTTGCACAAGCCGTACCAATTCCTGCAATGCGCTGAATTCTCGATCAAATCATCGAATTATCTGGCGCCTCGGTCAGGTGCAGTCGCCATGGTGTCTGAAACACGTCAAACCCTTGCTCAGAACGGCTGGAAGTATCGCCGCAGAGCCTTATCGCCCAAAAGTATTAACACTATTTAATCAATGCCCCATCGCGGGGCATCTACTAGCGTGTGTCTGGAACAGACGGTTTATCTGATGACCGTCATACGCTTGATACGCGTGTTGGAGCTTGCCGCCGTTGCACGCCCTCAAGGAAGAAATCGGCCACGAAAGGAGTAACCCGTGGAAGCAAGGTCTGGTGTCGCCCTCGTTTCGCGTTTTTCCCCACTTTCCCTTGCTGTGCATCTGAGCGTTGCCGGATTTCTGTTCGGCGGCGTCAGTGCACCGGCGCTTGCAACCTGTTCCACTGCCGGATCCACGGTGACCTGCACCGGGGTGCCGAGCCTGCCGCTGTTTCTCAATGACTTCAGCAGTGCCAGCAACGGCCTGACGGTCAACGTCAACTCGGGCGCGCAGATGAACGCGACGCTCGGCGGCAAGGTGCTCAATCTGACGGGCGTCAACATCAGCCTGAACAACTCCGGCACCATCGACCCGGCATTGCTGGGCCTGGTGTCCGTGCTCAGCGGCGGCGCGTTCATCGGAACGGGCGCATCCAGTACGGTCAGCGTGCTCAACAACGCCAGCGGCATCATCCGCGGCACCGGCATGCTGCTCGGCCTCAACCTGACCAGCATCGATGGCCTGGGGATAGGGGTCAACAATGCGGCGGCCGGCACCACCAACATCACCAACAACGGGACGATCACCTCGACCGGTCTGTCGGTGGGCGGGATCACCCTGGCCGATACGCCGGTGGTCGGTGTGTATGGCGGTTCACAGGTCGTCATGACCAACAGCAGCACCGGCACGATCAACGGACGGGTGGCCTTCGAGACATCGGCGGCGGGCAATACCTTCACCAACGCCGGTAACATCACCGGCAGCGTGTCGATGGGGGCGGGCAGCACCAACACGTTCTACGCGATCACCGGTTCGAGCGTAAACGTCGGCGACGGCGTGCAGGTCACTGTCGGCCTCGGCGGCCTGGTCGGCATCAACCTGACTTTCGCCCCGACCGGCACGATCGATGGCGGTGCGGGTGGCACCAATACCCTGATTCTGCAAAACCCTATCGGTGTCGGCGGCGGCACCACCGGTTCAGGCACGGCGTCCAGCGCCACCTATGTCAACTTCAACAACCTGACCCTCAACAGCGGCACCTGGACCCTGCAGGGCCCCTTGGTCAGCGGGGCGACGACCCTCAATGGCGGTGTCGCGCTGTTCAATGACAATGGCGCGTTCGGCAGCGGTGTATTGACCTCCAATGGCGGGATCCTCCAGGCCAGCAATGCCGGACTGAACATCAGCAACCTGATCTCGCTCGGTGCCGGTGGCCTGACGGTGCAGGGGACCAACCCCACAACGCTCAGCGGCGTGCTGTCCGGCAGCGGCGGTCTGACCAAGATCGGCAGCGGCCAGCTCAACCTCAACGGGGTCAACACCTACACCGGCAGTACCGTGCTCAATGGCGGCGTGGTGCAGGTGGGTAACAACCAGGCCCTCAGTACCGGCGGCATTACCGTGGGCGGCGCTTCGAGCATTTCGGCCTCGGGCCCGATTTCGTTGAGCAACGCGATCACCCTCAACAGCACATTGACGGCGACCGGCACCGGGGCCCTGACCCTGGGCGGGCTGATCAGCGGCGCCAGCGGCCTGACCAAGACCGGCAGCGGCAGTCTGACGCTCAACGGCGCCAACACCGGTTACAGCGGCACCACAACCCTGAGTGCCGGCACTTTGCTCGTTGGCAACAACAACGCTCTGGGCACCGGGGTGCTCAACACCGCCGCCGGCACCAGCCTGGACAGTACCGCCAACGTGACGTTGGCCAACAACATCGGCATCACCGGCGCGTTGAACGTGCTCGGTGGCAACGCCCTGACCCTGTCCGGCATCCTCTCTGGCACCGGCGCGATTACCAAGAGTGGCACGGCCAGCCTGACCCTGACCGGCAACAACACCAACAGTGGCACCACCGCGCTCAACGGCGGCACCTTGCTGGTCGGCAGCAACACCGCCCTCGGCACCGGCGCGTTGAATGCGGCGGCGGGTACCACGCTGGATGCGACCACGGCGGTGACCCTGGCCAATGCGGTGGCGCTGGCGGCGGACCTGACCATCGGCGGAACACAGGCACTGGGCCTGAGCGGGGTCATCAGCGGTGCCGGCAACCTGATCAAGAACGGCACCGCGAACCTGACCCTCAGTGGCAACAACACCTTCTCCGGCGGTACGACGCTGAATGCCGGGACGCTGATCGTCGGTTCCAATACCGCGCTGGGCACCGGCGCACTGACCACGGTGGCGGGCACCACGCTTGACGCCAGCACCACCGTGGCGCTGGGCAACGCCGTCGCGCTCGGCGGCAATCTGAACATCGCCGGCAACGCCAACCTGACCCTGGGCGGCGTGGTCAGCGGCAACGGCGGACTGACCAAGAACGGCGCGGCCAACCTGATTCTCAGCGGCGCCAACACCTTCCTCGGCGGCACCACGTTGAATGCCGGCACCCTGACTGTCGGCAATGCCGGCGCACTGGGCAGCGGCAGCCTGACCGTCGCCGGCGCCGCGACCCTGGACAGCAGTACCGCCGTCAACCTGGGCAACGACGTTGCGCTCAACGGCAACCTGAGCATCGGCGGCAGCAATGGCCTGACCCTGGGCGGTGTCATCAGTGGCGCCAGTCAATTGATCAAGAACGGCACCGCCAACCTGACCCTCAACGGCGTCAACACCTTCACCGGCGGCACGGCGCTCAACGCCGGCAGCCTGACCGTCGGCAACGCGGCGGCGCTCGGCACTGGCACGCTGACCGTAGGCGGCTCGGGCGGTTCGCTCAACAGCAGCGCCAACGTCACGCTGAACAATGCGATTGCCCTCAACGCCAACCTCACCGCCGGGGGCGCCAACCCGCTGACCCTCGGCGGCGTCATCAGTGGCGGCAGCAACCTGATCAAGACCGGCGCCTCGACGCTGAGCCTGACCGGCAACAACACCTACACCGGCAATACGGCGTTGAATGCCGGGACCCTGAGCGTGGGCTCCAACACCGCGCTGGGCACCGGCGTACTCAATGCGGCAGCCGGTACCACGCTGGATGCCAGCACTGCGACAAGCCTGGCCAACAACGTCAACCTCGGTGGCAACGTGACCCTCGGCGGCAGCAATGCCCTGACGCTCAATGGTGTCGTCGCCGGTGTCGGTGGCCTGGTCAAAAACGGTTCGGCCGATCTGGTCCTCAACGGCGCCAACACCTACTTCGGTAATACCGCGTTGAACGTCGG
Organism: Pseudomonas sp. KCJK9016; assembly: GCF_046231795.1. Classification (NCBI taxonomy): domain Bacteria; kingdom Pseudomonadati; phylum Pseudomonadota; class Gammaproteobacteria; order Pseudomonadales; family Pseudomonadaceae; genus Pseudomonas; species Pseudomonas sp. KCJK9016. Next base: position 146,119 of record NZ_JBJJMM010000012.1, on the reverse strand, counting down.
TAAACTGATCGTCGGCAGCAACACCGCGCTGGGCAGTGGTGCGCTGAATGCGGCCGCCGGTACCACGCTGGATACCAACGCCGCGGTCAGCCTGGGCAACCAGGTCAACCTTGCCGGTGCGCTGAATGTCGGTGGCAGCGCCGACCTGACCCTCACCGGCACCGTCGCCGGGGCCGGCAGTCTGGTGAAAAACGGTGCGGCCAACCTGAATCTGAACGGCACCAATACCTACATTGGCGGCACCACCCTGAACGCCGGTAGCGTGACCGTCGGCAACAGCTCGGCGCTGGGCACGGGAGCCTTGACCGTCGGCGGTGCCGCAACGCTCGACAGCAGTTCTTCGCTGGCCAGCCTGGCCAACGCGGTTGTCCTTGACGCAGCGCTCAGTGTCGGCGGTACCCAGAACCTGACCCTTGGCGGTGTCGTCAGCGGTGCCGGCCAGTTGATCAAGAACGGCGCGGCCAACCTGACGCTCAATGGCAGCAACACCTTTGGCGGCGGCACCACACTCAATGCGGGCACGCTGACACTGGGCTCGGCCGGTGCCCTGGGCAGTGGCGGGCTGACCGTCGGTGGTGCAGCGACGCTGGATAACAGCAGTCCGCTCAGCGTCGGCAACAACATCACGCTCAATGCCGACCTGACCGTGGCCGGCAACAACGCTCTGAACCTCAGCGGGGTGATCGACGGTGCCGGCAACCTGATCAAAAGCGGTCTGGATGATCTGACGCTCAGCGGCACCAACACCTTCACCGGTGCGCTGAACATCCTTTCCGGCAGCGTCAGTACCCTGACCAGCGGCGCACTCGGCAATACCTCCGGCGCCAACATCAGTGCCGGCGCGAGTCTCAACCTCGGCAGCAATGCCAGCCTGAACGCATTGAGCGGCAGCGGCAGCGTGCAGATCGGTGGCGGCAATATTCTGACCGTGGGCGGTGTGAGCAGCACCAGTACCTTTGACGGTGATCTCGGTGGTGGCGGCGGCCTGACCAAAGTCGGCACCGGCACACTGAACCTCACCGGTACCAACGGCATCACCGGCAACACCAACGTCAATGGCGGTACGCTGAATCTCAGTGGTTCGCTGGCCAGTGCCCAGGTCAACGTCAACAATGGCGGCACCCTGACGGGCAGCGGCTCGGCCCTGGGCGCGATGACCATCAATAATGGCGGCCATCTGGCGTTGTCTTCGGGCAACACCTTGTCGGCGGCGTCGCTGGTACTCACCGCCAATAGCAATGTCGACGCGAGCCTTGCCACGCCATCGACCACCTCGCTGATGAACATCGGCGGCAACCTGACACTCGGTGGCAATCTCAACGTCACCGATGCCGGCGGGTTCGGTGTCGGTGTCTATCGCTTGTTCAACTACACGGGGGCACTGACCGACAACGGCCTGACCGTGGCCGGTGTACCTGTGGGTTTTGGCCTGGGCGATCTGGTGGTGCAGACTTCGGTCGGTAACCAGATCAACCTGTTGGTGTCTGCGCCGAACGCCAATATTCGCTTCTGGGACGGCAGCCAGACGATCCCGAACGGTACGGTCGATGGCGGCAGCGGAACATGGGATGCCGTCAACACCAACTGGACCAACGTCAACGGCACGCTCAACCAGACCTGGGCCGGCGACTTCGCGGTGTTCCAGGGTACGGCGGGCACGGTGTCGGTCAACGGCACGCAGCTGTTCACCGGCATGCAGTTCCTTACCGATGGTTACAACGTGGTGAATGGCTCTGCGGGTCTGCTGACTGCGGTCAACGGCAGCGGTGGCACCACCGCGATGCGGGTCGATCCGGGCGTGACCGCCACGGTCGGCGTGAACATTGACGGCAGCGGGATTCTCAACAAGCTCGACAGCGGTACCCTCGTACTCAATGGCGCCAACAGCTACACCGGCGGCACGCAACTCGATGGCGGCACCCTGGTGGTCGGCAGCAATACCGCGCTGGGCAGCGGTGCGCTGATCGCCAACGCCGGCACGCAACTGGACAGCAACACCGCCGTGACCCTGGCCAACGCCGCCACACTGAACGGCAATCTCACCGTGCTGGGCAGCAATGCCCTGACCCTCAACGGTGTCATTTCCGGCACTGGCGGTTTGATCAAGAACGGTGCGGCCAGCCTGACCCTCGGTGGCAACAACGCCTTCCTCGGCCCGGTGGCACTGAATGCGGGCGGTCTGATCCTGGCGTCGAACGCGGCGCTCGGCTCGGCCACCCTGAACGCGGCGAACGGCACCACCCTGGATGCCGGCGCGGCTGTCAGTGCGGGCAACGCGATCAACCTGGCAGGCAACCTCGGCGTGGTCGGCAGCAACGATCTGACCCTCAGCGGAGCGATCAACGGCGCCGGCAGCCTGACCAAGAACGGCGCGGCCAACCTGATCCTGAGCGGTGCCAACAACTTCCTCGGCGGCATCACCCTCAATGCCGGTACCCTGACCGCCGGCAGCAATGGGGCCCTCGGTCTGGGCAACCTGACCGTGGCCGGCGCGTCGTCGCTGAACAGCAACACCGCGGTGTCGCTGGGTAACAACGTGGTGCTCAACGCCAACCTCACCAACACCGGCAACAGCGACGTGACCCTGGGCGGCGTGGTCAGCGGCAGTGGGGCACTGATCAAGAATGGCGCCTCCAACCTGACCCTCAACGGCATCAACACCTACAGCGGTGGCACCACGCTGAACGCCGGCACCGTGACCCTCGGCACCTCGGCGGGCCTGGGCTCCGGTGCGGTGACCGTAGCGGGCGCGTCGACCCTCGACACCACGGCGCCGCTGGTGCTGGCCAACAACCTCAACGTCAATGCCAACCTCAGCGTTGCGGGCAACAACAACCTGACCCTGGGTGGCGTGGTCGCTGGTGCGGGCACCCTGACCAAGAACGGTCTGGCCGACCTGACGCTGACCGGCAACAACACCTTCAGCGGCACCTTCGACGTACAGGCCGGCAGCCTCACCACCCTGGGCAACTCGGCGCTGGGCAGCAACGCCGGAGTCAATCTCGGCAATGCCGCAACGCTGAACCTCGGCGGCTCCGGCAGCCTCTCCAGCCTGACCGGCAGCGGTACGGCGCTGATCGGCGGCGGCAACACCCTGAGCATCGGTGGCAACAACGCCAGCAGCCTTTTTGGCGGCGTGCTCACCGGCACTGGCGAACTGAACAAACTCGGCACCGGCACCCTGACATTGACCGGCCTCAACAGCCTGACCGGCAACACCACGGTCAACGCCGGGACCCTGAGCGTCAACGGCTCGCTGGACAGCGCCAGTGTGCTGGTCAACAGCGGCGGCACCCTGACCGGCGGCGGCTCCCTCGGCGGGGCGGTGACCGTGGCGGACGGCGGTCATCTGGCCGGTGCCACAGGCAGCACGCTGTCGGTGAACTCGCTGGTGTTCAATGCCAACTCCAACTTCGATGTCGGCCTCGGCGCACCGGTTTCCGGTGGCGGCAATGCGCTGGTCAATGTCGGTGGCAACCTGACGCTCGACGGCACGCTCAACGTCAGCGACATCGGTGGTTTCGGCAGCGGCGTATATCGCTTGATCAACTACACCGGCGGCCTGACCGACAACGGCATGCTGATCGGTACCGTACCGGGCAGCGTCACGCCGGGCGACCTCACCCTGCAAACCGCACTGGCCAACCAGATCAACCTGCTGGTCACCGCACCGGGTGTCACCGTGCAGTTCTGGGACGGCAATCAGCTCGTCGCCAACGGTTCGGTGGATGGCGGCAGCGGTACCTGGGGCACCGGGACCACCAACTGGACTGACGTCAACGGCACCACCAACCAGGCCTGGACCAACAACTTCGCAGTGTTCCAGGGCATGGCCGGCACAGTGACTGTCAACGGCGCGCAAACCATCACCGGCATGCAGTTCGTCACCGACGGCTACAGCCTGCAGAACGGTACGGCGGGTTCGCTGAACCTGGTCAACGGTTCGCTGGGCAACGCCACCGTGCGGGTCGATCCGAACGCGACGGCGACCATTGGTGTCGCGCTCAACGGCGCCGGCACGCTGGGCAAATACGACACCGGCACCCTGGTGCTCAATGCCGCCAACGGCTATACCGGCGGCACCGCGCTCAATGGCGGCAAGATTGTGGTCGGCAACAACGCAGCCCTCGGCACCGGTGTGTTGACCGCCGCCAACGGCACGGCGCTGGACAGCAACACCGCCGTCAGCCTCGCCAACGATGTAGTGCTCAATGGCGGCCTCACCGTTGCCGGTTCCAACGCACTGACACTCGGCGGGGTGGTCAGCGGCAGCGGCAGCCTGATCAAGACCGGCCCGGCAAGCCTGACCCTCAACGCCAGCAACACCTACAGCGGCGGCACCCAGCTTGCCGGCGGTACGCTGGTGCTGGGCAACAACAGTGCAATCAGCAACGGGGCTCTGAGTGTGCTGGGCAACGGTACTCTCGACAGCACCTCCGCGTTGCAACTGGCCAACGCCATCAACCTGGGTGCGCAACTGACCCTGGCCGGCAACCAGAACACCACGTTGATCGGCGCGATCACCGGCAGCGGCAGTCTGGTGAAAAACGGCAGCGGCGATCTGCTGCTCAGTGGTGCCAACACCTACAGCGGCGGCACCACGCTCAACGGCGGCAGCACCCGTGGTGACACCAGCAGCCTGCAAGGTGCCATCGTCAACAACGCGGCGCTGACCTTCGAGCAGAACAGCGACGGCAGCTATACAGGCAATCTGACGGGCGCCGGCAGCCTGACCAAAACCGGCACCGGCACCTTGCTGCTGACCGGCAACAACACCTTCACCGGCAACACTTCGGTGCAGGCCGGTTCGCTGAACGTCAACGGTGTGCTCAACAGTGCCAACGTCAATGTCGCCAGCGGGGCGAAGATCGGCGGCAGCGGCCAGTTCGGTGGGGCTGTGCAACTGGCCAACGGTGCGACCCTGCTGGGTGGCGGCAGCGCGACGCCGTTGTCGGTCGGCTCCCTGGCACTGTCTTCGGGAACCAATCTGGACTTCACCCTCGGCTCGGCCGCCAGCTCCACAACCGTGGTCAACGTTGCCGGCAACCTGACCCTTGACGGCACGCTGAACATCACCAACTCCGGCGGCTTCGGTACCGGGGTCTATCAACTGTTCAGCTACGGCGGAACGCTCACCGACAATGGTCTGGTCTACGGCAGCCTGCCGGTCTCGGCCGCCAACCTGACCCTGCAGACCGCATTGGCCAATCAGGTCAACCTGCTGGTACAGAACACGCCGGGCGAGGTGCAGTTCTGGAACGGTGGCAAGACCAACCCGGATGGCAGCATCGGCGGCGGCAGCGGCGTGTGGGGGCCGGGCACCAACTGGACCGACCCGACCGGCACCCAGGCACTGGGTTCCAACGGCCAGTTCGCGGTGTTCGGCGGGCAGGGCGGGACAGTCACCGTGCAAGGCAATCAGAACTTCACGGGGCTGCAATTCCTCGTCAACGGTTACAGCCTGGTGCCGGATGCCGGTGACACGCTGACCCCAGTCAACGGACCTGGCGGCACTCCGGCGCCGATCCGCGTCAATGCCGGTGCCACGACGCAAATCGACGTGCCGCTGATCGGTACCGGCGGCATCGAGAAACTCGATTCCGGCACCCTGATTCTCACCGCAGCCAACACTTACAGCGGCGGCACCACCGTCAGCGGCGGTACGCTGATCGGTAACACCACCAGCCTGCAAGGCAACATCACCGACAACGCTTCGCTGGTGTTCCAACAGAACACCGACGGCCAGTTCAACGGGCGTCTCAGCGGCGTTGGCGCCCTGGCCAAACGTGGCGCGGCGCGGTTGCTGTTGACCGGCAACCAGCCGTTCAGCGGCACCGTGTCGGTGGACCAAGGTGTGCTGCAAGTTGGCAGCCGGGCAGCGCGGGCTTCCCTGGGCGGGCAAGTGAACGTGGCCAATGGCGCGGCCTTGAGCGGTAACGGCAGTGTCGGTTCGGTGGTCAACCACGGTGTGGTGGCCTCCGGTGGCAGTGACGGGACCCTGAGCGTGGCCGGCAACCTGACCAACGCCGCCGACGGTGTGCTGGCCCTGACCGTCAGTTCGCCAACCGCTACGCCTCTGGCTGTCGGCGGTACGGCAACCCTGGGCGGTGGCCTGCAAGTGAACAGCCTGGCGCCGTTCACCGGCAACACCGTGTATTCGCTGATCACGGCCGGTGGCGGAGTGAACGGCACGTTCAGCGCAGCCGATCTGCCGCAGTACGCATTCCTCGACACGGCGCTGGTGTACAGCCCTGACGCGGTGAACCTGGTGGTCAGCCGCAACGGCAACTCGTTCGCCGACGTTGCCGCCACCCGCAACCAGCGCAACACCGCCTCGGCGTTGATGCGCAACGGTCCGGCGGGCGCTGCGTTGCAGAACGAGATCGTCAACCTCAGCGTGGCCGGTGCGCGTCATGCCTTCGACAGTCTGTCCGGGGAGATCCATGCCAGCACCGCCAGTGCGGTTCTGGAGGATTCGCGCTTCGTGCGTGAAGCGGTCAATGATCGTATGCGGCAACCGACGTGCAGTGCGTCGGACGACCCTCGCCGCACGCTGGCCCCCAGCGATACGCAACTGAGCAGCAACGGCTGCCACGGTGAAATGGTCGGCTGGGCCCGTGCCATCGGCGCATGGGGCGACATGGGCGGCGACAGCGACACGGCGAAAGTCGATCGCAGCCTCGGCGGTTTCATGCTCGGCACCGACAAGCAGCTCGACGATCAATGGCGCGCCGGGATGGCCGCGGGTTACACCCGTGGCAACCTCAACGCCCACGATCGCAACTCCGATGCCAAGGTCGACAGCTACCACCTGGCGGCGTACCTGAGTTCGCAGTTCGATGCACTGGCCGTGCGCCTCGGCGCGGCTTACAGCTGGCACAGCATCGAGACCAAACGCGACGTCAGCGTCGGTGCCTACAACGACCGTCTGAAGGCCGACTACGACGCCCGCAGTGCCCAGGTGTTCGGTGAAGTGGGTTACGCCATCAATGCGGCGGGCGTTGCCATCGAACCGTTCGCCGGTTTGGCCTACGTCAACTACGACAGCGACACCGCCAAGGAAAAAGGCGGGGTGGGGCGTCTGAAAGGCGATGCCGATCAGGACATCACCTACTCGACCCTCGGCGTGCGCATCGGCAAGTTGGTGACCCTGGCCAACGGCAGTCAGCTGACTCCGCGCGCAGCCATCGGCTGGCGGCATGCCTACGGCGACACCAAGCCGGATGCCGACCTGACCTTCATCGACGGCGGCGCATCGTTCAGCACCCAGGGCGTGCCGATCGCCAGGGACAGTGCGCTGCTCGAAGCCGGCGTGGACTTCCAGATCAGCCCGACCGGCAAGCTCGGCATCGGCTATTCGGGCCAGGTGTCCAGCGACAACAACGACAGCGCGATGACCATCAGCTTCAGCCAAAGCTTCTGATCGTGGTCGAAGCACTTTGACCGCCCGAAAGGGCGGTTTTTTTTGCCCGGCAATCCCCTCTGCTAGAATCCGCCCCATTCCCAGCCAGAGGTAGCCCCATGAGCGAGCCCATCCGTCTGACCCAATACAGCCACGGCGCCGGTTGCGGCTGCAAGATTTCGCCGCAGGTGCTGGAAGTGATCCTTGCCGGCAGCGGCGCACAGAATCTCGATCCGAAACTGTGGGTCGGCAACGCCTCCCGCGATGACGCGGCGGTGTATGAAATCGATGCCGAACGCGGTGTGGTGTCGACCACCGACTTCTTCATGCCGATCGTCGATGATCCCTTCGACTTCGGCCGCATCGCAGCGACCAATGCCATCAGCGATATCTACGCCATGGGCGGCGATCCGCTGATGGCCATTGCCATCCTTGGCTGGCCGGTGAACGTACTGGCGCCGGAAGTGGCGCGTGAAGTGATTCGCGGCGGGCGCACAGTGTGCGATGCCGCGGGCATTCCCCTGGCCGGCGGCCATTCGATCGATGCGCCGGAGCCGATCTTCGGCCTGGCCGTCACCGGTCTGGTAGAAAAGCGCTTCATGAAGCGCAACGACACCGCCACCGCCGGATGCCTGCTGTACCTGACCAAACCGCTGGGCATCGGCATCCTCACCACCGCAGAAAAGAAGGGCAAGCTGCGTAACGCCGACATTGGCGTGGCCCGGGACTGGATGTGCACGCTGAACAAGCCCGGCAGCCGTTTCGGCAAGTTGGCCGGGGTTGCCGCGATGACCGACGTCACCGGTTTCGGTCTGCTCGGGCATCTGGTGGAAATGGCCGACGGCAGCCACCTCACCGCACGCATCGCCTATGACCGCGTGCCGCGTCTGGACAGCGTCGAGTACTACCTCGACCAGGGTTGTGTACCCGGCGGCACCTTGCGCAATTTCGACAGCTATTCGAGCAAGCTCGGGCGCTTGCAAGAACTGCACAAACGGGTGCTGTGCGATCCGCAGACCAGTGGCGGCCTGCTGGTGGCCGTGACACCGGAGGGCAACGCCGAATTTCTCGCCGTGGCCGCGGAGTTGGGGTTGGACCTGGCGCCGATCGGCGAACTGGTCGAGCGACAGACCCACGCAGTCGAGGTGATTTGATGCTCCGCGACTGCACCGATTACCGCGACATTTTCCTCAACGACCGGCCGCTGATGGATGCCCGTGCGCCGGTCGAGTTTCACAAGGGCGCGTTCCCCGGGGCGGTCAACCTGCCGTTGATGAATGACCTCGAACGACAAAAGGTCGGCACCTGCTACAAGCAGCATGGCCAACAGGCCGCCATCGAACTGGGCCACCGTCTAGTGTCCGGTGCGGTGAAGGCCGAACGCATCGAAGCCTGGGCCGAATTCGCCCGGGCCCATCCCGATGGCTATCTCTATTGTTTCCGGGGTGGCTTGCGCTCGCAGATCACCCAGCAGTGGCTCAGAAGCGAGGCCGGGATCGACTATCCGCGCATCGGTGGCGGTTACAAGGCCTTGCGCACCTTCCTGATCGACACCCTCGAACAGGCGGTGACCGAGTGTGATTTCGTGCTGCTGGGCGGCATGACCGGCACCGGCAAGACCGAACTGCTGGTGCAATTGCGCAACAGCCTGGATCTGGAAGGTCACGCCAACCATCGCGGCTCCAGTTTCGGCAAGCGCGCCACCGGCCAGCCGTCGAACATCGACTTCGAGAATCGTCTGGCCATCGACATCCTCAAGAAGCGCGATGCCGGCATCGGCCAGTTCGTGCTCGAAGACGAAAGCCGGGTGGTGGGCAGTTGCGCGCTGCCGCTGCCGTTGTATCAGGGCATGCAGCACTACCCGATGGTCTGGCTGGAAGACAGTTTTGAAGATCGGGTGCAGCGCATCCTGCGCGATTACGTGGTGGATCTGTCGGCCGAGTTTTCGGCGGTGCATGGCGAGCGGGGTTTCGCGCTGTTTTCCGAACGCTTGCTCGAGAGCCTGAACAATGTGCAGAAACGTCTGGGCGGCGAGCGTCACCGGCGGATGCTGTCGTTGATGGAAGACGCACTGGCGGAGCAGGGGCGCAGCGGTTCGGTGGACTTGCACCGGGGCTGGATCGAAGGCCTGCTGCGTGAGTATTACGACCCGATGTATGTGTTTCAGCGGGAGAAGAAGGACGCGCGGATCGAGTTTGCCGGGGAGCGCGGGGCAGTGGTCGAGTATCTGCGCGAGCGGTTGAATCGCAAACGCTGACGCAGGAGCCCGGCATGGGCTCCGGCTCACTCAGGTCGGGCACGTGACCTTGCCGTTGTCCAGCCCCTGTTTGTAGCTGTGGCTCTGCAGGCTGGCCTTGCCGTTGTGCCAGGTCAGGGTCAGCACATACAGCGAGTCGTAATCGCTGGATGCCCAGTCTTCGGTGATCTTTTGCTTCTCGCCCACGGCCTTGCCCGCGACTTTGTTGATCAGCTCCGGCAGGTAGCCGTGGGACCATGCCGTGTAGATGGTCGAGTTGTGGTACTTGTCGGCAATCAGCTCCCGGGCCAGGTCGCTGGTGTCATTGGCCGAAAACTCGATGTTCACCGGCAGGCCGAGCTTGATGGCGGCGGGGCTGATGGTCATCAGGGGACGGATGTAGCTGTAGGCGTTGTCCAGCTCGCCTTCCTCGACATTGCGCGTCGGGTTGGCCGCAAACACGTAGTCGGCCTTGCCGAACTTTTCCGGCAGCAGGGTCGACAGCTCGATGGCGCGGTTCAGGCCCTGGCAATTGAGCTGGCCGAGCCCGCCGGCGGGTTTTTCCCCGTGGCGTAGGAAGATCAGGGTCTGGGTCCCGTCCACCGGTTGCGCGCGGCTTTCGCTGGACTCGAGGGACAGAAACAGCGCGCTCATTGCCAGCAGCGAGGGCAGGGCCACATAAGCGCGATGTTTGAAGCGTCTGGCGACTTTCATCGGTTTCATCATGAGATAAAGGTTCTTCAGTCTGATCGGTTGAGGCTGACAAACCACTGCACCACGGGCCGCCGGCGCCGGGTGTATTCCCTGTCTTGAACGATTTCCTTGGAACCCCTTGAAAGCCTTTGGTTCGATCGGGGGTACCTGCGCGGCCGGAGAGCAGGTTAGCGACAGCATGTTGCGGATTTAAGTAAGCCCGGCCGTCGGGGCAAAAAGAACCCGAGCCAGCGCGCAAAACGTGGATTATGCTCAGGCCTCTCATTTGTGACTGGATGCTACACATGACCGATCTGTCCGCGTTCCCGATCACCCAGAAATGGCCGGCGCAGTACCCCGACTGGATTCAGCTCTATTCCCTGCCGACCCCCAACGGCGTCAAGGTCTCGATCATGCTCGAAGAGATCGGTCTGCCCTACGAGCCGCACCGTGTGGGCTTCGACACCAACGACCAGATGTCGCCGGCGTTCCTGTCGTTGAACCCGAACAACAAGATCCCGGCGATCCTCGATCCCCACGGCCCCGAGGACAAACCGCTGCCGTTGTTCGAGTCCGGCGCGATCCTGATTTATCTCGCCGACAAAAGCGGCCAGTTGCTGGCCCAGGAAGGCGCCCTGCGCTACGAAACCATTCAATGGCTGATGTTCCAGATGGGCGGCATCGGCCCGATGTTCGGCCAGCTCGGCTTCTTCAACAAATTTGCCGGCAAGGATTACGAAGACAAGCGTCCCCGCGACCGCTACGTCGACGAGAGCAAGCGCCTGCTCAACGTGCTGAACACCCGCCTCGAAGGACGCGACTGGATCATGGGCGAGCGCTACACCATCGCCGACATCGCCATCTTCCCGTGGGTGCGCAACCTGATCGGTTTCTACGAGGCGGGCGATCTGGTCGGCATCAAGGACTTCCCGAATGTCACCCGGGTGCTGGAGCGCTTTCTGGCGCGGCCGGCGGTGGTGCGTGGTCTGACGATTCCTCAATAAGGACGATGCATGGATTCGTTCCATTTCAAGCAAGTCGATGTTTTCAGCCAGACTGCCCTGAAGGGCAACCCGCTGGCGGTGGTCTTTGATGCCGGCTCCCTGAGCGATGAGCGCATGGCGGCCTTTGCCAACTGGACCAACCTGAGTGAAACCACCTTCATTCTTGAGCCGCAGGACCCTCGCGCCGACTATCGCGTGAGGATCTTCACGACACTGAGCGAACTGCCGTTTGCCGGGCATCCGACCCTGGGCACGTGCCACGCCTGGCTGCAAGCAGGCGGTGTGCCCAAGGGGGCGGAGATCATTCAGGAGTGCGGCGTCGGACTGGTAAGAATCAGGCGCGAAGGCTCTGAACTCGCTTTTCTCGCGCCGCCGCTCCTGAGGTCGGGACCGGTCGAGGCTGATGTCATGGAGCGGGTGCAGCGCGGACTGGGAATCACCCCTGATGAGGTTGTCCGGGCGCAATGGGTGGACAACGGTGCGGGGTGGCTCGCGGTGATGCTCAAGGATCGGCAACAGGTGCTGAACCTGCAACCGGATCATTCGCAGATGCAGGGCCTGGCGGTGGGCGTCATCGCGGCGTGGGACCCCGAGCGCGACGGTGACGAGGCCCGGTTTGAGGTACGTGCGTTCATTTCCGGAGATGGCATGCCCGAAGATCCGGCCACCGGAAGCCTGAATGCCGGGATTGCCCAATGGTTATTGGCCGAGGGCCTGGCGCCCGATTCCTATACCGTCAGCCAGGGCTTGAGCATGGGCCGAGCGGGAAAGTTGCGGATAAACCGGCTCGGGAACGAGATCTGGATCGGCGGCTCCGTGGTCACGTGCATTGAGGGGCAACTGCGACTTTGAAGATCAGAGTCGCCGGCGTAAGGGCCGACGATTATTGCGCGCCCGGTAATGCACTCTTGATTGATCCAGGTTTGTACCTCATCCCCCGCAAGGCATAAGCTTCGCCCCCTACGACTTTCGTCTCATCCGCCGTTTTCAGGAAAGACCCCATGTCCAGCCAGTTCCCCGAAGCACGTCCACGCCGTCTGCGCCGCAATGCGAGCCTGCGCAGCCTGTTCCAGGAGACCGAGTTCACACTCAACGATCTGGTGCTGCCGATCTTCGTCGAAGAAGAGATCGATGACTTCGTGCCGATCAAGAGCATGCCCGGGGTGATGCGCATTCCGGAGCGCAAACTGGCCAGCGAGATCGAGCGCTATGCCCGGGCCGGGATCAAGTCGGTGATGACCTTCGGCGTGTCCCATCACCTGGACGCCAGCGGCAGCGACACCTGGCGCGAAAACGGTCTGGTCTCACGCATGTCGCGGATCGCCAAGGATGCCGTGCCGGAAATGATCGTGATGTCCGACACCTGCTTCTGCGAGTACACCGATCACGGCCATTGTGGCGTGATGCACAACCATGAAGTCGACAACGACCAGACCCTGATCAACCTCGGTAAGCAAGCCGTGGCCGCCGCCCGCGCCGGTGCCGACGTGATCGCGCCGTCGGCAGCGATGGACGGCCAGGTGCAGGCCATTCGCCGGGCGCTGGACGACGCCGGGTTCACCCAGACCGCGATCATGGCCTATTCGACCAAATTCGCCTCGGCACTCTACGGCCCGTTCCGCGAGGCCGGCGGCAGTGCGCTGAAGGGCGACCGCAAAAGCTATCAGATGAACCCGATGAACCGCCGCGAAGCCCTGCGCGAATCGCTGCTCGACGAACAGGAAGGCGCCGATGCGCTGATGGTCAAACCGGCCGGCGCGTACCTCGACATCATCCGCGACATCCGCCAGGCCTCGAACCTGCCGCTGTCGGCGTATCAGGTCAGCGGCGAGTACGCGATGATCAAGTTCGGCGCCCAGGCCGGGGCGATCGACGAAGACCGCGTGGTGCGCGAAAGCCTCGGCGCGATCAAGCGTGCCGGTGCAGATCTGATCTTCACTTACTTCGCGATGGATCTGGCACTGGCCGGGATCTGATCTTCAGGGGCAATTGAAAAACGGCCGGATCCCGTGGTCGCGAAAGTACCGCTCGATCACCTTCGGATCCGCGCTGTTGTCGGCAATCGCCACGTAAGTATCCGGGCGCAACAGGTAAAAGCCGTTGCGCCCCAGTCCCGCCGTCTCGAACGCCGGTCGCCAATCGAACACGTGCAGCGGCAGGTGATGTTCATTGCACCAGGCGATCATCTCGTCGCTGGTGTCGCCGTACACATGCACCTGCCAGCAGGGGTTGCGCAACGGCTCATAATTGTCACCTTCGCCATCATGAGCCCACGGCAAACGGTCGCCGCCGTGGACATGCCCGGCCACGCCTTCGCTCAATGCCATGCCCCGGTAGTTGACGGTGATTTGCGACACCGTGCGAAAGAGGAATTCGCGGCTGGTCTCGAATGAGGCCATTTTCGGGATCACGAACGGTGCCAGCCGTGTGCGCAACAGGTCGGCCATTCGCCCTTCGGCGGTGACGAAGCTGAAGACTTTGTCAGTGGTCGAGACCAGCCGCCGGGCGAAGGCGATGCGTTCGGTTTCGTAGCTGTCGAGCAGCTTTGGCGTGGCTGCGCCGCCGAGCACTGCCGCGAGTTTCCAGGCCAGGTTGATCGCATCGCCGATGCCGGTGTTCATGCCCTGACCGCCGGCGGGGCTGTGCACGTGGGCTGCGTCGCCAAGCAGAAACGCCCGGCCCTTGCGAAAGTGATTCGCCACCCGATGATGCACGCGGTAGGTGGAGAACCAGTTGACGTCTTCGATGTGCACGTTCAGATGTTCGATGGCGCGGCTGCTGACATCGGAAAACTCCAGGGTTTCGGCGCGTTCGGCACGCTCATCGCGCACCGTGCCGATCAGCCGTGCACGGCCATCGCCGGCCAGCGGGAACACTGCAAGAAAATCGGCCTCATCCAGATCCAGATGCAAGTCGCCGTTGAGCGCCGGGCCGCTGGCCTTGACGTCGGCGACGTAAAAGATCTGCTGATAGGTGCCGCCGGGAAAACCGGTGTCGAGGGTCTTGCGCACCACCGAGCGTGCACCGTCGCAACCGGCCAGATAACAGGCCTGGCAGATCTCCTGCTCGCCATCCGGCAGCCGCAGATGGGCGGTGAGGCCGTCACCGTTTTCCGTGAAACTCTCCAGTGTCGTGTTGCGCTCGACCGTCACGTCGTAGTCTTCGAGGCGGTCGATCAGCAACCGCTCGTGTTCGTCCTGCGGGTAGATTTCGAGAAACGCATATGGCGTCAGGCCTTCGCCGATCCGGTTCAACGGCAGTTGTGCCACGGGCTTGCCCTTGACCCAGAAGTTGGCTGCCGCCACCCGGTGGCCGTTGCGCACGACCGTGTCGGCCAGGTCCAGTTGCCGGTACAACTCAAGGGTGCGCGCCTGCACCGCCAGCGCCCGCGAAGTGGTGCCCGGCGCAGAAGTCCTGTCGAGGATGCGCACGCGCACACCCAGTTTGCTCAGCCACAGGGCCAGTACCAGACCGGTGGGACCTGCGCCGATGATCAAAACGTCACTGCGGTTCATGGTCTGTCCTGCCCTTGAGGTGTGCAGCAGCAAGTATGGATCACCCGGCGAGCACGGCCAGTCAGCCTGCCGGACGGGGCGATGGAACAGCGTTGCCGGCCGGGAGTCCTATCCTGCAAACCGGAATTGAGCGTAGGGTAAATCCGGCTCGACGGACTTCATGGAGCGTTATGCACAGCCTTCGATTATTTCTCGGCCTCATCGCTGTACTGGTACTGGCCGGTTGCGCCGGTCAACGTACACAGGAAGCGGCCCCGCGCCCGCCCGTCGAGGTCAAGGCGCAGATCGTGCGCCTGCTGCCGGCGCAAGTCGCCGATCGTCAGGGTTGGGCCACGGACATTTACACGGCGTTCGCCGCCCAGGGCATCAGCCCGACCACGCAGAACCTGTGTTCGGTGCTCGCCGTCGCCGAGCAGGAGTCCAACTTTCAGGTCGACCCGCCGGTGCCCGGCCTGGGCAAGATCGCCCGCGACGAAATCGACCGACGAGCCGCCAAAATCCATGTCCCGAGCCTTCTGGTCAGCGGCGCCTTGCAGGTGCGTTCGCCCAACGGCAAGACCTACAGCGAGCGCTTGAGCGCGGCACGTACCGAAAAAGACCTGAGCGGCATTTTCGATGACTTCATCGGCATGGTGCCGATGGGGCGCACACTGTTCGGCGGTTTCAACCCGGTCCACACCGCCGGGCCGATGCAGGTCAGCATCGAATTCGCCGAACAGCATGCCAAGGGTTATCCGTACCCGGTAAGCGGCACGATTCGTCACGAAGTGTTCACCCGCCGTGGCGGCATGTACTTCGGCATCGCCCATTTGTTGGGGTATCCGGTGAGTTATCGCGAGCCGCTGTACCGTTTTGCCGATTTCAACGCCGGGTGGTACGCCAGTCGCAACGCGGCGTTTCAGAATGCAGTCAGTCGCGCCTCCGGCGTTGCGTTGGCGCTGGATGGCGACCTGATCCGCTACGACTCGATCATGCCGGGCACCACCGAACTGGCGGTGCGCCAACTTGGTAAGTCATTGGGCATGCGCAATCCGGTGATCCGCGAACAACTGGAGAAAGGCAATACGCTCGGATTCGAAGAAACCCGCCTGTATCAACGGGTCTTTGAACTGGCGGAGCGGGCGCAAGGCAAACCGTTGCCCCGGGCGGTGCTGCCGGGGATCGTGCTGCAAAGTCCGAAGATCACCCGCAAGCTGACCACCGCGTGGTTCGCCAAACGGGTCGATGAGCGCTACCGGCGTTGCATGGCCAGAAACTGAGGGTTCAGTCATCGGCTCGCGGCGGCGATCTGCGTCGCGCCTTCTACACTCCAGGGCAGACCGGGAGTCGCTATCACGAGGGTAGGGAACATGTATCAACTTTACGGCCACAGGAATTCAGGGGCGGCGGCCATCGAGGCAGCACTCGAACTGTGTCAGGTCGCGTACCGGTTCATTGATGTCGAAGTCAGCGCCGAAGCCGCGCAGGAGCTGGCCAGGCTCAATCCGCTCAAACAGATTCCGACCTTGCAATTGCCGGACGGCAGTGTGCTGACCGAGAGCGCGGCGATCCTGATTCATCTGGGATTGAATTTTCCAAAGTCCGGCCTGCTGCCGGCCGAGGTTGTCGACCGTGACCAGGCCATTCGCGGTCTGGTGTATATCGTCAGCAATTGCTATGCGGCCATCGGGATCATCGACTATCCCGAGCGCTGGCTGGTGATGCCGGATGAAGCGGCACGGCAAAACCTGATGGCCGGCGCCCGGGAGCGACTGCACTGGATGTGGGAGGTGTTCTCTGACCTGTTCTCCGCCGAACTCTATCTGGACGACGAAACGCCGGGTGCGCTGGATGTACTGGCGGCGGTGGTGACACGCTGGGCCGGCACCCGTGAACATTTGCGCCAGGCACGGCCCGGTTTTTACGCGTGGCTGCAACGCATCGACCGGCACCCGGTGCTGGCGCCGGTCTTCGCAAGGCATTGGCCCGGTTGATCATTCCCCGCGAATGTACTGCTCCAGCTGCTTGATCAGCTCGGCCTGTTCGGCGATCGCTTCCTTGACCAGGTCGCCGATCGACAGCAGGCCGATCAGCTTGCCGTTTTCAACCACCGGCAAGTGCCGCAGACGCTTGTCGGACATGATGCCCAGGCAGGTATCGACGGTCTGGTGAGTGTCCACGGTGATGACGTTCGACACCATGATGTCGCGCACCGGCGTGCCCACCGACGAGCGCCCGTGCAGCACCAGTTTGCGCGCGTAATCGCGCTCGCTGATGATGCCCACCACTTTTTCGTCCTCTACCACCAGCAAGGCGCCGACGTTTTTCTCGGCCATCTTCATCAGCGCTTCGAGCACCATGTGATCGGGCTTGATCTGGTGCACTTCCTGATTTTTCTGATCTTTGAGCTTGAGCAGCTGGGCGACGGTTTTCATGGCGGTTACTCAGGTGTTGTCGTTGTTCTCCAAGCATCGTAGACCGTGACGCGCAGGGCAAGGTCGCAAAACGGCAGATAACACGCAAAAAACGTCATTTGCCGGTTTTTTCAATCCGGGCGGTTTGTCACCGGTCGCTGCATTGCTGCGTAGAATGTCCGTCTGAATCAATTCTTGAGGCTGCAGTGGTGGATTTACAGCAGGGCTTCGTCCTGACCCGGCATTGGCGCGACACCCCGGCGGGCACCGAAGTCGAGTTCTGGCTGGCGACCGACGCCGGGCCGCGCCGCGTGCGGTTGCCGCATCAGCCGTCGGTGGCATTCATCCCGGCGGTGCAGCGCGAGCAGGCCGAGCGGGTGCTCGCGGACGAAAGGAACGTCGAACTGCGTCCCCTGGCCCTGCAGGATTTCGAACATCGCCCGGTGCTCGGGCTGTATTGCCAGCAGCACGGTCAGTTGATGCGCCTGGAAACGGCGCTCAACCGTCACGGTGTCGATGTCTTCGAAGCCGATGTGCGGCCGCCCGAACGCTACCTGATGGAGCGTTTCATCACCGCACCGGTGTGGTTCAGCGGCACGCCCGATGCCGAAGGTGTGCTGCTCGACGCTCACCTCAAGCCCGCGCCCGACTATCGCCCGCAACTGCGGCTGGTCTCGCTGGACATCGAAACCACCGAGCAGGGCGAGTTGTACTCCATCGCGCTGGAAGGCTGTGGCGAACGGCAGGTGTACATGCTCGGCGCGCCGAACGGCGATGACAGCCTTGTCGATTTCGACCTCGAATACTGCGAATCCCGCACGCTGATCCTGAAGAAACTCAACGACTGGTTCGCCCGTCACGATCCCGACGCGGTCATCGGCTGGAACCTGGTGCAGTTCGATCTGCGCGTCCTCCACGAACACGCCCGGCGCCTCGGCGTGCCGCTCAAGCTCGGGCGTGGAGGTGAGGAAATGCAGTGGCGCGAACACGGCAGCCGCAACCATTACTTCGCGGCAGCGGCAGGAAGGCTGATCATCGACGGCATTGAATCCCTTCGTTCGGCGACCTGGAGTTTTCCTTCGTTCAGCCTGGAGAACGTCGCCCAGACGTTGCTTGGCGAGGGCAAGTCCATCGACAACCCGTACCAGCGCATGGACGAGATCAACCGGATGTTTGCCGAGGACAAACCGGCGCTGGCCAGGTACAACCTCAAGGATTGCGAACTGGTCACACGGATCTTTGCGAAGACCGAGCTGCTGAAGTTCTTGCTGGAGCGCGCCAGCGTCACTGGCCTGCCGGCGGATCGCAGCGGTGGTTCGGTGGCGGCGTTCACTCATTTGTACATGCCGCTGATGCACCGTCAGGGGTTTGTGGCGCCGAACCTCGGCACCAATCCGCCCCAGGCCAGCCCCGGCGGCTTTGTCATGGACTCGCAACCGGGGCTGTACGAGTCGGTGCTGGTGCTCGACTACAAGAGCCTTTATCCGTCGATCATTCGCACCTTCCTGATCGACCCGGTGGGGCTGATCGAAGGCTTGCGGCATCCCGATGACAGCGATTCGGTGCCGGGCTTTCGTGGTGCGCGGTTCTCCCGTACCCGGCATTGCCTGCCGTCCATCGTCGCCCGGGTTGCCGAGGGGCGAGAAACCGCCAAGCGCGAGCAAAATGCACCGCTGTCCCAGGCGCTGAAGATCATCATGAACGCTTTTTACGGCGTGCTCGGTTCCAGCGGTTGCCGGTTTTTCGATACGCGGCTGGCTTCTTCGATCACCTTGCGCGGCCACGAAATCATGCTGCGTACCCGGCAGTTGATCGAGGATCAGGGGCACGCGGTGATCTATGGCGACACCGACTCGACGTTTGTCTGGCTGCGCCGCCTCCACGGACAGGAAGAGGCGGCGAACATCGGCCGGGCGCTGGTGCAGTACGTCAACGACTGGTGGCGCGCACATGTGCGTGAGCAGTACGGGCTGGAAAGCGCGCTCGAATTGCAGTACGAAACCCACTACAAGCGCTTTTTGATGCCGACCATTCGCGGTGCAGAAGAGGGCAGCAAGAAGCGCTACGCCGGCCTGGTGACCCGTGCCGACGGCAGCGAAGAAATGGTCTACAAAGGCCTGGAGACCGTGCGCACCGACTGGTCGCTGCTGGCCCGGCAATTTCAGCAGGAACTGTACGAGCGGATCTTCCAGCGCAAGCCGTATCAGGATTACGTGCGCGAATACGTGCGCAAGACCCTGGCCGGCGAGTTCGACGAACGACTGGTCTACCGCAAGCGCCTGCGTCGCACCCTCGACGACTACGAGCGCAACGTGCCGCCCCACGTGCGTGCCGCACGGCTGGCGGACGATTACAACGCGCAGCACGGTCGCCCGCGGCAATACCAGAACGGCGGCTGGATCAGTTACGTCATTACCCTGGCCGGCCCCGAGCCGCTGGAAGTGCGGCGTGCGGCCATCGACTACGACCACTACATCACCCGCCAGCTGCAACCAGTGGCGGATGCGATCCTGCCGTTTGTCGACGACGATTTCTCAACCCTGATCGGGGGACAACTGGGCCTGTTTTGAGTCCAGCAACTGCAGGGTCCATTCGTCCTGAATGCCGTGGAAATAACGCTCCAGCGCCTGATGACAGGGACTGCTTCCATCGGCGAACTGGGCGAACAGGGTCATCGACGAGTGGAATTTCAGGTCGTCCGGATGGCCGAAAATCTCGGCGATCGAACGTTGCTGCACATTCAGCACCAGTTGCGTGCAGGTGCGCAGCCGCGCGCCGAGCAGACCATGGGCCAGGTAGGCCCGGGCCTCACCGGCCGAGCCGATGGCGAAGCGTCGCGACATCTCGCTGCCCCCGAGCCCGGCGAACTGCGGAAACACAAACCACATCCAGTGACTGCGCTTGCGGCCTTCGCCGAGTTCGCGCTGGACCCGTTCGAACACCGGGTCCTGGGCGAGCACGAAGCGTTGCAGGTTGAACGGGTCGTACTCATCAGTGCTTCTCATGGCGAAGCCCTCTGCCCGTTGGCGGTGGCTCAGACCATGGCCAGCCGCTGCTTGCGTTGTGGCGCGTGAAACGCCTGGTCCAGCGCCGCCAGATCCCCGGCATCGAGCTGCAGTTGCGCCGCCTGTGCATTGAACTGCACATGTTCCGGGCGCACGGCCTTGGGAATCGCGATCACACCATCCTGACGCAGAATCCACGCCAGCGAAACCTGTGCCGGGGTCACGCCGTGACGAGCGGCAATCTGTTTCAGCACCGGCTCGGCCAGCATGGCGCCGCCCTGGCCGATCGGACAGTACGCCATCAACGGCATGCGCTGGTGCTGGCACCATGGAAGCAGATCGAATTCGATACCGCGTTCTTCGAGGTTGTACAGCACTTGATTGGTCGCGCAGGCCGATGAAGACAGTTCTTCGAGGTCGTCGACATCGAAATTCGACACGCCCCAGCGACCGATCTTGCCGTCCTCGCGCAATCGCTCGAAGGCTTCGACGGTTTCTTCCAGCGGATACTGGCCGCGCCAGTGCAACAGATAGAGATCGATGTAATCGGTATCGAGCCGGCGCAGGCTGCGTTCGCAAGCCTGGGGAATGCCTTTGCGGCTGGCGTTGTGCGGGTAGACCTTGCTGACCAGGAACACCTGATCGCGCAGGCCGGCGATGGCTTCGCTGACCACGCTTTCGGCACCGCCCTCGGCATACATTTCGGCGGTGTCGATCAGGGTCATGCCCAGCTCGACGCCGCTGCGCAGGGCCGCCACTTCACGCTTGTGCGCCGAGCGATCTTCGCCCATGCGCCAGGTGCCCTGGCCAATCACCGGAACCTGCACGCCAGCCAGTTCGAGGGTACGCATTCAATCCTCCTATCTGAAAACGGTCGATACCTTTAAGTGGGCAGCAGGATAGTCCATGGGTTCCAAATGAGGTGTGTCGGCCAGTGAGCAGGAGTTTCGGAAGTGCGCAAAAAATTGCGCACTTTTCGACGAATTCAGTGGGAATTTTCGCCGTATCTGCGATGAAAACTCGCCATGCCCCCGGTTTATAAGTATTTGAAAAAGTTGGCATGCTAATTGATGGCCATTGGCCGCCTCTTGGGTGATATCACCTATCGGCGGCTGGCGTTGTGGACATACCTCTACAAACCCGGATGACATGCACTTGGGCCACAAGAACGTGGCGACGTCCAATGGTGGCAACCTCGCCGATGTAAACGTGGATCTTGAGGGTGCATCCTGTAACCTGAGCGCTGGGAACAGTGGTTACGTGAAAGAGGGTATGTCGTGTGTTGAACGTGGAAGCTGCGGAGCACCGTATGGACGATAGAAGCGCACCTGTTTTGATTCAAGTATTCGTCGCAGATGACGATGGCCCGGTGTACGAGGAACTGCCGGCTCGACAGGTTGCGGAGGATACATATGAGCTGCTTTCCTCTCCGGGCCTGGCGCTGAATCTGGCACGGGGTGATGTGATCTCGATCAAGAACAAAAACGCCCATGCAGACGTGTTGAAGCGAGGTGGCAATTTTTGCATCCACATTTATGCCGATTACATTCCCCCTGAGGAAATAGACGGACTTGAACGAGGTGTCGGTCTTGAGCTGGGTGGAACACTGGACGGTGTACATGAGGGCAACCTCTCGCTAGCCGTCCCGGCGATCAATGGGATGGATAAGATCAATCAGTTTTTTGATCGGTTTAGCGAGAAAACCGGCATCCAATGGTATTACGCAAACATCTATAAAAACATTGATGACGACGAGGACGAGACGCTTCTGAACTGGTGGCTACAGAGTTGAAGTGATGGGCGAAGAACAACACGCTGGTCGGAGGAAAATCTCTTGAGCGAGCTTGAAACGACCACTCCTGACTCGTCTCAGAGAATACTCTGTGAAAAATATGGGCTCGCCATCCAGCCCCCTGAGGACATGGTTGCTGTCGCCCTGAAGACACTCGGCCGATCTCCCATTTACGGCAGTAGAGTGGAGCTTCCCGAAGGAGGAAATGTAAGTTGGTTCATTCACTGCGGAGAGTATTGTGCTGCGGATGATTTTTACCAGGCTGTCCATGTTCGCCACTTGAGTAAAATTCTTCCGCAGACGGTGAGCTTTCTCTCTCTGCCCACAGGGGCAAAGTTCATTACTGATGCGCAAGGGTATGAAGACGTATGGATGACTGAGTAACGATAAATAGAGGAACCGGAGGAAAACCTGTTTCAATGCTGCTCAAGACAACGTTGATGTATGAGTAGTCAATACTTGTCAATGGAGTGACGCGATGAAAGACGCAATCCGCTTGGGCGACTCCACCACTCACGGTGGCAAGGTGCTCGAAGCATTCTCCCAAACCAACCTCAACGGTAAGCCAATTGCCGGGGTTGGTCACAAAGTCAGCTGTCCCTTATGCAAAGGGGTTTTCCCTATTGCCGAGGGCAGCAGCACCTACACCGTCGATGGCGTGCCCATCGCGCTGGACGGCATGAAAACCGCCTGTGGAGCCGCGTTGATTTCCAGTGGCCCGAAAGGCGCCGTAATCAGCTGAGTCCCTGAATTTCGGTTACTTCTGTCTGCCTTGGTCGATATCCAGAGTGGGCAGGGCCAGTCCAAGGGTTCAAAAAGCAAAAAGGTCGCAGCCTGCGACAGCTTTGCATGAGGATTGATTTTCCCCTGTAGACGCTGCCGCAGGCTGCGATCTTTTGCTTTTACTTCGCAGAAAACTTCAACACCACGCTCTGGGTGTAGGTCTGTCCCGGATCCAGTCGGGTGCTCGGGAAGTTCGGCTGGTTCGGCGAGTCCGGGTAGTGCTGGGTTTCCAGAGTGAACGCGCCCCAGTGCGGATAGACCTTGCCACCCTTGCCCTTGACCGTGCCGTCGAGGAAGTTGCTGGTGTAGAACTGCACACCCGGTTCGCTGGTGTACAGCTGCAGGTGGCGACCGGATTGCGGGTCGCTGACTTCGGCGGCGAGTTTGCTTGCGTCACCCTTGGTGTCCAGTGCCCAGTTGAAATCGAAGCCACCGTGTTGCGGTTCGGCAAATTTCAATTGCGGGTGATCGGCCTTGATGTGCTGGCCGATGGCGGTGGGTTGGGTGAAGTCCATCGGTGTGCCGGCCACGGGCGCCAGTTCACCGGTCGGGATCAGTTTGGCGGTGACCGGGGTGTAATGGCTGGCGTGCAGGGTGGCGACCTGCTTGAGGATGTCGCCATTGCCGGCACCGGCAAGGTTGAAGTAGCTGTGGTTGGTCAGGTTGAGCACTGTCGGTTTGTCAGTGCTGGCCTTGTAGTCGATGCGCAGCTCGTTGGAGTCGGTGAGGCGGTAGGTCACTTCGGTGGTGAGGTTGCCGGGGAAACCCATTTCGCCATCCGCCGACAGATACGTCAGGGTCACGCCGACCGAATCCTTGTCCTTGGTTTCCTTCGCCTTCCAGACTTTTTTGTCGAAGCCCTGAGTGCCGCCGTGCAAGGCATTGGTCTTGTCGTTCTGCGGCACTTGATAGCGTTTGCCGTCGAGTTCGAAGGCGCCATCGGCCAGGCGATTGCCGAAGCGGCCAATGGTCGCGCCGAAGTAAGCGGTGCCTTTCTGGTAACCCTGCACATCGTCGAAGCCGAGGACGATGTCGTCGAGCTTGCCGTGCTTGTCCGGCACCTGCAGCGCCTGCAAGGTTGCGCCGTAAGTGATGACCGTTGCCTGCATGCCGTGGCTGTTGCGCAGGATGTATTGCTCGACCGGCGTGCCGTCATTTGTTTTGCCGAAGGCTTTGTGTTCGCTGGTCAGGCCGGCGGCCTGGGCGGTGAGGGTGGCGATCATCAGGGACAGTCCGAGGCCGCAGAGTGATTGTCGGGATTGAAGCATGGTTGACCTTCCTTTTTTGTTGTTGTTTTCAAAATCACTAAATAGTCATGCTAATAGCCGTTTTAATGAGAACTTATAGACGATTAAACGCCTATTGTAAAAATAAAGTCGGACTAAATGGCGATTCGTCAAACGCCGAAAGTCGGGAAAACTCTGCGGCACCGCACTTTTGCGAAATCCCCGGCTCTATCCATGGCCAGGTTGCGGTGACTCCCGCCGCACAGCAACGTGTCCGTCAAAGAATTCATGCCGAGAGTTTTGCCCCACATCGCTGCATTCATTCATCGCCCGTGCCTGTTGCTGGTCTGTCTGTCGACGCTGTTGCTCGGCGCTTGCAGCCATCAGGATGGCAACAATTTCATCAGCCAGATGCGCGAGGGCAGGCCTCAGGAATTTCTCCAGACCAGCGTCGACCGCATGGCCACGCTGGCGATGCGCGACAACCTCGACAGTCTCTATCGCTTGATGGGCAAGTTGTACTTGCGCAACCCGGACGAGTTACGCAAATCCGGCTTCCTCGACATCCGCACGGCGGTCAAGCAGGTGCGGTTGGCCATTGAGCAGCAGCAACCGCTGCCGACCCTTGGTGGCAAAAAAGATCTGGCAGCGCTGAGCTATGCCATGAGCCCCGAGTTTTTGGGTGACCGGGTCGGCGCCTTCATCTATGCCATCGGCAGCATGCTGGTTACCGCCCACGGCAACCGCACCGAGTTCTACATGACCGATGCGATCAACCCGACCTTCGTCAACAACGCCGCGCGCAATATCGAGAAAGCCACCTGGATCCTCGCCCAGCGGCAGAACAAGGAAGGCCAGCCGCTGCTGTTTTCCAATGAGATATCGGAGGAGGGCAGCAACCTGAGTTTCGCCACGGAGTTCGGCAAAGTCGTGGCGCGCCTCGATCTGCTGACCCAGATGCTCGACGAGCGCTATCGGCGCATCGGTTTGAATTACGCCCAGAGCCTGTTGTTCTTGAATTTTTTACCGGTACAGTGAAATGGCATAACGATAGATCGGATCGATATAGGTGGTTATAAGAAAAATCGCTATGCTGCGGACCGGATTTTTCCTGTCGTCTTCTGGATGTCTTCATGGAATTGGCAAATTTCGGCCTGGTGGTTGCCGGGCTGGTGGTGGGGTTCATCGTCGGCATGACCGGTGTCGGCGGCGGTTCGTTGATGACGCCGATTCTGCTGTGGTTCGGCATCAATCCGGCCACGGCGGTGGGCACTGACCTGCTGTACGCCGCCATCACCAAATCCAGCGGCGTGCTGGTGCACAGGAAGAACAAGAACATCGACTGGGCCATTACCGGCTGGCTGACCCTGGGCAGCGTCCCGGCGGTGGCGATGACGTTGTGGTTCCTCAGCACGCTACATGCTGCGCCGGAGGCGATGAACGCCATCATCAAACAGGCGCTGGGCTTCGTCCTGTTCGCCACGGCGCTGGCGATTCTGTTCAAGAAACGCTTGCTCGAATTCGCCCACAAACGTGCTGGCGGCAACTACAACCCCAATGGCACGCGCCTGAATGTCATGACCGTGATCACCGGCCTGATCCTCGGCACCATGGTCGCCCTGACCTCCATCGGCGCCGGTGCTCTCGGTACTGTCGCGCTGTTCATCCTCTATCCGCTGCTGCCGACCCGCCGCCTGGTCGGCACCGAAATCGCCCACGCCGTGCCGCTGACCCTGGTCGCCGGCCTCGGGCACGCGAGCATGGGCAACATGGACTGGAGCGTGCTGGGCTTTCTGCTGCTGGGCTCGTTGCCCGGCATCTGGCTCGGCAGTCACCTGACCGGGCGGGTCTCCGATGAACTGCTGCGTCCGTGCCTGGCAACGATGCTGGTGTTGATCGGTTACAAACTGGCGTTCTGATCGGCAGGCAGCCATGAGCGAAACAACATTCCATTGCAATGGCCGCCTCGCCATCACGGTCGAGCCCCGGGAAATTCGCATGAGTCACTGGCTCTACGCGCCTCGGGTGGTCGATCAACAGCGCAATCAGACGCTACTGGACTTGAGC
Organism: Pseudomonas sp. KCJK9016; assembly: GCF_046231795.1. Classification (NCBI taxonomy): domain Bacteria; kingdom Pseudomonadati; phylum Pseudomonadota; class Gammaproteobacteria; order Pseudomonadales; family Pseudomonadaceae; genus Pseudomonas; species Pseudomonas sp. KCJK9016. Next base: position 120,003 of record NZ_JBJJMM010000012.1, on the reverse strand, counting down.
GCAAGCCAGTGGGATCTGATCTCCAGCGCAGAAACAGCCGAAGGCATCGACCTGTTGCTGCGCAAGTATCCGGGCGACATGCCTGCGGTGACCTTGAGCGTCAGCCTCGCTGATGGAGCGCTGCGGCTTGAAGGCCGACGTGTCGATTCGTCCGGGCTGGAAGCGGCGCTGGATTCGGCACTGCTCCAGGCGAGAACTTCTCGCTGAATCGTCATCCCGATACGGTCATAAAAGGTAATCAAATGCGCGACGTGATCAAGCGCATGCGGTTGCGCAAAATCGTTGCTGACCTACGCTTTGAACAAGGCGACACATATTTGCCGGGCAACCCCGGAACAATCGCCACGATGCGCAATCATTAGAGCGTGGATATCAAAAGGAGATGCGCATGCTCATCAGGTCACTGACCCTGACACTCTTGCTGGCGATTGCCGGCCCCTTGTTCGCCGGGGACAACGATTCCCCTCTGGATGTCGACAAAGGCAACTATCGTCCCTTGATCGTCATCGCCAGCAGTACGGTCGATCCGGTCTGGGTGAGCCTGAAAAAGTCCCTTGAGGACCCGGCCAACAAACAGGGTATCGCCGACCGCAAGCTCAAGGTCTACACCATCCTCAACATGGCCGGGCAGCTCGACGGCAAGGATCTGGGCCAGCAGGACACCATGGCGCTGTTGCGCTCGCTGAAGCTGGGCGCCGGGGCCTATCCGAAAGTCTTTTTGATGGGCAAGGACGGGGAAACCAAACTGTCGGCCGCGGGGGACGAGGCGAAGTCGGTAGACCTGAAGAAAGTCTTCGACACCATCGATGCCTTGCCGGCCGCCGAGAAGGAACTGGTCGCAGCGCCTCCACCTCCAGCGGCCGCCGAGGCGGCACCGGCCAAAGGGACGAAGAACGGCAAACCGGCAAAACCCGCGAAACCAACCAAGCCGCCAGAAATGCCGGATGATTGAAAATGTGGTTCGGGTGACCTGAACAAAAAATGGCGAACGGTTTATCCGTTCGCCATTTTTTATGCCGTGATCACCGGGTCAGCTCACCCAGAATCCTGTGCGCGATCTTCACCCGCTCGCCATTCGGGTAATTACGGTTCGCCAGAATCACGATCCCGACTTTCTTCGATGGCACGAACGCGACGTAGGCTCCGTAGCCGGCGGTGGAACCGGTCTTGTTCAGCAGCACGTTCGCCGGTTCGGATTGTGGCGGGGTGAGCCATTTGACCTTGTGCGGCTCCATGGCCATCGGTGTCGAGTTGCCGTCCAGCAGGCGGTCGAGGCTGATCGGGTAGGCGTAGCGTTCCCAGCCCAGGCCCTGGGTCATGTCGCCGACGGTGTAATAGCCGGTGTGGGTGAGGGCGATGGCTTTTTGCAGCGGTGTTTCGAGTTTCGCGGTGTCGAGGTTGGCTTCGACAAATTGCAGCAGGTCGGCGGCGCTGGTTTTCACGCCGTATGCTTCGGAATCCAGCGCACCGGGGCTGACTCGAATGGGTTTGTTGTTCTTGTCATAACCCTGGGCGTAGAGCTTTTGTTCTGACGCCGGTACTGACAGGAAGGTGTGCTTGAGCCCGAGTTTCGGCAGCAGGGTTTCAGTCATGACCTGGTTGAACGGCTGGCCGAGGCTTTTCGCCGCCAGATAACCGAACAGGCCAATGCTCGGATTGGAATACAGGCGTTGAGTGCCGGCCGGATACGTCGGTTTCCACTGTTGGTAATAGCCGAGCATCTTGTCGGAAGAATCTGCGGCATCCGGGAATTGCAGCGGCAGGCCGCCAGCGGTGTAGGTGCCCAGTTGCAGCAGGCTGATCTGGTCGAACGCGCTGCCTTTCAGCTCGGGCCAGTGCTGGCTGGCCTTGTCGGAAAACGCCAGTTTGCCGCTGGCCTGAGCATAGGCGGCGAGGGTTGCGGTGAAGGTTTTGCTCACCGAGCCGATTTCGAACAGGGTGTTCTCACTCACTGCTTGCCCGGTGCTTTTGTCGGCAATACCGTAGTTAAAGTAATGCGCCTTGCCATCGACGGTCACGGCGACCGCCATACCCGCAATGTCCTGCTGCTGCATCACTGGTGTCACGGTGGCCTTGACCAGCGCCTGCAACTGATCGTCGCTCTGTGGGGCAGCCAGGCAGGTGGCGGCGCTGAAGAACAGTCCGAAAGCGCTGCAGGACTTGAGTTTGTTCAGGTTGATTGAAGTCATCGTTGAGCCACTCTCCATGAGTGTTGTTGGTGTTATCCCGCTACACTGCGAGTGTTTTCCGTCGGGCCGGCTGATCGGCAGCGCCAAATCTAGGCAGTCTGGCGTCTTTCGACAAACGATGAAAACTCGGACGAGCCATTAGAAAAATTTGGGATCTGGCATGATTCGACCTCAATTGCCCTTGAATGCACTGCGCGCTTTCGAAGCGTCTGCGCGCCATTTGAGCTTCACCCGTGCTGCGGTGGAGTTGTGCGTGACTCAGGCGGCAGTCAGCCATCAGGTCAAAAGCCTCGAGGCACAACTCGGTGTGATCCTGTTCAAACGCCTGCCCCGTGGGCTGATGCTGACCGGCGAGGGCGAAACCCTGCTGCCGGTGCTGACCACGTCGTTCGATCATATCGCGCAGATGCTCGAGCGTCTGGCGGGCGGGCAATACCGGGAAATGCTCACGGTCGGCGCGGTAGGTACTTTCGCGGTAGGCTGGTTGTTGCCGAGGCTGGCGGACTTTCAGGCGAAACATCCGCTCATAGATTTGCGGCTGTCGACCAACAACAATCGAGTGGACGTCGCTGCCGAGGGGCTGGATTACGCGATCCGGTTTGGTGCCGGGGCGTGGCACGGTATCGAGGCGACCCGTTTGCTGGAGGCGCCGCTGTCGGTATTGTGCGTGCCGGAAATCGCCCGGCAATTGCACGCGCCAGGGGATCTTCTGCAGCAGCGTCTGTTGCGTTCCTATCGCACCGATGAGTGGCCGGAATGGTTTCATGCGGCGGGGTTGGCGACCCATGCCGCGCCGCCCCAGAGCATCGTGTTCGATTCGTCGCTGGCGATGATGGAAGCGGCGCTGCAGGGGGGCGGAGTGGCATTGGCGCCGCCGTTGATGTTTGCCCGGCAACTGGCGGCGGACCTGATCCGCCAACCCTTTGCCATCGAAATCACCACCGGCAGCTATTGGCTGACGCGCTTGCAGTCACGGCCGGAGACGTCGGCCATGGCAGCGTTCAAACATTGGTTGTTGGCGGCTGCGCAGGTCTAGCGCACCAGGCACGGCTTTTTGTTATCGAACGTCCAGCCCGGAATCAGAAACTGCATCGCCACGCTGTCATCCCGCGCGCCAAGGCCCATGCCTTTATAGAGTTCGTGGGCCCTGGCCACCTGATCCATGTCCAGTTCCACGCCCAGTCCCGGTTTCTTCGGCACCTGCACGCAGCCGTCGACGATTTGCAGCGGCGCCTTGGTCAGGCGCTGGCCGTCCTGCCAGATCCAGTGGGTGTCGATGGCAGTGATGTCGCCCGGCGCGGCGGCCGCCACATGGGTGAACATCGCCAGGGAAATGTCGAAATGGTTGTTGGAGTGCGAGCCCCAGGTCAGGCCCCATTCGTGACACATCTGTGCCACCCGCACCGAACCCTGCATGGTCCAGAAATGCGGGTCGGCCAGCGGGATGTCTACCGACTGCAACTGGATTGCGTGGCCCATCTCGCGCCAGTCGGTGGCGATCATGTTGGTGGCGGTTTTCAGGCCGGTGGCGCGACGGAATTCAGCCATCACTTCACGGCCCGAATAACCGTTTTCCGCACCGCACGGGTCTTCGGCGTAGGCCAGCACATGATGCTGGTCGCGGCACAAACGGATGGCTTCTTTCAGTGACCACGCGCCGTTCGGATCAAGGGTAATTCGCGCATCGGGGAAGCGCTCGGCCAGTGCGGTCACCGCTTCGATTTCGGCATCGCCGCTGAGCACGCCGCCCTTGAGCTTGAAGTCCTTGAAGCCATAGCGCGCATGGGCAGCCTCGGCCAGACGCACTACGGCGTCGGCGGTCATGGCTTTCTCGTGACGTACGCGGAACCAGTCGTTGTCGGCATCCGGTTCGCTGCGGTAGGCGAGGTCGGTTTCCCGGCGGTCGCCCACGTAGAACAGATAACCGAGCATCTTCACTTCGTCGCGCTGCTGGCCTTCGCCGAGCAATGCTGCCACCGGCACGTCGAGGTGCTGGCCGAGCAGGTCGAGCAGGGCGGCTTCGAGCCCGGTGACCGCGTGAATGGTGATGCGCAGGTCGAAGGTTTGCAAGCCACGGCCGCCGGCGTCGCGGTCGGCGAAAGTCTGGCGCACCTGATTGAGGATCTTCTGATACGTGCCGATCGGACTGCCGACCACCAGGCTGCGGGCGTCTTCCAGGGTCTGGCGAATGCGCTCGCCGCCGGGTACTTCACCGACGCCGGTGTGGCCGGCGTTGTCCTTGAGAATGACGATGTTGCGGGTGAAAAACGGCCCGTGAGCGCCGCTCAGGTTGAGCAGCATACCGTCGTGGCCGGCCACCGGGATGACTTGCATTTCGGTGATGATCGGGGCTTTGGCGATGTCGTGTGCGGTCATTTGGGATTGTCCTTTCAAGCGTGTTTCGCCGCGGCATCGGCCACGGTGATGTCAGGTGCGGATTTGGGTGTCGTGCGGGCAGCGAACACGATGAGCGCGGCGATGATCGAAGTCGCGGCCAGACCATAGAGGCCGCCCTGGATCGAACCGGTGTGCTGTTCCAGCAGGCCGAACGTGGTGGGGGCGACGAAGCCGCCGAGGTTGCCCACCGAGTTGATCAGCGCGATCACCGCAGCGGCGATCCGCGCATCGAGATAGGCCTGCGGAATCGGCCAGAACAGCGACGATGCAGACTTGAAACCCAGCGCGGCAAAACAGATCGCGACGAACGCGAAGATCGGCCCGCCGGTGGTGGACATGAACATCCCCGCTGCGGCAATCAACAGTGCGGTGGCCACCCACGCCTGCTGGTGTTTCCACTTCGCCGAGAACGAGGCGAACGCATACATGCCGATGATCGACAGCAACCACGGAATCGAGTTGAACAGGCCGACCTGGAAGTCGCTCATCTCGCCCATCTTCTTGATGATGCTCGGCAGCCAGAAGGTCGCGGCATAGATGGTCAATTGAATGAAGAAGTAGATCAGGCAGAACAGGATGATCTGGCGATCCTTGAGCAGCTTGCCCAGGGACGGCCGGATCGGCGTCGCGGCTTCGCGGGCCTTCTGTTCGTCGTCGATGGCTTTGACCAGCGCATCCTGCTCGGCGTGGGTCAGCCACTTGGCGTCGTGGGGGTTGGCGTCGAGCCAGAACCAGACGAACACGCAGAGGCCGACCGAGAACATCCCTTCAACGAAATACATCCACTGCCAGCCGTGCAGGCCCAGCCCTTCGATCTGTAGCAGCAGGCCGGACAGCGGCCCGGAGATCAGCGAGGCCACGGCCGAGCCACTCAGGAAAATCGCAATCGCCTTGCCGCGCTCGGCCCCTGGCAACCAGCGAGTGAAATAGTAGATGACCCCGGGAAAGAACCCGGCCTCGGCCACACCCAGCAGAAAACGCAGGATGTAGAAGTGGGTTTCGTTCTGGATGAACGCCATGCCGGCGGCCACCAGACCCCAGGTGAGCATGATGCGGGTCAGCCAGATTCGCGCGCCGACCTTTTGCAGCAGCATGTTGGAAGGGACTTCGAACAGCGCGTAACCGATGAAGAACAGACCGGCACCGAACCCGTAGGCCGCGGCGCCGATGCCGAGGTCATGTTCCATGTGGGTGCGGACAAAGCCGATGTTCACTCGGTCGATGTAGTTGACGATGAACATGATGACGAACAGCGGCAGGACGTGGCGTTTGACTTTGGCAATGGCGGAGGACAGCACCGAATCGGCGCCCTCGTTCATCCCGGCAATGGATGAGTTCACTTGGTTTTCTCCCACTCGTTATTTTTATGCGGGGTGTGGCTGGGTGCTGCATTGTTGATAGACATCATACAACTAGATTTTTTTGTCCTACAAGCGGGATCGCTCAATCAAATTTATCTACGGCGAAAGGTTTTTATGCTTTTCTGGATTTAAAGTCCCGTATTTGTTGGGATTTAAAGGGTTTTTACGGGTCGAGGTGCAGAGTGCAAGGCCAGCGAATGTGCAGTGCTGGCGTGAAGCTATTGAAAGTTTTTTAGCGAAAATCACTTGTTGTCATACAAGCTTGGCGCCTGAAATTATAGGAGATCATACAAGTCATCGCCTGCAGTGCTACGATCGGCTTGCCCCTATTACCGGATCCGACCATGCAAGAAGACCTCGACGCTCCCGCCCGTAAACGCGCACACAACCTGGCCCATGATCTGGTGGAAAAACTCTCCCGGAGCATCCTGCTCGGCCAGATGCTGCCCGGTGACAAGTTGCCGTCGGAAAACTCGATCGTTCAGGAACACGGCGTCAGCCGCACCGTGGTGCGTGAGGCGATTTCCAAGTTGCAGGCGTCGGGTCTGGTGGAGACGCGGCACGGTATCGGCACGTTCGTGATCGAGCGTGCGCCGGAGCAAGGGCTGCGGCTGAATGTCGACACCGCGCTCGGGGTGCGCGGCATTCTCGAATTGCGCATGGGCCTGGAGACGCAAGCGGCGGCACTGGCCGCGCAGCGCCGCACCGAGCTACAACTGGTGCAGATGCGTCAGGCGCTGGACGATTATCAGCGTCTGTTGGCCAACAACGACAGTTGCGTGGAGGCCGACCGGCGCTTTCACCTGTTGATTGCCGAAGCCACTGGTAATGCCTGCTTCACCGACATCATGCAGCACCTGGGCAGCGCAATGATTCCGCGTACCCGGGTCAATGCGATCGAGCGCGGGGCGGTGGATCTAAGCAAGCTCGGGCAACTGGCGAATCTGGAGCATGAGGCGATCTTCAATGCGATCAAGCGTCAGGATGCAGACGCGGCCCGGGCAGCGATGTGGCTGCACTTGAGCAACAGCCGTGACCGGTTTTCGGCCACAAGCTGAATGCCACTGGTCTGTTCGGTGGCACGCTCAGTACGGCGGCACCTCCAACGAGTACGACCCGGACACTCCGGGCCTCATTCTTTGAGGTGCAATCATGGCTGACCAAATGCTGTTCCAGGGAGGCACGATGCCAACCGGTCCTGCCCGCAAAATCCCCGGTACGGATGAACCGACGCTGGCTGATCACGAGATGCCGCCGGGTGTGACACCGGCGCGCGACCCGCTGAGCGATGCCGACCGGCCGGAAGACTGGAAGGATCCATCTTCCGATGAAGACATGCCACCGGCTGATGAACCGACGCCGCTGTCTGATGACCGGCGTTGAACAAAACCCGGCTGATTGGCCGGGTTTTCTGCGCTTCTTGAACGTCTGAACTTTTTTCCGGTGCTTTTAAACAGTGCCGAGATCACGCATCAACAACCCGAAGCGCAAATCCACGGCATCCGGAATCGGCAAGTACACGGTATGCCCGTCTCCCGGCGCCGCGTCGATGGCTTCGCCCTTGAGGTTCTGCAGTTCATGCAGGTCAAAGTGAAAGTTGCCCTTGGGTGTCATCAGTTCCAGATGATCGCCCAGGGCAAAGCGGTTTTTCACTTTGACCTCGGCCAGCCGGTCCCGGCGTTCTCCGGTCAGTTCGCCAACAAACTGTTGTCGCTCCGACACCGAGCTGCCGTTCTGATAGTTCTGATATTCGTCATGCACGTGTCGGCGCAGGAAACCTTCGGTGTAGCCGCGCTGGGCGAGGGATTCCAGATCGGTCATCAGGCTGCGGTCGAATGCGCGCCCGGCCACCGCATCATCAATGGCCCGGCGGTAGACCTGAGTGGTGCGCGCGCAATAGAAGTGCGATTTGGTCCGGCCTTCGATCTTCAGCGAGTGCACGCCCATGCGGGTCAGGCGCTCGACGTGCTGCACGGCGCGCAGGTCCTTGGCATTCATGATGTAGGTGCCGTGTTCGTCTTCGAAGGCCGGCATCATTTCGCCGGGACGATTGGCTTCCTGTAGCAGGAATACTTGATCGGTAGGGGCGCCGAGGCCGAGGGTCGGTTGCGGTTCGAAGGTCTGGACGATTTCGCCTAGCTGATTTTCCGTAGCCTCCTGTGCTGAATATTTCCAGCGACAGGCGTTGGTGCAGGTGCCCTGATTGGCATCGCGCTTGTTCATGTAGCCGGAGAGCAGACAGCGACCGGAATACGCCATGCACAGCGCGCCGTGGACGAACACTTCCAGTTCCATGCCCGGCACCTGTTCGCGGATTTCGCCGATTTCTTCCAGCGACAGTTCCCGGGACAGGATGATCCGGCTCAGCCCTTGTTGCTGCCAGAACTCGACGCTCGCCCAGTTCACCGTGTTGGCCTGCACTGAAAGATGAATCGGCATCTGCGGAAAATGACGGCGTACCAGCATGATCAGGCCAGGGTCGGACATGATCAGCGCGTCCGGCGCCATGTCGATCACCGGTGCCAGATCCTTGAGAAAGGTCTTCAGCTTGGCATTGTGCGGCGCGATGTTGACCACCACGTAGAAACGCTTGCCCTGAGCCTGAGCTTCACGAATACCGAGGGCAAGATTGGCGTGGTCGAACTCGTTGTTGCGCACCCGCAGGCTGTAGCGCGGTTGCCCGGCATAAACCGCATCGGCGCCATATGCGAAGGCGTAGCGCATGTTTTTCAGGGTGCCGGCGGGGGCGAGCAATTCCGGGGTGAAGGAGGGCGTCATGGTGGTGTCGGTCGCAAAAACGCGGGAGGGTAAACGAGGTGCGGCGAGGGTTTATTGATCTGGATCTATGCTCCTTGAACAAAGATGGCACTCGCGCGGGCACGGGTTGACTAAATTGGGCGGGCGCGCCTGGCGCCTGACTGACATGGACCGGACATGAACCCAAAAAGTCTGCAATTCAAATCCCTCACCGTGCTGCTCTTGCTGGTGACCGTCGCCTTCATCTGGATCCTGCTGCCGTTCTACGGCGCGGTGTTCTGGGCAGTGATTCTCGGCATTGTCTTCGCGCCGATGCAGCGTCGGTTGCAACAGAAGTTCGGCTGGCAACGCAATTTGACGTCGCTGTGCACCCTGAGTATCTGCGTGGTGATCGCGATTCTGCCGGTGATCGTCATCAGTGTGTTGCTGGTGCAGGAAGGGGCGACGCTTTACGACAATATCGAAAGCGGCAAGCTCGATATCGGCGCTTATCTGGCGCAGTTCAAGCACAGCCTGCCGCCGTATTTTCAGCATCTGCTCGACCGTTTCGGCATGGGTGAACTCAATGCGGTGCGTGAGAAAATCGTCAAGGCAGCGATGCAGGGCAGTCAGGTGCTGGCGACCCAGGCGTTCAGCTTCGGCCAGGGCACCTTCGATTTCGTCGTGAGCTTTTTCATCATGCTGTACTTGCTGTTCTTCTTTCTGCGCGACGGCGCCGAACTGGCACGCAAGGTGCGCACGGCAGTGCCGCTGGAGGAACATCACAAGCGCCGTCTGCAACTGAAGTTCAATCGGGTGGTGCGCGCCACGGTCAAGGGCAATCTGGTGGTGGCCATTACCCAAGGTGCGCTGGGCGGAGCGATTTTCTGGTTTCTCGATATTCCCAGCGCGTTGCTCTGGGCGGTGTTGATGGCGTTTCTGTCACTGTTGCCGGCGGTGGGGGCGGGGATCGTCTGGGCGCCAGTGGCGGTTTACTTTCTGCTCAGCGCAATGATCTGGCAGGGCGTGGTACTGGCGTTGTTCGGGGTATTCGTGATCGGCCTGGTGGATAACCTGCTGCGTCCGGTGCTGGTGGGCAAGGACACGCGCATGCCGGATTACATGATCCTGATTTCGACGCTGGGCGGCATGGCCGTGTTTGGTCTCAATGGATTCGTGATCGGGCCGTTGATCGCCGCATTGTTCATGTCGAGCTGGGCGCTGTTCGTCGAAACCAGGCCGAAGGTGCAGTTGCCTTAAGCCTTGAACGGGCCGTTGATCAGTTGTTGCGACAACGCCTGGGCGGCTGGCAGTGAAGTCAGCGGACCGCTGACGGGTTCGCCGTCGCGCACCAGATACCAGCAGGCGAGCAATCCAAGCTCTCTGAGGGATGCGGGAACGGCGCTGCCGACAACGGACATGATTTGAACCTGAGCCATGAAAAGTACCTCCATCAATCTATGGAGCTACCTTAGGGGGTTGGTCGTTTCAGGGACAATCAACGCTTTCGATAGTGGTCATTGATGCCAGTGAGGGCTGGCTCAGTCCACCACCTGATCGAGCATGTGCACGATTTCGTGCTCGTTGAGCAAACCCTTGCGTACCAGGTTCTCCGCCAGCAGCGAGAGAAACTTCGCCGTGCGATGACCTTCCAGGTGCTTGAGCTCGGTCAGGGCGTTGTACACCTTGCCCGAGGTGCATAAACCGACGATGCGGTGCGGATTTTGTGTTGGCATTCCAGTCGTCCTTGTTGTTATCAACCTGTTGTGTGCGGACGGATTCAGATTGCGGTTCCGTCATGACAAATCGATGACCGTTTTGTGTTTCGGCCTAACGGTCGAGTCCATCATGCCGACTTTAACGGGTGAAACTGTCTCCACAGCGACCTTGGCGAGATTTTTTCAGACGTTGGCCGACGGACGGTTGGCTTTCCTGAGCTCAATAAAAAGCCCCGCTGTAAAAGCGGGGCTCTGCAGGGTGCTTACCAGCGACCGTAGTGCGGGTGGCCGTAATAACCACGGGGCGGGCCGTAGTAGACCGGGCCTGGTACATAAACCGGTTGTTGTACATAGACCGGGGCCGGCTGGTAATAGACCGGTGGTGGCGGTGGCTGCACGTACACCGGCGCCGGTTGAGCGTAAACAGGCTGTTGAACGTATACCGGGCGATCCTGGTTGATGAGCGCCGAGCCGATGATGGCCGAGCCGACGATCGCACCAAATACCGCCGGGCCCTGCCAGCCACCGCCATGGGCTTCTGCCTGACCTGTGATAGCGCATGCACCGATCAACAAGGCCACGATGGGGAGTTTACGAATCATGATTAATCCTCGGTTCTTCGACCCGGCGTCCGGGCCTGCATCAGGCTCGGGATAGCGCGGGGATACATCTAAGACAGCAACATTTGGAAAAACAGCACGGCGGCTGGGTAAATTTTGTGTAAGGTCTGTACCGGCTTGCTTACCGGGTTTCATGCAATGGCTGTGATGCCCGGAACAGACCGCCTTATGATCGTTCAGAACCCGATGGTCTGGCTAATCCCGTCCATCCGAAAGTGCATTCGAAGGAGACTCCCATGCAGATGAACCCCAATAAAGACACCCAATTGTGTATGTCCCTGTCTGGGCGTCCCGGGAATTTCGGTCTGCGTTTTCATAACCATCTGTACGAGCAACTGGGTCTGAACTTTTACTACAAGGCCTTCAGCAGTCAGGATCTGCCGGGCGCTGTCGGCGGCATTCGCGCGCTGGGCATTCGTGGTTGCGGCGTGTCGATGCCGTTCAAGGAGGCCTGCATTGCGCTGGTCGACGAGCTGGATGCGTCGGCAGCGGCGATCCAGTCGATCAACACCATCGTCAACACCAACGGCCATCTCAAGGCCTACAACACCGATTACATTGCCATTGCCCAGTTGCTGGAAACCCATGCGGTGCCGAAGGACTCGACCTTCGCCCTGCGCGGCAGCGGCGGCATGGCCAAAGCGGTGGCCAGTGCCTTGCGCGATGGTGGTTACAAGAAGGGTTTGATCGTGGCGCGCAACGAGCGCGCCGGCCGGGCGCTGGCGGATTCGTTGGGCTATCGCTGGCAGGCGGATTTGGGTGAGGAGCGCCCGCAGATGTTGATCAACGTGACCCCGGTGGGGATGGACGGTGGTCCGGAAGCGGGTCAGTCGGCGTTTGAGGTGGATGTGATCAAGTCTGCCGATACCGTGTTCGATGTGGTGGCAATTCCCTCGGAAACACCATTGATCGTGCATGGTCGTGCCGAAGGCAAAAAAGTCATCACGGGGCTGGAAGTGATCGCGATCCAGGCGCTGGAGCAGTTTGTGCTTTACACCGGCGTGCGGCCGACGGTCGAGCAGTTCGAGGCTGCGGTTGCGTTTGCCCGCAGTTGATTGATCTCGGTGTCGGGGTGGTCATTGCCTATACTGCCGGATCAGCAAGCACAGACTTGCCCCACGACAAAAACCGAGGTTTGCATGCATCCGCCCATTCTCAACCTGAATGACGTCGAACTCGAACCGTTGCCCGAAGCCCTGGCCCCCGAAGGCGAAACGGCCGGACGTTATCAGCAGCGGTTCGCCCGGGTCGGCCAGCAACTGGGCGCGCAAAAGCTCGGTTATCGGCTGTATGCGCTGCCGCCGGGCATGCGCGGCAGTCCGTTTCACAGCCATCGGGTCAATGAGGAAATGTTCTACGTGGTGGCCGGGGAAGGGGAGGTGCGCTTGGGCGCCGAGCGTTTTCCGATCCGCGCCGGCGACGTGATCGCCTGCCCGCCGGGCGGCCCGGAAAAAGCGCATCAAATCATCAACACCAGCGCGCAGGAGCTGCGTTATCTGGCGGTCAGTACCCAGCAGCAGCCGGACATCTGCGAATACCCGGACTCGAACAAGTACGTGGTGATGGATAACTTCAAGATTGATGCCGAGGGCAATGCCTCGGGCTTCGTCGCGGTGGCTCGGCAGTCGGACGGGGTGGATTACTGGGACGGCGAATGACGCCGCCCCGCTGCGCTTACACTTCGAGGCGTGCCAGGCGTTCTTCCAGCGCTGCAATCCGTGCTTCCAGCTCTTCGATGCGCTCGACTGAAACACCGCTGGCAGTCCCGCGCTCACCCGGATTCTGCCGCGCCGCGATAATCGCCTCGATGTCCGCCGGATCACCCAGCGCGTGGGTGTAGCGATCTTCGCGCTGGCCGGCCTGACGCGGAATCAGCACCGCCAGATCCCGGGCGATCAGGCGTTCCAGCTGATGCACCACTTGTTCGGTGTCTTCGAATTCATGCATGCGACCGCTGCGGGTCAGTAGTTCGTTGACGGTCTGCGGGCCGCGCAGGAACATCAGTCCGGTCAGAGTCAGTTGCGCCGGCACCAGCTCCAGCGCCTTGTCGACCTTGTGCTCCCAGCGGTCGGCGCGACTGCCCATCACCAGTTTGGCGAAACCTCGGCCTTCAAGGGCGCGCAGGCTCTGGCCGACCTGGCCCTGGGTCAGGTTCATCACCGGTTCCCGGCTGGTCTTCTGATTGCACGCCAGCACCAATGCGTTGAGGGTCAGCGGATAGGTTTCCGGGCTGGTGGCCTGCTTCTCGATCAGCGAGCCCAGAATGCGGATTTCTGTGGCGTTGAGCCGTGGTTCGTTGACGTTGGTTTCAAGTTCTGTGGACATCGCGCGTTCCCTCTGCAGTCGAAGGCGCCTAGCCTAATCCTTGCTGGATAAAAGACAAGTCGCGCGGTCTGCGAGCATGGCTATAATCGCCCCACGATTTACCCAGCCACCCTGTGAGACTGCCATGACCATTTCCCTGTACGCCGCATCCGTTCCGGTTTTCCAGCAAATGCTCAACGCCCTGAGCGATGTGCTGAAAAAGGCCGAAGCCCACGCCACCGCGAAAAACATCGACCCGAACGCCTTCCTGCAGGCGCGTCTGTACCCGGACATGTTCCCGCTGGTGCGTCAGGTGCAGATCGCCGTGGACTTCGCCAAAGGCGTGTCCTCGCGTCTGTCCGAAGTCGAAATCCCCAAGTACGACGACACCGAAACCACCTTCGCCGAGCTGCAAGCGCTGATCACCAAGGTTCTGGCCTTCATCGGCGGGATCAAGCCCGAGCAGATCAACGGCAAGGAAGGCATCGAGATCGTGACCCGTCCGGGCACCCCGAAAGAGAAGCGCTTCAGTGGCCAGGCCTACTTGCTGAGCTACGGTCTGCCGCAGTTCTTCTTCCATGTCACTACGGCTTACGACCTGTTGCGTCACAACGGCGTTGAAATCGGCAAGCGCGATTACATGGGCGCGTTCTAACCCCGAGCAACAAAAAGCCCGCCAAGGTTTACGCCTTGGCGGGCTTTTTGTTGCGCCCGGTGTTTACGCCGGGCGTTGTGCTTTCTGTTCTTCGCCCAGGCAAGCGGCGGCGGTGAACAGCACGTCGGTGGAGGAGTTCAGCGCGGTCTCGGCCGAATCCTGCAACACACCGATGATGAAGCCGACCGCCACCACTTGCATGGCAATCTCGCTCGGAATGCCGAACAGGCTGCACGCCAGCGGGATCAGCAGCAGCGAACCACCGGCCACACCGGACGCGCCGCACGCGCAGATCGCAGCGACGACGCTGAGCAGGATCGCGGTCGGGATGTCCACGGCAATGCCCAGGGTGTGCACGGCGGCGAGGGTCAGCACGGTGATGGTGATCGACGCACCGGCCATGTTGATGGTGGCACCCAGTGGAATCGAGACCGAATAGGTGTCTTCATGCAGGCCCAGACGCTTGCTCAGTTCCAGGTTGACCGGAATGTTGGCCGCCGAGCTGCGGGTGAAGAATGCGGTGATGCCGCTTTCGCGCAGGCATTTGAGTGTCAGCGGATACGGGTTGCGGCGCATTTTCCAGAATACGATCAGCGGGTTCATCACCAGTGCCACGAACAGCATGCAGCCCAGCAGCACCGCCAGCAGGTGCGCGTAACCCACCAGTGCGCCAAAACCGGACGTGGCCAGGGTCGAAGCCACCAGACCGAAAATGCCCAGTGGTGCGAAACGAATGACTACGCGCACGATGAGGGTCACGCCATTGGACAGGTCGCTGACCACTTCCCGGGTGGTGTCGCCGGCGTGTCGAATCGCCACGCCCATGCCGATGGCCCAGGCCAGAATGCCGATGAAGTTGGCGTTCATCAATGCGGTGATCGGGTTGTCGACCACGCTCAACAGCAGGCTTTGCAGGACTTCGCCGATGCCGCCCGGTGCCGTGACGGCGACGTTATCGGTGGACAGCACCAGATGCGACGGAAACATCGTACTGGCAACCACTGCCACCGCCGCAGCGCCAAAGGTGCCCAGCAGATATAGGAATAGAATCGGCCGGATATGGGTTTCCTGACCGTGCTTGTGGTTGGCGATCGAGGCCATGACCAGCACGAACACCAGGATCGGCGCCACGGCCTTGAGCGCCGAGACGAACACCTTGCCGATGAAGGCGGTGCCTTTGGCGGCTTCCGGCGCGAGCAGCGCCAGTGCGATGCCGGCAATCAGGCCGATCAGGATCTGCGTGACCAGGCTGAGGCTTTTCAGGCGTTGCATTAGAGAAGGGGATGAAGCGGTCATAACGGCATCTCTGCTTTTTTATAGGGTGCAAGGTTGTGTGATCCGGGCGATGAACGGGGGCAGGCCACAGACACGAACCGTAAGGAATGACGCGACAGCCACGCCGTTTAACGGGTGGCTGAACAGGGTGTACGTTTTTCAGGGCGCGGACTTTATCACAGCGTAGGCCTTATCCTTCAGGCCTGTGACGATCTGCCACCAAAACGTTCTGCGAAATAGACAGGTTTGTGCAAGTCACTCCGGAAACACTCTGTTAAGATTGCACATCCTTATTTTCATGTTCTGCCGGCGGGCCTTCGGGTCAGCGCCGGTGCCGTCGTTTTGCTGGAGTTCCCCATGCTGTTTCCCATCCTTCTGTTGTCTGCCGCCGGATTCACGGTGCTGACGACGGAGTTCGTCATCGTCGGCCTGTTGCCGGCGATTGCCCGAGACCTGGCGGTCACCATCCCGCAAGCCGGTTTGCTGGTGACTCTATTCGCTTTCACCGTGGCGATGTTCGGCCCATTCTTGACCGCATATTTCGCCCGTTTCGAGCGGCGCAAGCTGTTCATCACCATTCTGGTCATGTTCGGTCTTGCCAATACCCTGGCGGCTCTGGCGCCGAATATCTGGGTCATGGCCATTGCACGGTTGATCCCGGCACTGGGGCTGCCGGTGTTCTGGGCCCTGGCCAGTGAAACCGCAGTAGACATCGTCGGCCCGGACTTCGCCGGTCGTGCCATTGCCAAGATCGGCTTCGGCATCGTCTGCGCCACGGTGTTCGGCATTCCGGTCGGCACGTTGATTTCCGATGCGTTCGGCTGGCGCAGCGCATTCGCCATTCTGGCGGTTATCGCCTTCGCCAAGGCGTTGCTGCTGTTTGTCTACCTGCCGAAAACCAGCCTGCACCAGCATCAGGTCAGCTTCGGATCGCAATTCAAGATTCTGCGCAGCCCGTTGATGCTCGGCCATGTGCTGCTGTCGATCCTGGTGTTCAGCGGCATGTTCACCGCCTACACCTATCTGGCGGATATCCTTGAACGTCTGGCCGGTTTCAATGGCACCGTGGTCGGTTGGTGTCTGATGGGCTTCGGTGCGGTCGGCCTGATCGGCAACTCGCTGGGCGGTCGCGCGGTGGATCGTCACCCGTTGATGGCTTCGGTGATGTTCTGTGCGTTCATGATTCCCGGGATGGTGGCGCTGGTGCCCAACATCAATTCGTCGCTGGGCTTGGCGGCGGCGATGGGCATCTGGGGCGTGACGCAGGCCGCGCTGTTTCTGGTCAGCCATGTACGCTTGATGAAAGCGGCACCTGAAGCACCGGCCTTTGCCGCGTCGCTGAATATCGCCGGAGCCAATCTCGGGATCGGTCTGGGCGCGATCATTGGCGGTCGGGTGATCGACAACGCGGGCCTCGGCTTCGTCGGTTTCGCCGCTGCCGCGTTCATCCTGCTGTCGATTTTCCTCGCCATGGTGTTGATGGTGCTCAAGCCGCGCGAGGTCTGCGCGCAGGCTTAAAACCCGGTAAACAGCTCGCGTCGGGCACCTTCGGTAATCGCTTTGATGCCGGGGTGCTTGACCTTGCGCTCCACCGAGATCGCGTAGAACGACTCGCTCACCGCGTCGGTCTGGCCGATCAATTCAACGCCGTACTGACGTTTCACCTCATCGGCGATCACGCTCGGGCCAATGAAAATCCCGCTGCCGGACTGGCCGAACGCCTGCATCAGGGCGCTGTCATCGAACTCCCCGACAATCCTTGGCTGAATCTGCTGTTCGGCGAACCAGCGCTGCAGACGGCTGCGCACCACGGTTTCCGCTCCGGGAATCAACAGCGGCGCACCGTGCAGGCTGCGCGGAAAATCCTGACCGTATTGCGCCGCCAGTTCGGCGGTGGCAAAGAAACTGATCCCGCACTCTCCGAGTTTCTGGCTGTAGCCCTTGATGTCCAGGTGCGACGGCATCGGGCTGTCGGAGATCACCAGGTCCAGGCGCTGGATCGCCAGGTCCGCCAGCAATCGCTCGAGTTTGTCTTCGCGGCAGGTGATGCGCAGCGGTTCGCTGAGCTCCATGGTCGGCGCGATCAGGCGATAGACGATGGATTTGGGCACCACGTCCGCCACCCCCACGCGAAACAGGATCTGCTGTTCGTTGGGCTGGGCGCGCAGCATCAGTTCCAGTTCGCCGCCGATCTGGAACATCTGTTCGGCGTAGGGCAGGGCCTGGCGTCCGGCTTCGGTGAGTTCGAGTTGTCGGCCGACGCGCTGGAACAACTCGATGCCGTAGGTCTGTTCCAGCAGGGAAATCTGGCCGCTGATGGTCTGCGGTGTCAGGTTCAGTTGCTCGCAGGCGCGCACGATGCTGCCGGTTTTGGCCACTACCCAGAAGTAGTGCAGTTGTCGGTAATTGAGCATGGGGTTTGGTCCGCCAGATTCAGTTCGTATAAATCGAAGTATAGTCGCTGAAAATACGAATTTTCCTGAAGTGTTCGTCTACCTAGAATGCCCAGCCATCGACGGGTGGTTCGTGACCTGTCTGTTCATTCGAAGGAACCCTTATGAAATACGCGATCCCGGCACTGATGTTTACGTCTTTACTGCTAATGGCTGGCTGCGACCAAGCTGAAAAAAGCGCCCAGCAGTTGATGGGCAAGGCTGCCGAGAGTGCCAAACAGGCTATCGACGATACGCACAAAGCCGCCGAGCAGGCACTCAGCGAAGCCACTGGCGGCCTGATCGAGAAAAAAGAAGCCCCGGAAAAAGATGCGGAAAAATCCGAATCTTCCTCCAAGACCATCTAAATCGTCTTACAAGAGTCAGGACTGACCCATGGAATACCTGTTAGAACTCGCTTCCAGCCCGACGGCCTGGATTGCACTGGCCACACTGGTGGTGATGGAAATCGTGCTCGGCATCGATAACCTGATCTTCATCTCGATCCTGACCAACAAGCTGCCCGAGCAGTATCGGCAGAAGGCCCGCCGCCTCGGTATCGGCATGGCGCTGATCATGCGTCTGGCGCTGTTGAGCACCATCGCGTTCATCGTCCAGTTGACCGAGCCGGTCATCGAGATACTGGGCCAGGCGTTCTCCTGGAAGGACATGATCCTGATCGCCGGTGGCCTGTTCCTGGTCTGGAAGGCGACGACCGAGATCCATCACAGCATGGACCCGGCACCGGAAGACCCGAAAACCGCCACCTCGACGGTGACCCTGGGTTTCGCTGCCGCAATCGGACAGATCCTGATGCTCGACATGGTGTTCTCGATCGACAGCATCATCACGGCGGTCGGCATGACCGAACACTTGCCGATCATGGTGATTGCGGTGGTGGTTTCGGTGCTGGTGATGCTGTTCGCGGCTGATCCGCTGGCTAAATTCATCAACGACAACCCGTCGGTGGTGATGCTGGCCCTGGGCTTCCTGATCATGATCGGCATGACGCTGATCGCTGAAGGCTTCGGCGCCCATGTACCGAAAGGCTATGTGTATGCCGCCATGGCGTTCTCCGCTGCGATCGAGGTGTTGAACATGATGTCTCGTCGCGCGAAGCAGAAGAAGGTGGCCGCCCAGGCGTGACCCCTGGAAAAACCGAAGGCCGCCTGACTCGCAGCAGTCAGGCGGCCTTTTTCGTTTGAATCGATGGAAAGACGTCAGTGTGCGGTGGCGTGACGGGGACTGTGTTTCTCGACTTTCTTGATCGGTGCAGGCTGCACAGGGTGATGGTGGCGTCGGGAAATCCGCAGCACGCCCCACAACATGGCGGCGGCGACGGCCAGCCAGCCGGCAATCAACATCACAATGGTCATGGTCAGGCTCATCGGTGCCTCCTCTTTGCCCTGCGTCGGGCGCTTTCTCTTTTGCTGTCTATCGAGTGACAGTCTAGACGCTGGCGTGTTTCAGGCTATTGACCAAAGGTCGGTGGTGACCAATCACTTCGCTCTATGCAGCCGATGGATCTGCTCCTTCGGGCTATACCGCAGCGTTGCGCCGTCCTATGATCTCGACGAAGCCGGAACACGATGACCGGTAACTGATCAAGAGAGTGACTGATGGTGCAGCTATTTTCCCGGATTCGCGCAGCGCTGCTGGCGGCCGGTTGCGTGACGGCATTGGTGGGGTGTGCGGGCAGTGTGGCGCCGCAGGTGCAGCGTCTGCCGGAACGGGTCGAGCTCAGTGGCACCTTTTATCGGGGCGAAGCCAATCAGAGCGGGCCGCAGGTGCTGGCCAGCCTGCTGTCGCAGCAGGGCATCGTGATCACCCCTGGTCTGCTGGAAAAACCTCTTCAGCTGCCGGGCGCCGAAAACCAGTTGCAGCAGAACATGCAGAATCTGGCGCGTGAATACGGCATGGTCGTATACCCGTTGGATGCCCGTTTGCCGGCATTGCTGACTCAGGTGGCGGCGGGGTATCCGGTGATGGTGCGTTTCAGTGAAGGGGCCGCGTTCTGGGCCGAGCCGCGTTACGCGATTCTTTCCGGTTATGACCGCAAGAAGCAGAAGGTTTTGCTGCGCGCGGGGATGAATCGTCGTGAACTGATGAGTTTCAGTTCTTTTGAATCGGCGCTCCAGAAATCGGGTGGCTGGGCGGTATTGATTCAGAAACCTACGCAGCTCCCGGCAGCGGTTGACCGTCAGCGTTGGCTGAAAGCCGCTGACGAGCTGGCGCAGGCAGGTCAGGAGCGTGAGGCTGCACAAGCAAGAAAGGCGCTCGAAACACAATAAGGCCCCGTTCGTCACCTGCCGGGCACCCTGAAACTCGGCAGGTCTCTGAACAGTAGCGCCCGGTTTTTTCCGGGCCTTGTTCTCAGGAGACGAATATGGCAATTCCCCAATCTCCCCGTGGCCCTCACTCATCCGAGCATGCCAGTGGCGAAAAGCCGGGATTCGATCCGGACTCACCCGATCTGGATGATCCGCAAGTCGATCCCGTCGGTCCGGCCAGGGCTCCGCGCGACGTAGAGCATGGCGATGACAAAAAACGCCCCGCCAGAGCCTATGACCCGTTGGCCGATCTCAAGCCTTGAAGCGAGGTGATTATGAGCACGGATTCCAGTTTTGACGACCCTGAACCTGACAGCGTGCCGACCACGCCGGAGCCGGATGAGGATCCGGTGCTGGATCCGGACAGTCCGTTGCGCGATCCGCTGGCGCGTCCTGCGGTAGTAACCCCGGAGCATCAGCGCGACTCTGGTGCCGGCGACGGCATTCCCGATGATGATCAGATGCCGCTGCCCAACGACTGAACCGGCAGACGAAAAAAGCCCCGAGTATTCGGGGCTTTTTTCTTGAGTCGCCTGTTACTTGGACGCCTCGACCACGCCGCTCTGGCGCCCTTTGAGGTTTTTTTCCGCCTTGTACTGTTGCGCCACTGCCGGAACGTTGGTGCTCCGGCCAGTTTCCATCCAGCTGCGGATGCGGCTGGCATCGGCGAAGTGGGTGTATTTGCCAAAGGCGTCGAGAATCACCAGGGCCACCGGGCGGTTGCTCATGCGGGTCACAAGCACCAGGCAATGGCCGGCCGGGTTGGTGAAGCCGGTCTTGGTGATCTTGATGTTCCAGTCGGCCTTGTTGACCAGGTGGTCGGTGTTACGGAAGCCCAGGGTGTAGTTGGGTTTGCGGAACGAGACGGTCTTTTCCTTGGTAGTCGTGAGCTCGGTGAGGATCGGATGCTTTTGCGCAGCGATCAGCAACTTGCTCAGGTCGCGGGCAGTGGACACGTTGCGTTCCGAAAGGCCGGTCGGTTCCACAAAGTGGGTGCTGGTCATGCCCAGAGCCTTGGCCTTGGCGTTCATCGCTGCGATAAACGCCGCATACCCGCCCGGGTAATGATGGGCGAGGCTGGCGGCGGCGCGGTTCTCCGAAGACATCAGTGCGATCAGCAGCATCTCTCGGCGCGGCAGTTCACTGCGCAGTTTGACCCGGGAAAACACGCCCTTCATTTCCGGGGTGTGGCTGATGTCGACGTCAATCCATTCATCCATGTTCTGGTGGGCTTCAACCACGACCAGGCCAGTCATCAACTTGCTGACGGAAGCGATCGGCACGATCACGTCCGGATTGCTGGAATAGATGACTTTGTTGGTCTGCAGATCCATCAGCAGGGCGCTGCCGGAAGCAATCTTCAGTTGCGAAGCGTCTCGGGGGGCAGCGGTGGTTTCGGCGGCGTTGACCGTTGGCGTGAGGAGCGTGCCTGAAAATGCAAAAACCAGGCTCAGGATGGACAGACGAATATTCACGCGGGCGAACTCATGAAGGTTGAAAATGCCGTTTTTTGTAACGGACTGTGTCGTAAAACGACGCATTTTAGGAGTATGGCTGAAGAACTGTCGATGGTTGTTTGAAAGGCATGAAAAAGTCGTGAAAAGCCCTGTAAAAATAGGGGTTTCCGGCGAACGGTAAAGGTTTTTTCGAGGATATGAAAAACCCCGCACGGGGCGGGGTTCTCGGGGGGCGGAAAAGTCGACTCAGGCGTGCAGTGTTTCTGCCGCGTAGAGTGTGTTTTCCAGCAGGCAGGCACGGGTCATCGGGCCGACGCCGCCCGGGACCGGAGTGATCCAGCCGGCGCGGGGCAGGGCGGTCTCGTATACGACGTCACCGACCAGTTTGCCGTCGTCCTGACGGTTGATGCCGACGTCGATCACGATCGCGCCTTCCTTGATCCACTCGCCCTTGACCAGGCCCGGCTTGCCGGCGGCAACCACCACCAGGTCGGCACGGCCGACATGTCCGGCCAGGTCCTTGGTGAAGCGGTGGGTCACGGTCACGGTGCAGCCGGCCAGCAGCAGCTCCATGGCCATCGGGCGACCGACGATGTTGGACGCGCCGACAACCACTGCATCCATTCCGTAAAGATCGACGCCGGTGCTTTCCAGCAGGGTCATGATGCCTTTCGGGGTGCAGGGGCGCAGCAGCGGAATGCGCTGGGCCAGACGACCGACGTTATAAGGATGGAATCCGTCGACGTCCTTGTCCGGGCGGATGCGTTCCAGCAGTCTGGAGGCATCCAGGTGCTCAGGCAGCGGAAGTTGAAGCAGAACACCGTCGATTGCCGGGTCGTCGTTCAGCCGATCGATCAGATCGGTCAGTGCTTCCTGTGTGGTATCGGAAGGCAGGTCGTAAGCCTGGGAAAGGAAGCCGACCTCTTCACAGTCTTTACGCTTGTGCGAGACATAAACCTGAGAGGCAGGATCGCTGCCGACCAGGATCACCGCGAGGCCCGGAGTACGCAAGCCTTGCTCGCGACGTTCGGCTACCCGTTGTGCGATCTGCTGGCGCAGGCTGGCGGCGATTGATTTGCCGTCGATTAGTTGTGCAGTCATTGCGCGTGATTAACCATCGAGAGGGGAAAAAAAGAGAACGCATTCTCGCATGTCAGACGGTGAGGGCAAAGGCGCTTGGTCAGCAAATTCCCCTAAGCCCTTTAATTAAATGAATTTTTTTCAAAAAGGATTTGACGACCTTCGGGGCTCTCTATACTATTCGTCGCACTTGTCGGGCACAGCCTAGCACTGGTTAAGAAGGTCAAGCGAAATCAAGGTTTTGCGAGACTGGAAAGCACTTAGTTTGTAGTCCTCCAAGGGTACAGCTAACAAGGCGCCCGTAGCTCAGCTGGATAGAGCATCCGCCTTCTAAGCGGATGGTCGCAGGTTCGAGTCCTGCCGGGTGCGCCATTAGGCTGCATTGGCACAAGTAGCGCGATATGGTGGGCGTAGCTCAGTTGGTAGAGCACAGGATTGTGACTCCTGTTGTCGTGGGTTCGATCCCCATCGTCCACCCCATATTTCGAAAGGCGCCAGATGTAAAAGTCTGGCGCCTTTGCTTTAAAAAGCTTCATCCGCGGATGTGGTGGAATTGGTAGACACACTGGATTTAGGTTCCAGCGCCGCGAGGCGTAAGAGTTCGAGTCTCTTCATCCGCACCAATCAAGGCTTCATTCATGCCGCAGGCCGGGTGAAGTTCTACAAAGAAGTTGTTTGGCTTCTTTGGCATGCAATATGGTGGGCGTAGCTCAGTTGGTAGAGCACAGGATTGTGACTCCTGTTGTCGTGGGTTCGATCCCCATCGTCCACCCCATATTCCGAAAGGCGCCAGATTTAACAGTCTGGCGCCTTTTTTGTTTCATGTTTTCGGATTTCGGCGACTGTGTGTGTCGGGTCGCAGGGCGGGGCGCTTCGTCGTATCCAGGTTGCTCGATGGTGCCGCGCTGCCCGCTGGCCTTGCTTGTGGGGTTGGCTGTCAGGGAGATGATTCAACCGCCTCTATATATAGAAGGGGTTGACGCAGAGCCCTGGCTTTATTGGCTGTATTTGCTAACGGGGCGAGGTGCAACCGTTTGTCCTCGTCCTCAAATTGCCTGCTGTTTTTTTACCCGTTTTCAGTAGGGTGACTTCTTGAGTTTGACCTACTAGAATGCTTGCCCTTGATTCTTGGGTCGGAAACGGCCGGCTAACGTCTGTGCAACGAGGAATATCCATGCAAGTTTCTGTTGAAAATACTACTGCTCTTGAGCGCCGCATGAGCATCACCGTGCCGGCTGAGCGCATCGAGACTCAGGTCAACAAGCGTCTGCAGCAGACTGCCCAGAAGGCCAAGATTGCTGGCTTCCGTCCAGGCAAAGTGCCAATGAGCGAAATCAAGCGCCGCTTCGGTGCTGATGCGCGCCAGGAAGCGATCGGCGACGTGATCCAGTCCTCCTTCTACGAAGCTGTGGTCGAGCAGAAGCTGAACCCGGCCGGTTCGCCATCGATCGAGCCAAAGTCGCTCGAAGCTGGCAAGGACCTGGAATACGTAGCCATATTCGAAGTGTTCCCTGAGTTCACCGTTGCCGGTTTCGAAGGCATCACCGTCGAGCGTCTGAGCGCTGAAGTGGCTGACGCCGATCTGGACAAGATGCTGGACATCCTGCGCAAGCAGAACACCCGTTTCGAAGTGGCTGAACGTGCTGCCCAGAACGAAGACCAACTGAACATCGATTTCGTTGGCAAGGTCGACGGCGAAGTGTTCGCTGGCGGTTCCGCCAAGGGCACTCAACTGGTGCTGGGCTCCGGTCGCATGATCCCTGGCTTCGAAGAAGGCCTGGTTGGCGCCAAGGCCGGTGAAGAGCGCGTTCTGAACCTGACCTTCCCAGAGGACTATCAGAACCTGGACCTGGCTGGCAAAACTGCCGAGTTCACCGTGACTGTCAACACCGTTTCCGAGCCAAAACTGCCTGAGCTGAACGAAGAATTCTTCGCCCAGTTCGGTATCAAGGAAAGCGGCATCGACGGTTTCCGCACCGAAGTTCGCAAGAACATGGAGCGTGAACTGCGTCAGGCGATCAAATCCAAGGTCAAGAATCAGGTCATGGACGGTCTGCTGGCCACCAACCCGATCGAAGTGCCGAAGGCTCTGCTGTCCAACGAAGTTGACCGTCTGCGCGTGCAGGCTGTTCAGCAGTTCGGCGGCAACATCAAGCCTGACCAACTGCCGGCCGAGCTGTTCGAAGAGCAAGCCAAGCGCCGCGTTGTGCTGGGTCTGATCGTGGCTGAAGTGGTCAAACAATTCGACCTGAAGCCAGACGAAGCCCGCGTTCGCGAAATGATTCAGGAAATGGCTTCGGCCTACCAGGAGCCTGAGCAAGTCGTGTCCTGGTACTACAAGAACGAGCAGCAACTGAACGAAGTCCGTTCGGTTGTGCTGGAAGAACAAGTTGTGGATACTGTTCTGCAGAAAGCTAGCGTGACCGACAAATCGGTCTCTTACGAAGAAGCGGTCAAGCCGGTAGAAGCTCCAAAAGCCGACTGATTGTTTCTGCGTTAGAAGCACACACCATAAGCCAGCCTTCGAGCTGGCTTATGCGTATTCAAGACATGACTATTTGGGAGTGACTGCAGAGCATGTTCCGTAATTCCTATATTCAGCAGAACTCTGATATCCAGGCCGCCGGCGGCCTGGTCCCGATGGTTGTCGAGCAATCTGCTCGTGGCGAGCGCGCCTATGACATCTACTCGCGTCTGCTCAAGGAGCGAGTGATCTTTCTGGTAGGTCCGGTAGAGGACTACATGGCCAACCTGATCTGTGCGCAATTGCTGTTCCTTGAAGCGGAAAACCCGGACAAGGACATCCATCTTTATATCAACTCCCCGGGCGGTTCGGTGACGGCTGGCATGTCGATCTACGACACCATGCAGTTCATCAAGCCAAACGTATCGACTACCTGCATCGGCCAGGCCTGCAGCATGGGCGCATTCCTGCTGACCGCAGGTGCTCCAGGCAAGCGTTACTGCCTGCCGAACTCGCGTGTGATGATTCACCAGCCACTGGGCGGTTTCCAGGGCCAGGCGTCGGATATCGAAATTCACGCCAAGGAAATCCTCTTCATCCGCGAGCGTCTCAATACGCTGATGGCCAAGCACAGCGGGCGTACACTCGAAGAAATCGAGCGTGACACCAACCGCGACAACTTCATGAGTGCCGAAGCAGCCAAGAACTACGGCCTGATCGACGAAGTGATCGAGCAGCGCCCAGCTTAAAACAAGCAGCTCAAAACAGGCCTGATCGGCTGGTCCGATCAGTGGCGGGCTTGAAAAAGCCCGCAATAGCCTTCATCTTGTGTTGCAAGCCTATCGGATTTGGATCGAACGAATGACTGACACCCGCAACGGCGAGGACAACGGCAAGCTGCTCTATTGCTCCTTCTGTGGCAAAAGCCAGCATGAAGTGCGCAAATTGATTGCCGGCCCCTCGGTCTTTATCTGCGACGAGTGCGTCGACCTGTGCAATGACATCATCCGTGAGGAGGTGCAGGAAGCACAGGCCGAAAGCAGCGCGCATAAATTGCCTTCGCCTAAAGAAATCAGCGGCATCCTTGACCAGTACGTCATTGGTCAGGAACGTGCTAAGAAGGTTCTCGCGGTAGCGGTATACAACCACTACAAGCGTCTGAACCAGCGTGACAAGAAAGCTGACGACGTCGAACTCGGCAAGAGCAACATCCTGCTGATCGGCCCGACAGGCTCCGGTAAAACCCTGCTGGCCGAAACCCTGGCCCGCCTGCTGAACGTTCCGTTCACCATTGCCGACGCAACCACCCTCACCGAGGCCGGTTACGTGGGCGAAGACGTCGAGAACATCATTCAGAAGCTGCTGCAGAAATGCGACTACGATGTGGAAAAGGCCCAGATGGGCATTGTCTACATCGATGAAATCGACAAGATTTCCCGCAAGTCCGACAACCCGTCGATCACCCGGGACGTTTCCGGTGAAGGCGTGCAGCAGGCCTTGCTCAAGTTGATCGAAGGCACGGTTGCTTCCGTTCCGCCGCAAGGTGGCCGCAAGCATCCCCAGCAGGAGTTCCTGCAGGTCGACACCCGTAACATCCTGTTCATCTGCGGCGGTGCGTTCTCCGGTCTTGAGAAGGTCATTCAGAACCGTTCCACCAAAGGTGGCATCGGTTTCAATGCAGAAGTACGCAGCAAGGAAGAAGGCAAGAAAGTCGGTGAGTCCCTGCGTGAAGTCGAGCCTGACGATTTGGTCAAATTCGGTCTGATCCCGGAATTTGTCGGTCGTCTGCCGGTCCTTGCGACGCTGGACGAGCTGGATGAGGCTGCGCTGATGCAGATTCTCACCGAGCCGAAAAATGCTCTGACCAAACAGTATGCCAAGCTGTTCGAGATGGAGGGCGTGGATCTGGAGTTCCGGTCCGACGCGCTGAAATCGGTCGCCAAACGTGCGCTGGAGCGTAAAACCGGTGCCCGTGGCCTGCGTTCGATTCTCGAAGGTGTGCTGCTCGATACGATGTATGAGATCCCGTCGCAGTCCGACGTGAGCAAAGT
Organism: Pseudomonas sp. KCJK9016; assembly: GCF_046231795.1. NCBI lineage: Bacteria > Pseudomonadati > Pseudomonadota > Gammaproteobacteria > Pseudomonadales > Pseudomonadaceae > Pseudomonas > Pseudomonas sp. KCJK9016. The sequence goes on along the minus strand of NZ_JBJJMM010000012.1, from coordinate 92,934 downwards.
CGTGATCGATGAAAGCGTGATCGAAGGCAAGTCCAAGCCGCTGTATATCTACGAAAACAGTGAGCCGACGGCCAAGGCTGCACCGGACGCGTAAGCGTTCTGTGTGCCGAAATAAAGAAGGGGCCTTCGGGCCTCTTTTTTTTATGTCGTTTTTTACATCCGCTTTACGCTTGTTTTTTTTCAAGGCAGCCCCCATCTTGGTTTCAAGCTTAATTCCATCTGATTACGGCCATATGGCCGCCGTAGAGGCGAAATCATGAAGACAACCATCGAATTGCCTCTCCTGCCATTGCGTGATGTCGTGGTGTATCCGCACATGGTTATCCCGCTGTTCGTGGGGCGCGAGAAGTCCATCGAAGCCCTTGAGGCAGCGATGACGGGTGACAAGCAGATTCTGCTGCTGGCCCAGAAAAACCCGGCTGACGATGATCCTGGAGAGGATGCCCTCTATCGTGTAGGTACCATTGCCACGGTCTTGCAGCTGCTCAAGTTGCCCGATGGCACCGTGAAGGTTCTGGTCGAAGGCGAGCAGCGAGGCACCGTCGAACGCTTCAGCGAAGTCGATGGCCACTGCAGGGCCGAAGTGGCGCTGATCGATGAAGTCGATGCTGCCGAGCGCGAGTCCGAAGTGTTTGTGCGTACGCTGCTGTCGCAGTTCGAACAATATGTCCAGCTGGGCAAGAAAGTCCCGGCTGAAGTCCTGTCGTCGCTCAACAGCATCGATGAGCCGAGCCGCCTGGTGGATACCATGGCTGCACACATGGCGCTGAAGATCGAGCAGAAGCAGGAAATCCTCGAAATCATCGACCTGCCGGCCCGTGTTGAGCACGTCCTGGCCTTGCTGGATGCCGAAATCGATTTGCTGCAGGTTGAAAAACGCATCCGTGGTCGCGTCAAGAAGCAAATGGAGCGCAGTCAGCGCGAGTATTACCTGAATGAGCAGATGAAGGCCATTCAGAAGGAACTCGGTGACAGTGATGAAGGCCACAACGAAATCGAAGACCTGAAAAAGCGTATCGATGCTGCCGGTCTGCCGAAGGACGCCCTGGCCAAGGCCACCGCCGAGCTGAACAAGCTCAAGCAAATGTCGCCGATGTCCGCCGAAGCCACCGTTGTGCGTTCTTACATCGACTGGCTGGTCCAGGTACCGTGGAAGGCTCAGAGCAAGGTGCGTCTGGACCTGGCCCGCGCGGAAGGCATTCTCGACGCCGATCACTACGGTCTGGAGGAGGTCAAGGAGCGCATCCTTGAATACCTCGCCGTGCAGAAACGTGTGAAGAAGATTCGTGGACCGGTGTTGTGTCTGGTCGGTCCTCCGGGCGTGGGTAAAACTTCGCTGGCGGAGTCGATCGCCCATGCCACCAACCGTAAATTCGTGCGCATGGCCCTCGGTGGGGTGCGTGACGAAGCGGAAATTCGTGGTCACCGTCGTACCTACATCGGTTCGATGCCAGGAAGATTGATTCAAAAGATGACAAAAGTGGGCGTACGCAACCCGCTTTTCCTGCTCGACGAAATCGACAAGATGGGCAGTGACATGCGGGGTGATCCGGCGTCGGCGTTGCTGGAAGTGCTCGATCCGGAGCAGAACCACAACTTCAACGATCACTATCTGGAAGTCGACTACGACCTGTCGGACGTGATGTTCCTGTGCACCTCGAACTCGATGAACATTCCGCCGGCACTGCTGGACCGGATGGAGGTGATTCGTCTGCCGGGTTACACCGAGGACGAAAAAATCAACATCGCCGTCAAGTACCTGTCGCCAAAGCAGGTTGCAGCCAACGGTCTGAAGAAGGGCGAGCTGGAATTCGACGAAGAAGCGATCCGCGACATCATCCGTTACTACACTCGCGAAGCCGGTGTGCGTGGCCTCGAGCGGCAGATTGCCAAGGTCTGCCGCAAGGCGGTCAAGGAGCATGCCCTGGAAAAACGTTTCTCGGTGAAAGTGACAGCCGATTTGCTGGAACACTTCCTCGGTGTGCGTAAATTCCGTTACGGTCTGGCCGAACAGCAGGATCAGATCGGTCAGGTGACCGGCCTGGCCTGGACTCAGGTCGGCGGTGAATTGCTCACCATCGAAGCGGCCGTTGTGCCGGGCAAGGGGCAGTTGATCAAGACCGGTTCGCTGGGTGACGTAATGGTCGAATCGATCACTGCGGCCCAGACCGTAGTCCGCAGTCGTGCCAAGAGCCTGGGCATTCCTCTGGACTTCCACGAGAAGCGCGATACGCACATCCACATGCCGGAAGGCGCTACACCGAAAGATGGCCCGAGCGCCGGTGTAGGCATGTGTACTGCGCTGGTGTCGGCTTTGACGGGTATTCCTGTGCGTGCCGATGTGGCCATGACCGGCGAAATTACCCTGCGCGGTCAAGTTCTCGCCATTGGTGGTCTGAAGGAAAAACTCCTGGCCGCGCACCGTGGCGGAATCAAGGTCGTGATTATTCCGGAAGAGAACGTGCGTGATCTGAAGGAGATTCCTGACAATATCAAGCAGGATCTGCAGATCAAACCGGTTAAATGGATTGACGAGGTCCTGCAAATTGCGCTGCAATACGCGCCGGAGCCCTTGCCGGATGTGGCTCCGGAGATTGTCGCGAAGGATGAAAAACGCGAGTCCGATTCCAAGGAAAGAATTAGCACGCATTAATACGTATTTGGCTGGGGGGCTTGTTGACAGTTTTTTAGAGCCCTTGTTATAAAGCGGCTCTTAAGTGTCTGTAGGCCATTCAGCACTCGTTTTTGCTTTCACCAAAAAACTTAGAATCATACTCAAATAGATATAAGGGGACTTAGAGTGAACAAGTCGGAACTGATTGATGCTATCGCTGCATCCGCTGATATCCCGAAAGCTGCTGCTGGCCGTGCGCTGGACGCTGTAATCGAATCCGTCACTGGCGCTCTGAAGGCTGGCGACTCCGTAGTTCTGGTCGGTTTCGGTACTTTCTCGGTAACCGACCGTCCAGCCCGTACCGGCCGTAACCCACAGACCGGCAAGACGCTGGAAATTCCAGCGGCTAAAAAACCAGGTTTCAAAGCCGGTAAAGCCCTGAAAGAAGCCGTCAACTAAGTTTGATTCAGGTTTTTACCCATCCGGGTCGGGGTCAAGCCTGACCTGGCAGCGGAGCGGTAGAGCAGGCTGTCTGGAATGATTGTCCGCTACACCGGGATCGAGGGTTCGATCCCTGTCCGCTCCGCCAGTTACGAGAAGGCGCATCCTCGGATGCGCCTTTCTTCTATCCGGATTCTACCCACGCTCCACGGTTGCCCAATTTTTGAAGTTCAACCGTTTATGGGGGACGCATGCTGCAGAACATCAGGGACAATTCACAAGGCTGGATTGCCAAGACCATTATCGGGGTCATCGTCGTACTGATGGCCCTGACCGGTTTCGACGCCATTTTCAAGGCCGCCACTCACAAGAACGAGGCAGCCAAGGTCAATGGCGAAGAAATCAGCCAGAACGAGCTGAGCCAGGCCGTTGACATGCAACGCCGTCAGCTGATGCAACAGCTGGGCAAGGACTTCGACGCCTCTTTGCTTGACGAAAAGATGCTGCGCGAATCGGCACTCAAGGGGTTGATCGATCGCAAGCTGCTGCTGCAAGGCGCAGAACAATCGAAATTCGCTTTCTCGGACGCTGCTCTGGATCAAGTGATCCTGCAAACGCCTGAGTTTCAGGTCGATGGCAAGTTCAACTCCGACCGCTTTGACCAGGTGATCCGCCAGCTGGGCTACAGCCGGATGCAATTCCGCCAGATGCTGGCTCAGGAAATGCTGATCGGCCAGCTGCGCGCCGGTGTGGCCGGCAGCGGTTTCGTCACCGACGCCCAGGTTCTGGCCTTCGCCCGTCTGGAAAAGCAGACCCGTGATTTCGCTTCGTTGAACGTCAAGGCTGACGCGGCCGCCGTGAAGCTGACCGACGATGAGGTCAAGGCCTACTACGACGAGCACGCCAAGGAATTCATGACCCCGGATCAGGTGGTCATTGATTACCTCGAGCTGAAGAAGTCCTCGTTCTTCGATCAGGTCACCGTCAAGGACGAAGAGCTGCAGGCGGCGTATCAGAAAGAAATCGCCAATCTTTCGGAACAGCGTCGCGCGGCGCACATCCTGATCGAGGTGAACGACAAGACCACCGAGGCCCAGGCCAAGGCGAAGATCGAGGAGGTTCAGGCACGACTGGCCAAGGGCGAGAAATTCGAAGCGCTGGCCAAGGAGTTCTCGCAGGATCCGGGCTCGGCCAACAATGGCGGCGATCTCGGTTTTGCAGGTCCTGGCGTCTATGACCCGGCCTTCGAGAAAGCCCTGTACGCGCTTTCCAAGGATCAGGTATCCGGACCGGTTCGCACCGACTTCGGCTTCCACCTGATCAAGCTGCTGGGTGTCGAAGCGCCTGAAGTGCCGACGCTGGCCAGCCTGAAAGACAAATTGACCCGCGAGCTGAAGGCCCAGCAGGTCGAGCAGCGTTTCGTCGAGGCGACCAAGCAACTGGAAGACTCGTCGTTCGAGGCGTCTGACCTGGCACAACCGGCGCAGGACCTGAAACTGACCGTACACACTTCCAAGCCGTTCGGCCGTGAAGGTGGTGAAGGTGTTGCAGCCAACCGTGCGGTGGTCACTGCCGCATTCAGCAGCGAAGTGCTGGATGATGGTGCCAACAGCACCGCCATCGAGCTGGACCCGGAAACCGTGATCGTGCTGCGCGTGAAGGAACACCTCAAGCCTGCGCAACTGCCGCTGGATGCCGTGGCGACCGCCATTCGCACCCAGTTGGCCAAAGAACACGCCAGTGCGGCGGCCAAGACCAAGGCCGAGCAGTTGATCGCTGATCTGCGCGCCGGCAAGACGCCGCTCGACAAGGCCATCGACGGTCAGAGCTGGAAAGTCACCCAGGCGGCCACCCGCGCTCAGGAAGGTGTCGATCCTGCGGTGCTGCAAGCGTTGTTCCGCATGCCGAAGCCGGCAGCCAAGGACAAGCCGACTTTCAGCAGCGTGACACTGCCGGATGGCAGCCTGACCATCGTGCGTCTGAATGCGGTAAACGAAGCCGCTGCACCAACCGATGAAGAGAAAGCGCAATACCGCCGTTTTCTCGCTTCTCGTGAAGGCCAGCAGGACTTCGCCGCGTACCGCAAGCAGCTGGAAAGCGAAGCGGACATCAAGCGTTTCTGATGTCTGACTGAGCGGCAGAAAATGAGCCCCGGATGAAAATCCGGGGCTTTTTTCTGCGCGCTATTCGCTGCGCGCAAAGCCATGCTTGCGGGCATTTGCGGTCGTCCACAGAGTCAGTAGCAAGAGTCCGGTGACGATCCAGGGAAACGTCTGCACGCCTGGAACGTTGAGCAGCAGGCCGCCTGCCAGCCCGCCGGCAGCGATGCCCACGTTCCAGAGTGTCACCAGCATCGATTGTGCGGTGTCTGCCGCCTCTGCGGCGGCTTTCGCCGAGGCCGTCTGCAACAGTGAAGGCATCGCGCCAAACGCCAGCCCCCATACAGCCGTCGCGGCATAGACCACGCCAGGCTGTTCCTGCCACAAGGCCAGTGCAATCGCCGACAGCATGAACAGTGTCGCGCTGATCAGCACCAGTTGCCGCAACCAGCGATCGATCAGGCTGCCGACGATCCACAGGCTCAGTACCGAGGCGAGACCGAACACCAGTAACACCCGGTCAATTTCGCTGCCCAGACTGGACGGCTCCAGGAATGGCGCGATGTAGGTGTACAGAAGGTTATGCGCGATCACGTAGGACAGCGTCACGAACAGCACTGATCGCACGCCCGGCAAGATCAGGACCTGATGCAGCGGCAGTCGTTTGCCAGCCCGTTCGCCGGCAAAATCCGGCACTTGCCAGCGCACCCAGATCACCAGCAGAAGGGTCATGCCGGTCATGATCGCGAAGCTCAGGCGCCAGCCGACGGCGGTGCCCAGCAGCGTGCCCGCCGGTATGCCCAGCGACAGGGCGAGCGGCGCGCCGAGCATGGCCACGGTAATTGCGCGACCTTGCAGCCGGGGTTCGACCATCCGGCTCGCGTATCCGGCCAGCAACGCCCAGAGCAGCCCGGCGAATACGCCGGCCAGGAAACGTGCAGCCAGCGTCAACCAATAAACCTCCGACAGCGCGGTAATGCTGTTGGCGATAGCAAAGCCGCCAATGGCCGATAACAGCAGCGGTCGGCGACGCCAGCCTCGTGTGACGATGGTCAGCGGAATGGCCGCCAGTATCGAGCCGATGGCGTACAGGGTGACCAATTGCCCGATCAAGGCCTGGGAGACGCCGAGACTGGTGCTCATCTGTGGCAGCAGACCGGCAGGCATGGCTTCGGTCAACACGGTGATGAAACCGGCGGTAGCCAGTGCCAGCAACGCACCCAACGGCAACCGATCGTTACGCTCGGCGGGTCTGGCAAGGGAAGGAGAGGTGAGCAGTGTGTCGTTCATGAATCAGCATCCATGTGGCCGAGGGAGATGAAGGTCACAGGGTAGGGCGCTGCATATTCGGGAAAAACAGGTTAGGGTTCCGAACATCTCGGACAGGAATGTCGTGAATCAGGGAAAAAGAATGGACAGTCTGGGCAGCATTTCAGTTTTTGTGCAGGTGGCGGAAACCCGCAGTTTCACCGAAGCCGGCCGCTTGCAGGGGGTGTCCTCATCGGCGGTCGGCAAGAGCATTGCGCGGCTGGAGGCGCGACTGGGCGTGAGGTTGTTCCATCGCACCACCCGCAGTATCACACTGACCAGCGAAGGTGCGCTGTTCCTCGAGCGTTGCCGCAAGATTCTGGCGGAGGTCGAAGCGGCAGAGTTCGAGCTGTGCGACGCTGCGTCAGCGCCCCATGGCAGGCTGCGGGTCAGTCTGCCTCAGGTGCATGAACTGGTGATGCCGGTGATGAACGAGTTCATGGCCTTGTACCCACAGATCGAGCTGGACCTGGACCTGACCGATCGCATGGTCGATGTGGTCGAGGAAGGCTTCGACGCCGTGATTCGTACCGGAAAACCCCGGGATTCGCGGCTTATGGCGCGACCGCTGGGCGAATTTCATATGGTCCTGGTCGCGAGTCCGGCCTATCTGCAAACACGCGGCGTGCCGCAGACACCTGCGGATCTGGCGCAGCACGCCTGTTTGCGCCACACGTTTCACGCCACCGGCAAACTGGAGCCGTGGCCGCTGAAGCATGAGGAGGGTACTGGCGAGCCACGCTTGCCGACACGCCTGGTCAGTACGTCGATAGAAGCTGTGCAGCATACGGCGTTGGCAGGCATGGGAATCGCCTGCCTGCCGGACTTCATGATCCATGAAGCGCTCCGGCAGGGGCGTTTGCAGCGGGTGCTCGATCATCACATCGAGCACGTCGGACAGTTCTGGATCCTGTGGCCGTCCAGCCGTCATGCCACCGCGAAATTGCGGGTCTTCATCGATCACCTGTCAGCGCGACTTTTTCCTGTCGTCGACGGTCAATAGCGTTGTAACTGTTTTAAGACACTAATCGGTACGCCGCAGGGCCACGTTATGTTGCACAATACGCCCCGGACCGTTTTCCCTCAGGATGTTTAATGTTGAATTCTATTCCCGTGCGTTTTTTCGGGTTGGCGTTGTTGCTGACCGCCGCTGCCGGCTGCTCCAAGGACAAGCCCATCTACGAGCATGAGAACTTCGACGATTCCGGCACCTTTTCGCGCAATTACCCGGTCAACGATACCGCCAGTTGCGAAGCGGCGCGCCGTGCCTTGCTCAGTCAGGGTTACATCATCACCAGCAGCGACCCGAAACTGGTCAGCGGGCACAAGAGCTTCCAGCAGACCGGTGAAACCCACATGGAGATCAGCTTCAACGTGGTGTGTACCGATGACGGCAGTGCCGCACACCACGCGACGGTGTTCGCCAACGCCCTTCAGGACCGCTACGCGTTGAAGAAAACCAACAACTCGGCCAGCCTGGGGGTGGGTGTGCTGGGTTCGGTGTCGATGCCGATCGGTTCCTCAGACGACTCAATGGTCAAGGTGGCCAGCGAAACCGTGTCCTCGCAGAAGTTCTACGAGCGTTTCTTCTCGTTGGTCGAATTGTTCCTGCCAGCCGAAGCGAAGAAAGCCGCCCACATTACCGAGAAGCCGAAGACCGACCTCGGTGTGCCTGAAGCCAAGACGGCACCGGCAGCACTGGCGCCGACACCGGCGACTGAACCGGCACCTGCCGCCGCGCCTGCTGCGACTCCTGCCGCTGCAGAGCCGGTACCGGTCAGCTCCGAGCCGGTTGTTCCACCCGCCGAAGCCGCGCCGATCACGCCGGCACCGGGTTCGGAGCTGGTTCCAACACCGGGGCCGGCAACCGAAGTCATCACGCCACCGGCCAATCCAGCCGACCTGCCGCCACCTTCCGAGCCGATTCCGGCCATGCCGGCCTCCGGGCAGTGATCTTCACGCCATGGGTTCGGCTGCTGCCGGGCCCATGACATTTTCATCGGAAAATCCCGCGATAAATTCCTGACCGCCTGCTACGTTTGTTTCATGAAGGCCGTGTTTCATTTTTCCTTCATGCGGGCGCTTTATGCTCGGGGCACTGGTCGATTGTTCCAGGCCATTTTCAGGTTGACGGTCAGGGGGATTACGCGATGGATGACTATCAGGAAGAACTGCTCGAATTCCAGGCTTACGAGCTGGATTCACCGGAGCCTGCGGAAGACGCCACCGAGCTGTGAGGTTTCAGCCGGCCTTGCGGTGACTGCGGCGGAACTCGCCCGGCGTCTGCCCGTTCCAGCGCTTGAAGGCGCGCTGGAACGCTTCGGCCGAGGCAAAACCGAGCAGGTAGGCGATCTCGCCAAATGCCAGTTCGGTGTCGCGGATGTAGGTCATTGCCAGATCACGGCGAGTATCGTTGAGGATCGCGCGAAATTGCGTGCCTTCTTCGGCCAGTTTTCGCCGTAACGTCCAGGTGGGCAACTTCAGGCGTGCCGCCACTTCTTCCAGGTCCGGTTCGCGACCCCCATTGAGCAACGGCCCAAGCAACTGGGTGATGCGTTCACGCAGGCTGCGAGTGCGGGTCAATTGTTCCAGTTCCCGTTCACACAGTTGCAGCAGATGTTTCCAGGTGCTGGGGCAGTGTTGTGGATTGCGCCGGGCCAGGCTGGCCAGGTTCAGGCGCAATTGATTGTGTTCGGCGCCGAACTGGATCGGGCATTCGCCCAGCACGGCGTAGGCGTCACGGTAATCCGGTGTCTCGAATTCGATTTCGATGCGTTCTGCACGCAGCGGTTCGAGGCTGACGCTGGATAACTGCTGCAGCCAGCCGGCGATGATCGAATCCACCACAAAGCGGTTGTAGGCGTTGTACGGGCTGATCGAATAGAAACGCAGCCAGGCGCCGTTCGCATCCTCATGGAAACTCGACTGGCCGCGATAATTGGAGCCATACAACGGTTCGAAGCGCGTCAGGCAACGAGCGGCTTCGCGTACGGTCGGGGCTTGCGCCGCCGTGACACCGGCCAGCCCGGCTTGGCTCAGACGACCGAGTTGGCCCATGCGCAAACCGAGGGCCGGATCGCCGGTCAGCTGGATTGCGCCATGGCCCAGGCGCATGTAGCGCGGGATCGACAAGCGTGCTCCGGCCTCGGCCAGTCGAGCGGTGTCGAGTCCGTATTGCTCAAGCAGAGGCTGCGGATCGACGCCATGGCTGTGCACGGCATCGGCCAGGCTGTGGACGAAGCCCACTGACAGATCCCCGAGGCGCATCGGCAGCGGCTTCATGGCTTATAACCAGAGGTTCAGCAAGCGCGCGCCACGGGCTTCGCCGTCGGCGAACTGCTGGCCATTGCTGCTGAGAAAACTCTGCCCGGAACCCGGTTTATCCCAGAATTGCCCGCGCAGGAATACACTCATGCCGGCAATAGCCCGGCTACCCGGCGGTTGTGCCGTCAGGGTCAAGCGATGCCAGGCCTGGCCCTCGCTGACCTCTCCCGGTTTGAGGCTGACCGCATCCGGCGTCCGCCAGCCCCTGTAACCCTGCCAGGGCAGATCCCACGCGCCATGGCCGATGACGAAGGCGGGCACCGCAATCAGTTGCGCGCCTTGCGCATCGAGCCTGCGATAGTTGTCCGGATACCAGCTGTCGTTGCCGATCAGCACGCCGAGGCGTCCGGCCGGGGTATCAACCACGTTGATCTGTGATACATCGCCGGTTCCCGCATCGAAGATCGGGCGCATCTGCCGTTGTGGCTGGCCGAGCGGGGCGCCGTCACGACCGAACACCACACTGGTGTTATACAACGCGCCATGACCGGCCTTGAGCCGGCCGTCGATGATGTCGGGTTCCGGCAGCACGATCGAGCCGGCCACCAGGGTGATATGAAATTCCCTGGCCAGACCGCCGAACAGCAACTGATAGTCCTTGGCCATGTCTCGGGATTTCATTCGCAAGTGGGCGTCATCCAGACGACTGCTGCCACTGGCGGAGAGCCAGGCGCGGGCGAACTGCAACGGGTTGCTGGCGGCCAGCCAGTTCATCGCTTCTTCCAGAGTGGGCGCCTGGTACAACTCGTCCTTTTCGCCGCTGATCATCAGCCAGGTACCGATATGCTCGGGCAGGACCACGACGGTTTTTTCATTGAGCAAACCCTGATCCTGCGCCTGTTGCAGATAGGCCGCGAGCTTACGGTGCAGACGTTCGGAACTTTGATAATCGGTAGGGAACAGTTCCGGCTGGATTCCCAGCAGATTGCCACGATCGGCGCGGGTGCCCTGATCGACCGCCAGCTTGATGCGCAGATCCGACAGGTAGTGACCGGCCGGGCGGTCAGCCGCCCACATGGCGTAGAAGGTGAGCGCGGCGACCAGCGCCATGGAAAAGGTCAGGTACAGAAGTTTGCGCATGAAATCCAACAACAACCGGGTACAGGGTGTGGAACTAGGGTAGGGCCCATGTCTGCGCTTGCCAAGGGGCGCTGCGCATTTGGATCAATAACTTGTCAGTTACGGTCATTGAGTGACAGCGATGCGACTCTTAGGCTGTCGAACATGACTGACGGGGGACGCAGAGCTCCCGCATTTTCCGTGATCGCTCGCTGTGGAGTTACCGATGACCACCACTCAATACCCGCACCTGCTGGCCCCGCTGGACCTGGGATTCACCACGCTGCGCAACCGCACCCTGATGGGGTCGATGCACACCGGCCTGGAAGAAAAGCCGGGTGGCTTCGAGCGGATGGCGGCGTACTTTGCCGAGCGCGCCCATGGTGGTGTCGGTCTGATGGTGACGGGCGGTATCGGCCCGAACGACGAGGGCGGTGTGTATTCAGGCGCCGCCAAGCTGACCACCGAGGAAGAAGCGCTCAAGCACCGCATCGTCACTCGCGCCGTGCATGACGCGGGCGGCAAGATCTGCATGCAGATCCTCCATGCCGGCCGTTATGCCTACAGCCCGAAACAGGTCGCACCGAGCGCCATTCAGGCGCCGATCAATCCGTTCAAGCCCAAAGAGCTGGACGAAGAAGGCATCGAAAAACAGATCCGCGATTTCGTCACCTGTTCGGTGCTGGCCCAAACCGCCGAGTACGACGGCGTGGAAATCATGGGTTCGGAAGGCTACTTCATCAACCAGTTCCTCGCGGCCCACACCAACCACCGCACCGACCGTTGGGGCGGCAGCTACGAAAACCGCATGCGCCTGCCGGTGGAAATCGTTCGCCGGGTGCGTGAAGCGGTCGGTCCGAACTTCATCATCATCTTCCGTCTGTCCATGCTCGATCTGGTGGAAGGCGGCAGCACCTGGGAAGAAATCGTCACATTGGCCAAAGCGATCGAGCAGGCCGGTGCGACGATTATCAACACCGGTATCGGCTGGCACGAAGCGCGGATTCCGACCATCGCCACCAAAGTGCCGCGTGCGGCCTTCACCAAGGTCACGGCCAAACTGCGTGGCTCGGTGAATATCCCGCTGATCACCACCAACCGCATCAACACCCCGGAAGTCGCCGAGCAGATCCTCGCCGAAGGCGATGCCGACATGGTGTCGATGGCCCGGCCGTTCCTCGCCGACCCGGACTTCGTCAACAAGGCCGCCGCCGGCCGTGCCGATGAAATCAACACCTGCATCGGCTGCAACCAGGCCTGTCTCGATCACACCTTCGGCGGCAAGCTGACCAGTTGCCTGGTCAACCCACGCGCGTGTCACGAGACCGAACTCAATTACTTGCCGGTCAAGCAGATCAAGAAAATCGCCGTGGTCGGTGCCGGCCCGGCGGGTCTGTCCGCCGCTACCGTAGCCGCCGAGCGCGGGCATCAGGTGACGCTGTTCGATTCGGCCAGCGAGATCGGTGGCCAGTTCAACGTCGCCAAGCGTGTGCCGGGCAAGGAAGAGTTCTACGAAACCCTGCGCTACTTCAAACGCAAGTTGCAGACCACGAATGTCGAGGTCTGCCTGAACACCCGCGTCGACGTGGCAAAACTGGTGGAGGGCGGGTACGACGAAGTCATTCTGGCCACCGGCATTGTGCCGCGAGTGCCGGCGATTCCGGGTGTCGAAAACGCCAAGGTGCTGAGCTACCTGGATGTGCTGCTCGAGCGCAAACCGGTGGGCAAGCGTGTGGCGGTGATCGGTGCCGGTGGTATCGGTTTCGACGTGTCGGAGTTCCTCGTCCATGAAGGCGTGGCCACCAGTCAGGATCGCGCCGCGTTCTGGAAAGAGTGGGGCATCGATACGAATCTGGAAGCCCGTGGAGGTGTGGCCGGAATCAAGGCTGCACCGCACGCACCGGCCCGGGACGTGTTCCTGCTGCAACGCAAGAAGTCCAAGGTCGGCGACGGTCTGGGCAAGACCACCGGCTGGATTCACCGCACCGGCCTGAAGAACAAGCAGGTGCAGATGCTCAACAGCGTCGAATACCTGAAGATCGACGACGAAGGCCTGCACATCCGCATCGGCGAAACCGGCGAGCCGCAGGTGCTGCCGGTGGACAACATCGTCATCTGCGCAGGCCAGGATCCGCTGCGTGAGTTGCACGACGGCCTGGTGGCTGCCGGGCAGAACGTGCACCTGATCGGCGGCGCCGATGTCGCGGCGGAACTGGATGCCAAACGTGCGATCAATCAAGGCTCGCGTCTGGCCGCAGAGCTCTGATCCGCCCTAGAATGCCGGCTCTTTGCACAGAGCCGGCTTTCATGTTTCTGCCTCCCACCGACTGGCTGGGCCCAGCCCCCCTCGAACCGCTTCATCTGGACTGGCTCACTGCCGCCGGCATTGAAGTCGCGGTCCTGCGTCTGGACCGGATCGATTCGCTGATCAGCGGCAACAAGTGGTTCAAACTCGTCGAACACCTGAAAGCCGCCGACCGTGCGGGCGCGCAAGGCATCATCAGCCTGGGTGGCGCACATTCCAATCATCTGCACGCACTGGCCGCAGCCGGCAAGCGCCTGGGGTTCGCAACGGTCGGTCTGTTGCGCGGGCATCCGCAGGACACGCCGACGGTCATGGATCTGCAGGATTTTGGCATGCAGCTGCACTGGCTCGGTTATGGTGGCTATCGGGCGCGGCACGAGCCTGGGTTTTGGGAACCGTGGCTGACGCGATACCCGACGCTGCATCCGGTGCCCGAAGGTGGTGGTGGGTTGCCGGGGGCGCAGGGTTGCGCGTCCTTGAGGCATCAAGTCAGCGCGCAGTTGGAGAGGCTCGGCTGGGATAACTTTCACGGCTGGTGGCTGGCCTGTGGCACGGGCACCACGCTTGCCGGTCTGGTGTTGGCGGAAGGCGGTCAACGCACGGTGTACGGCGCACTGGCCGTGCCCGATGATCACGGCGTCGCGGCCAATGTCGAAGCGATTGTCGGTGAGGTTGGACGCTATGAGTTGATCGACGCCAGCCGTGGCGGCTTTGCCAAAGTCGATGCGGCATTGCTTGAGTTCATCGCGCAGACCGAGCAGGTCTGCGGTGTTCCCCTCGAACCGCTGTATACCGGCAAGGCCCTGCTCGCGCTCAGGCAACACATCGAAGCGGGCCGCTTTGCCGGTGGAACGCGACTGATCTTCGTCCACACCGGCGGCTTGCAGGGCCGGCGTGGATTCGATGGCTAGCCCTGATTGCGCTTGGGCATCATCCGCAGCAGTGTGTTATCGCCCACCACGTAATGGTGATACAGCCCCGCCAATGCATGCAGGCCGATCAGCCAATAACCGATATTGCCGATGAGTACGTGCCAGTGTTCAACCTGCTTGGCAAAGGCTTTGTCTTCGTGCACCAGCAACGGCAGGTCGAAACCGTAGAACATCACTTGATGGCCCTCGGCGCTGGTGATCAGCCAACCGAGGATCGGCATGGCGATCATGAACAGGTACAGCGCCCAGTGCATCAGTCGGGCGAGCGTGGTCTGCCACAGCGGTGAAGCGGGGAAGATCTTCGGTGCCGGGCCGATGCTGCGTGCCAGCAGGCGAAACCACACCAGCACGAACACGGTCAGTCCCAGCATGTAGTGCACTTCACGGATCAGCGAGCGGCCACCACTGCCCTTGGGGAAGATGCCACGCAATTCCATGCTGGCGTACACCAGCACCAACAGCACCAGCATCAACCAATGCAGCAGGACTGACACGGTGCTGTAGCGTGATTCTGAACTTGTCCACGGCATACGGTATTTCCTCACGGATCAGGGTCGAAACGTGCCGTTCTTGAGCGACGGCATGCTTTAACTGTAATCCGCTTTGGCCGATTTGCGCGTGTCTGAAAACGCTCTCATTGCGCGAAATCAGGAATGGACCCATAAAAAAACGCTAGTGTCGGGCAGACACCGGCGTTTTTCTTTGCCGCAGGCTGTGCAATCAGCTGCTTTGTGGCATCTCGCCGTTGGCCAGGCGCTTGTTGATGTCGGCGATCACTTCCGGCAAATCGCTGATGGTGTCGATCATGTAGTGCGGACGCGAGCCTTCGAACAGTGCATGAATACGCTTGCGTTCGCTGGCCAGTGCATCGCTGCCCAGTGCACGGAAGCCTTCGTAGTCCAGACCCAGTGCATTGCCGGAGCAGATCAGCGCCACCGTCCACATCCCGGCGCGGCGACCTTCGAGGATCCCCGGCACGGTATCGTCGATCTTCACGCAGGCGGCGACATCATCGATACCCAGCGCAATCACGTTGGCCAGAGCCTGAGCCGGCCATGGTCGACCGTTCGGCACTTCGTCGGTGGCCACGACGTGGTCGGCGACGTAGCCATTGGTGGCGGCCAGCGCCACGACTTTGTCCATCACTTGTTTCGGGTAGCCCGAGCATGAGCCGATCCTGATCCCTTGCCGACGCAGGTTGGCGATGGTCTCCAGCGCGCCGGGAATCAGCGCCGAGTGCTCGGCGATCTTCTCGATCTGCAGCGGCATGAATCGGTTATAGATCGCGGTCACGTCATCGTCGGTCGGGGTGCGACCGAACACTTTACGGTAGCGCTCGGCAACCTGCGGCAGGTCGCACAGGGTCCGGATGTGATCCCACTTGCCCATGCCCATCGGGCCGCGAGCCTCTTCGATGGAGACCTGAACGTCGAATTCGGCGAAGGCTTCGACAAAGATCTGGGTCGGGGCGAAAGAACCGAAATCGACGACGGTGCCGGCCCAGTCGAGGATGGCGGCTTGCAGTTTGCTTGGGTTGTTGTAGTTCATGGCGTTCGCAATCCTGTGTTGTAAAGGCAGTTCTTGATCAATCAGATGTCCAGCACTTCCATCTCGCGCAGCACTTCACCCACCGCTGCGACGGCTTCGCGCATCTGCACCGGGGTGACGTGGCCGATACAGCCGACGCGGAAGGTTTCGACCTGGGTCAGCTTGCCGGGATAGAGGATGTAGCCCTTGGCCTTGACCCGTTCGTAGAAATCCTTGAACTGGTAGCGTGGATCTTTCGGTGCATGGAACGTGGCGATGATTGGCGCCTGGATCGCGGCGTGCAGGAAGCTGCGCAGGCCGAGTTTGCCCATCTCTTCCATCAGGGCCTGGCAGTTGGCGGCGTAGCGCGCATGCCTTGCCGGCAGGCCGCCTTCTTCGTTGTATTGCAGCAGGGCTTCGTGCAGTGCGGCGACCACGTGAGTGGGCGGGGTGAAGCGCCACTGGCCGGTCTTCTGCATATAGCTGTGCTGATCGAACAGGTCCATCGCCAGTGAATGGGAGTTACCGGCGGCGGCCGCCAGGGATTCCTTGCGGGCGAACACGAAGCCCATGCCCGGCACGCCTTCCAGGCATTTTCCGGAGGCGGCGATCAGCGCATCGAACGGGACTTGCTGTGCATCCACCGGCAGCGCACCGAAGGAACTCATGGCATCGATGATCAGGCGTTTGCCATGTTGCGCGACGACCTGGGCGATTTCCGGCAGCGGGTTGAGGATGCCGGTGCTGGTTTCGCAGTGGATCAGTGCGACGTGAGTAATGGCCGTGTCGGCGCGCAGCAGGCGGTTGACGTCGTCGGCGGTGGTCGGCTCGTCCTCGGCGGTTTCAAAGGTGCTGAACGAGCGGCCGAGCACTTCGCAGATTTTCGCCAGACGCTTGCCGTAGGCGCCGTTGATCAGCACCAGTACCTTGCCGTTGCGGGGCACGAGGGTGCCGATGGCGGCTTCGACGGCGAACGTGCCGCTGCCCTGCAAAGGCACGCAGTGGTGGCTGTCGGCGCCGTTGATGATCGCCAGCAACTGCTCGCAGAGGCTGGCGGTCAGTTTATTGAAGCGGTCATCCCATGAACCCCAGTCGACCATCATCGCCTGGCGGGTACGGGCCGAGGTGGTCAACGGGCCGGGAGTGAGCAGGATGGGTGCGGCAGTACTCATTCGTGTGTCCTCGCGATAGCGCTGTGGGATGAAGCTACGGGGCATACGTTGCAATTCGCCGGATCATCAATCAAATTGTTTGTTGTTATGCCAGCCATCAGTGAGGGTTATTCATGAACCTGTTCCAGCTCCGCGCCTTTGACGCCGTAGCCCGGGAAGGCAGCTTCACCCGTGCCGCTGCACGCTTGTTCATCAGCCAGCCGGCGGTCACCGGGCACATCAAGGCGCTGGAGGAGCACTATCAGATCACCCTGTTGCGCCGAACGGCACGCCGGGTCGAATTGACGGAGGAGGGCACCAAACTGGCGGCGATCACCCGGGCTATGTTCGGCATGGCCGAAGAGGCCCAGGCGCTGCTCGAAGCCAATCGGCAATTGCTCACCGGGCGTCTGGAGGTCGCGGCGGACGGCCCGCACATGGTCATGCCGATGCTCGCCAGCCTGCGGGCACGCTATCCGGGAATCACCGTAAACCTGCGATTGGGCAATGCCCAGGAAACCCTGGCGGCGCTGTTGTCGGAACATGCAGACGTGGCGGTTCTGACCGAAGTCGAGCCGCGCAAGGGGCTGCACTTGCAGGCGCTGAGTGAATCGCGAATCTGTGCGCTGGTGCCGGCGGGGCATCCCTGGGCGACACGCCGTGGTGAGGTCAGCCTCAAGGAGCTGGATCAGGTGATCATGGTCTTGCGCGAGCCGAGTTCGATTACCCGACGCACCTTCGATCAGGCCTGTGCGCGGGCATCGGTCAATCCACGGGTGTTGCTGGAACTGGACAGCCGTGAGGCGGTGACGGAGGCGGTGGCGGCTGAGTTGGGGGTTGGCGTGGTGTCATCGGTGGAGGTCAGCCACGACCCCCGTGTCGTCGCGATTCCCATTGCGGGAGAAGGTCTGGTGAACCGGCACATGATCGGGTGCGTGGAGCGGCGGCGGGAGTTACGGTTGATTCAGGCGTTTTTTGGGTTGGCGCCCAACTGATAACCGTATCGCGGCCATTCGCGAGCAAGCTCGCTCCCACAGGGTTTGTGCACGCCGCGGCTCCAGGTGGGACCGAGCTTGCTCGGGAAGGGGCCGGAACTGACTACACAAGGCTTTCGCGAACCATCTCTAGAAACGTCGCCACCACCCGCCGCGAACTCTGTTCCCGCAGGCACACCAGCGTTTCGGTCAACCGCCGGGTGCAATCGGTGATCGGCAGTGCGCAGACCCGTGAGTCGGCACCAAACTCCGCTGCCGACACCACCCCCACGCCAATCCCCACGACCACGGCTTCCCGCGCCGCTTCCCGGCCTTCCACCTGGATCGCCGGGCGGATGCGCAAACCGGCGCGGGCCATTTCTTCTTCCAGGGTCTGGCGGGTGACCGAGCCGTGTTCGCGCAGTACCAGCGGCGTGTCGTCCAGATCTGCCAGGCAGATCGACTCGCGCTCGGCCCACGGATGATGGCGCGAGACAAATGCCACCATCGGATCATTGCGCAACGGCACGCACAGCAGGCGTTCATCGTTGACATCGCGCCCGAGCAGCGCCAGATCGGCCTGATAGTTGAACAGGCGAAACAGCGATTCATCGGTATTGCCGGTCTCGATCTTCACGCTGATCCCCGGATAGCGCTCGCAGAACCGGGCGATCTGTGGCAACACGTGCACCGGCGCATCCACTGCCAGGATCAGGCTGCCGGTCTGCAAGGCCTGGGACTCCTGGAGAAGTTCCTGGGCTTCGGCCTCGACCACGAACAAGCGCTGGGTAATTGCCAGCAAGCGCTCGCCCAGGTCCGTCAGGCGTACCGAGCGTTTGTTGCGATGAAACAGCAGCACGCCGAAGCGTTCTTCCAGCTTGCGCACCTGGTCGGAAATCGCCGGTTGCGTCAGGTAAAGCCGCTCGGCGGCCTTGGTGAAGCTTCCGTGCACGGCGACGGCATGAAAGGCTTTGAGCTGGGCGTGGGAAACCGACATGGCTGACCTCGGTAACAAGCAGAGCTTATGTGTGAAATACGATAAATCGATTTTATTTATTAAACAGTAATTGCTTTGATCCGCTCACGCCAACGCTGACTGCCCGGTCGGGCAGTGACGTTGGCCATGGGCCTGTGCGTGCAACAGCAGGACTCATCTGACCGATATTGCCAACAGGGACAGGGTGATATCGCAGTGCTCAACAATAAAAAACACAGGCGTTTACTTAACGATTCTGCCGGCACACTCACACCCTGAGGTCAGAACCACAATGAACAAGCACATCGGCACCCTTGCGCGTTGGCGCATGCAGATTTTCGCTGTCACCTGGCTCGCTTACGCCGCGTTCTATTTCACCCGCAAAGCCTTCTCGGTGGCCAAACTGGGCATCGCCGAAGACCCGGGCTTCACACTCGACAAAATGGCCATGGCCAACCTCGATGCAATTTACCTGGCGGCCTATGCCATCGGGCAATTCACCTGGGGCATGCTTGCCGACCGTTTCGGCCCCAGGGTCGTGGTGCTCGGCGGCTTGCTGATTTCCGCCGGTGCCGCCCTGGTGATGGGCAGCTTCGCGACCTTGCCGATCTTCGCCACCTGCATGCTGATCCAGGGGCTGGCACAGTCCACCGGCTGGTCGGGCCTGTGCAAGAACCTCGGCAGTTTCTTCCCCGCCGAACAGCGCGGGCGAGTGCTCGGGTTATGGAGTTCCTGCTACGCCTTCGGCGGGTTGGTGGCCTCACCGTTCGCCGGTTGGTGGGCTTACACGCTGATCGGCAGCTGGCATGCGGCGTTCATTTCCAGTGCGGCAGTGGTAGCCGTGGTGGCGCTGTTGTTCTTCATCTTTCAGCGCAACAAACCGGAAGACGTCGGACTGCCCGCCGTGGATCCGGAGCCGGAACTCAGTGCCGAGCAAACCGCTGCCTACAGCAAGCTCAGTATCTGGGAGCCGCTCAAGGAAATCCTGCGCAACCGCACGGTGCTGGTGCTGGGTCTGGCGTACTTTCTGCTGAAACCGGCGCGTTACGCGATTCTGTTGTGGGGCCCGGTGATCGTCTTCGAACAGATGCCGGCAGTCGGCAAGGTTGGTGCGGCGATCATTCCGACTGCGTTTGAACTCGCCGGGCTGCTCGGGCCGATCATGATCGGTCTGGCCTCGGACAAACTGTTCGGCGCCCGGCGCATGCCGGCCTGCGTGTTGAGCCTGCTGGCGCTGACCGTGACCCTGGCGCTGTTCATGGGCGCCTTGCACACCGGCAGCGTGTTGCTGGTGGTGGCCTTGCTCTTTGTCATGGGCCTGACCCTGTACGGCCCGGATTCGATGATCAGCGGCGCGGCCGCCATCGATTTCGGCAAGGCCAAGGCGGGTGCCACGGCGGCAGGATTTGTCAACGGTTGCGGCTCGGTCGGCGCGGTGCTCGGCGGGTTGCTGCCGGGCTACTTCGATTCGGTGACGGTGTTCATCGTGTTCGCCGGTTGCGCGCTGTTCTCGGCGCTGGTGCTGATTCCACACTGGAACAGCCGCCCGGTTGGCGTCATGGAACCCCGTGCTTCTGTGCCCAATCGGGCCCTGACCATCAAACCTCTGCGTAACTGAACAAACCCTGCCTCGCGGCCTGCTGCGGCATTCGCGGCAGGCTGTGCCGTGGCCGACTGACTGGAGAACGTTCATGAGACCGTTTTGGCTGGAGCAGGCCTTGCAGCTCGATACGTCCGAACCCTGCCCGCCGCTGCAAGGCGAAGTGCGCACGGATGTGTGCATCGTCGGTGGCGGTTACACCGGGTTGTGGACCGCGATCATGCTCAAGCAACAGAACCCCGGGCTCGATGTGTTGCTGATCGAAGCCGACATCTGCGGCGCCGGCGCCAGCGGGCGCAACGGCGGTTGTGCGCTGTCGTGGTCGGCGAAGTACTTCACCCTCGAGCGGCTGTTCGGCGTCGAAGAAGCGGTGCGGCTGGTCAAGGAGTCCGAGCGCAGCATCCATGCCATCGGCGAGTTTTGCGAGCACTACGGTGTCGAGGCCGATTACCGCCTCGACGGCACGCTTTACACCGCCACCAACCAGGCGCAATGCGGCTCGACCGATGCGGTGATTGCGGCACTCGAGCGCAACGGCATCAACTCGTTCACCCAGCGTCCCGTCGCCGACGTGCAGCGCATGGCCGGTTCCGACAAGCATCTGGAAGGCTGGTTCTCACCGGCAGCCGCCAGTGTGCAGCCGGGCAAGCTGGTGCGTGGCTTGCGTCGAGTGGCACTGCAACTTGGCGTCAGGATTCATGAGAACACCGCGATGACCGGGCTGGAGGAAGGCCGCCCGGCGCGCCTTCAAACGGCCAGTGGGCGTGTGGTCGCCGATCGCGTGGTGCTGGCGATGAATGCCTGGATGGCCCGTGCTTTTGCGCAGTTCGAGCGCAGCGTGGCAATTGTTTCCAGCGACATGCTGATCACTGAACCGCGTCCGGAGCTGTTGCAGGAAATCGGCCTGACCAGCGGCGTGACCGTGCTGGATTCGCGGATTTTCGTGCATTACTACCACAACACACCGGACGGCCGGATCATGCTCGGCAAGGGTGGCAACACCTTCGCTTACGGTGGCCGGATGTTGCCGGTGTTCGACCGACCATCGCCATACGCCGGGTTGCTCAAGCGCAGCCTCGACGACTTCTTCCCGGCCTTCGCCGATGTAAAGGTCGACGCGACATGGAACGGCCCGTCGGATCGTTCGGTCACCGGTCTGCCGTTTTTCGGCCAGATGAGCGCCAGCGGCAATGTGTTCTACGGTTTCGGTTATTCCGGCAGTGGCGTCGGACCGTGCCACATGGGCGGGCAGATTCTCGCCTCGCTGGTGCAAGGTCTCGACAATCCCTGGACGCGCTCGCCGCTGGTCAACGGGCCGCTGGGGTATTTTCCGCCGGAGCCGATCCGCTATCTGGGTTCCTTGATGGTGCGCAACGCGATTCGCCGCAAGGAACGCGCCGAGGATCACGGACGGCGTCCTCGGCATCTGGATGTACGCCTGGCGAAATTCGCAGCGGCTGCGGGCAAGGCCGACAAGGCCTGAACATCAGGCTGAAGGCGGGGTGCGGTTGAGCAGCCAGTCGAGCAGCAGATCGTCATCGAGCGATTCCGACGGTGGCTGCGTCGCACGAACGTGGCCGACGTCCAGGCACAGAATCGGTCGGTCCGGATCGCTGTCGAGGAAACTCACCCATACTTCACTGCCGGCGCGAGGCAGTGCTTCCCGAGTGATCGGGCCGCCACCTCCGACCATGGCAATCGCCAGCCATAACCCGTCATCGTCGGCATTCACGCTCTGTCGAGGCCATAACCGGACAGCGATTCGTCCCTGATCGTCCAATTGCGGCGGCTGCCCGGTCGGGCCAAGAACCCGGGCCGGGTGATACCCCGGAATGCTCGGGCGCGGTTGTCGCAGTGCAGGTCGGAACTCGGTCTGCCATGGTTGTGCGGTGAAGTCATTGTGGTAGCGACGGCATGCGGGCATCGGATCGAGAATCGAAGGTTGTTGACCCTGATGATGCAACTCGGTAAGCAACCATTGGTCGTTGAAACCACTCACCGGATGATCTGTAACCTGCAGCAGGCGACCACTGAGTAACCGGGTGCAGTCGCTGCGGCCCTGGAGACACCGATACCGGCAACGCTCGCGTTCCAGTTGACGCCGGCTGCGTTGATCGGCGTAGCGTTGCTCGCTCGTCAGAACGCCGCGCACGGGCGGGGGGGCTCCCGGTGGATGATTGGCAGCCTCATCAGCATTGCTCAAGTACCCTCGATCACGGACGCCGGGCGAGATTTGCACCGTGACGGCATCGTGACGCTGAAACAGAGAACTGAGGGCGGGCGACGGCGGTTCCTGTTCCATGCTGAAGGCGACCGGCACCGCTTGCTGTGTCAGGCTCAGGCTGTCATCGGCGAACACTACGACATGGCCGTCCGGTCGGTGTTCGAAGTGATAGTGGATGCCTTCCTCTTCGCACAAACGCTGCAAGAGCGCCAGGTCCGATTCGTCGTACTGGATGCAGAACGGGCGCGGCGGGTAGTGGCCTGTCGTCAGGTCGAACCGATAACTGTGCGCGGGCAGACGATGCTCGACAAGCAGTTGTTCAAGAATGTCCGGAACGCTTGATCGGGTGAACACCCGGCGCCGGGTCTGCTGTTGCAGTTGCAGCAAGTGGGGGCCCAGCACCAGCCGGTAGCCGATCCGATGGGCTCCGCGATGTTCGCAACTGGCACTGTGCAGGGTGCCGTGAATGCCATGGTCCTCACCCAGGTGCAGATAGGCTGGCCGATACAGCAGGGTAGTCGGGGCCAGGGACGGGGCCAGGCCAATGACGTCTATCTCGAAGCGAAAGGGCCGGTTCAGTGCTTCATGGCCGCGAAACCGCTGCACCGGCAGGCTCAGGCCACCCTCGATGAGGGTCAAAGTGAAGGGACTTTCCTTGTCATTGAGCATTCGTACGGGCTCTGTCGGGTAATACGGGCGGCAGAGGGTACGAAACCGCGGCGGGAAAGGGGCATTGGAAAGCGGATTTTCAGAATCGCCCTACAAGGTGTGTAGAAGATGTCGACAGCAGCGGATTTTTTGGTCGATTGCCGACTTTAGGCCGTATAAACTTGGCGCCACGCGTCGGCCAATAGATGTCTCGGCGCCACAGATCAAGAGAGTGAGTAATGGGCGCACAGTGGAAGGTTAAACACAAAGAAGCGGCAGCCAACGCCAAGGGCAAGATCTTCGGCAAGCTGGTGAAAGAAATCACCATCGCGGCCCGCAACGGTGCCGATACCGCCACCAACGCACACCTGCGTCTGGTGGTCGAACAGGCCAAGAAAGCCTCGATGCCCAAGGAAACCCTGGATCGCGCGATCAAGAAAGGCGCGGGCCTGCTGGGCGAGACTGTTCAGTACCATCGCGTGACTTACGAAGGTTTCGCGCCGCATCAGGTTCCATTGATCGTCGAGTGCGTCACCGACAACGTCAACCGTACCGTAGCGGAAATCCGCGTGGCGTTCCGCAAGGGTCAGCTCGGCGCCTCCGGCTCGGTGTCCTGGGACTTCAACCACGTCGGCATGATCGAGGCCACGCCGGACACCCCGGACGCTGATCCGGAACTGGCCGCGATCGAAGCCGGTGCGCAGGATTTCGAGCCGGGCGAAGACGGTGCGACCTTGTTCCTGACCGACCCGACCGATCTGGACGCCGTGCAGAAAGCCCTGCCGGAACAAGGCTTCACCGTGCTGTCGGCCAAGCTGGGCTATCAGCCGAAGAACCCGGTCAGCGGCCTGACCGACGAGCAGATGGCAGAAGTCGAAGCGTTCCTCGAAGGCCTCGACAACCACGACGACGTGCAGGACATGTTCGTCGGCCTGGCCGGCTGATCTTGCTGCAAAGCTGAACTGTGGCGAGGGAGCTTGCTCCCGCCCGGCTGCGCAGCAGTCGCCGCAATCGGGATAGTTTCGCCATCCCGCGGGAGCAAGCTCCCTCGCCACAGGGTTTGTTCGGTCACAGCGTTTCCAGCATCTCAATGACTTCACTGAAGCCTGGCCGCGCCAGCACATCCGGCTGGCAGCAGCGCCGCTCCAGCTCCTCCAGCGCCTGACGCTGGCCATCGCTCAATCCCGAGTCGATTCGCGCCAGCAATTCCCCCAGCAAAATCCCGAACGCCCGCACCTCGAGGCGTTGCAGTGCGCGGGTTTCCAGGTTGTCGGTAGTGGCGTGGAACGAGGCTGCGCCAAAGTCCCCCAGCAGGCAGTCGCCGTTTTCGTTCAACAGTATGTTGTGACCGTACAGATCACCATGGGTGATGCCCTGTCGATGCAAATGCTCGGCGACCGACGCGATACCCCGGGCGATGCGCAACGCGACGTCGGCACTGAAGCGGCAATCCTCGGCGTAGACATCCCGCGAACAGGACGCCAGGCTCGGCAGCGCGGCGAGGTTGCGATAGCTCGGATCGATCAGTTGCATCACCAGGCCTTGCCGGTCTTCGGGATGATTGCCGATACGACCCTCGACCCGGATCAGATTCGGGTGCAGGCCGGCGGTGATGCAGGCGTTCATCTCGTGCAGCGGTGAGCCATCGCTGGTCATCTCGCCCTTGTAGAGTTTGACCGCCACCGAGCGTTCCGGCTGACCGGCCGGTTGCCACGCGGCCCTGGAAATCACCCCGGACGCCCCTTCGCCGAGACGCTGTTGCAGACGCAAGGTCGACCAGTCGATTAACGGTGTGGCTTGCAGTGCGGCGGCATCGGCTTCGGTTTCCAACGGATTGCCGGCGTAGGCCAGCCAGGTCAGGCTCGGCAGCGCCAGTAGCCATTGCGGCAGTTCTGTCAGCTGGTTGGCGGCGATGCGGATCAATTCCAGTCGATGGCATTGGTTCAACGATGGCGGCAGGGCACGCAGACGGTTGCCGGCGAGCATGAGCTTTTGCAGCAGCGGGCGCTCGCCCAGTTCTTCCGGCAGGGTTTCAATCAGGTTGTCGGTCAGAATCAGCCAGCGCAGCTGCGGTGGCAGGGCCGCGCCGGTCACTCGGGCGATCCGGTTGGCCTTGAAGCCGATCATGCTCAGGGCCTGGCATTGGCCGAGGCACTCCGGCAGTTCGGTGAACCGGTTGTCGGAGCAGAACAGCACGCGCAGATGCGGCAGGCGATGCAAGTCGTCCGGCAGGCTGCTCAAGGCATTGCCGCTGAGGTTGAGCACTTCCAGGGTATCGGCCAGGTCGAAGATCTCACGGGGAAACTCGGTCAGGTCTTCGACCAGATCCAACCGGGTGATGCCCGACAGTTCGCCGGTGCGCAGTTGTGCAAGGGTGTGCATGGAGAGGATCGCTATCGAGAGGGCGTGGTACGCCGGAAATGGCCCGCATGATAACGGCAAATCAGATCGGTTCGCGCGTTTCCGACAATTGCCCCAGCCGACTGCGGGTGCGGGCCAGATCAATGGCGTTGCCGGCCAGGCTTTCATGCAGTGGCAAATGCCCGAGCAGCGTCAGGTGTTTGTCCTGGTCGTAGAGCACGTCGATCAGATTGATAAAGCGTTGCTGGACGGCAATCGGGCAGTCGTCCAGCGCCGGCAGCTCCTCGATGACCCAGTGGTCGAAGTGTCGGCACAGTTCCAGATAATCCATCACTGCCGTGGGTTGCTCGCACAACGCATTGAAGGTGAACCCGACACGTCGTCCGTCGCGCAGGCGCGCCTGCAAAGTCCGGCTGCCCACCGCTATCGACTGCGGCGCGGCATCCTGTGGCGGCAAATCCAGCGCCTGGCGCTGTGCCGGTGTGGCCGGCCATGCGTAATGGCCCTGCGTGAAGACCTGATGCGCGCGGTGACGGGCCAGGCTGCGATAGTCGTGAGGGCCGCCAACT
Organism: Pseudomonas sp. KCJK9016; assembly: GCF_046231795.1. Classification (NCBI taxonomy): domain Bacteria; kingdom Pseudomonadati; phylum Pseudomonadota; class Gammaproteobacteria; order Pseudomonadales; family Pseudomonadaceae; genus Pseudomonas; species Pseudomonas sp. KCJK9016. The sequence goes on along the minus strand of NZ_JBJJMM010000012.1, from coordinate 66,822 downwards.
TCCATGACCTGCATGCGGGCATTGATCAGATCGATCACCGGTTTGAACCGCGCGTGATACAGCGGGTTCGGCAACAGTCCTTCGGGCGGATAATTCGAGGTCACCAGCAGCAGGATGCCGCGCTGGAACAGGGCTTTGTACAACCGGGTGATGAGCATCGCGTCGCCGATGTCATGCACATGGAATTCGTCAAAACACAGTACCCGGCAATCTCGCAACAGTTCGTCGAGTGTGGCGGCGAGGGCATCTTCCTGATCACGATGCCGGAACATGCCCTGATGGAGGTCGGCGAAGAACTGATGGAAATGCAGACGTTGTTTCTGTTGTGTCGGCAAGGCCTGGAAAAAGCCGTCGAGCAACCAGCTCTTGCCGCGTCCCACAGCACCGTGCAAGTACAGACTCGGAGGCGTTTGTGGGGCAGGGCCGAACAACAGGCACGTCTGTTGTGCCATGCAGTCGATCACCCGCTGCTGGCTATGGCTGAGGGTATAGCCCTGGGCATGGGCCTTGTGCCGGAAATAATCGCGGATCGCCTGAGCACTGGCGCAATGACCGGCACTGGCAGCGTTGCGTTTGCCGAACCAGCGGCGCAGCACGGAAAAGCGCCGGGACAGACGTGAGGGTTCGGGCGTTCGGGCGGGCACGGTGGAGTCACTCCGTCATGGTCGAGCCGGCTCTCCCGGAGCGCGGCGGCGTAGTGTAACCAGATGGGTAGTTTTTCTTCCACTGCGCTTTATCGGCAGTCGCTGCTTTCTGGACAGTATTTTGCTGTGTGTAGAGGTTTTTTCAGCGTCCTGACGTGTCGAATCGACAACTTTTCGAAACATATCCCGCACGATCAATGGATCCAATTGACTGGCGCAATCGACGTCCGTTGCTAACCTGAAACACTGTAACGGCAGAAACGCTGTCGCCATCAGGGAGCGGGCGGTGAATGCAGGGATGGTCTGGGCATTGCTGGGCGGGCTTGCGGCACCGGTGCAGGCAGCCGACCTGCAGGTCGAAGTGCGGGTCGACGTGCAGCGTGGCTGTCAGTTGGTCGGGCGGCAACGTGACGCCGGAATCGAGCAATCGGGTGTACTCGATTTCGGCAGCACCGCGCGTCTCGACGATCCGGCCGGGCCGCTCGGGGCGGTACTGAACCCTTCGCGGTTGCCGCGTCTGGAATGCAACCCGGACACGCCGTATCAGTTGCGTGTCGACGGCGGACTGCATGGCGGGACCGGCGAAGTGCGTTACATGACGGGCGAGGCGGGGGGCAGGGCGATTCCCTATCGTCTGTATCGGGATGCCGCTCGACGGGTGCCGCTGGTGGTGGATGTTCCGGTCAGCGGTCGCGTGCCGGACAGCGGTTCGGTTGAATTGCCGCTGTACGGGCGGATCGAGCGGATGGCCGAGGTGCCGAGAGCCGGTCGCTATTCGGATCTGGTCAAGGTGACCGTCACCTGGTGATCGACCGGCATGATGCGGCAATGGCGCGTTCAATGACGAACGCAGTGGACGATCCTCAGGGACCGGAAGGAGAAAGGATGCAATGACGGGCAAGCACTGGCTGGTCATCACCGCAGGCGCATTGCTGTTTCTCACCGAGGATGCGCAGGCGTCGGTCAATGGGCAGATCCACGCCCGGTTGACCCTGATCGCCGGCTGCGAGGTGACCAATGCATCCTCGCCCGCCAGCCCGGTGGGGAATTTGGGCAAGCTCGACTTCGGTCAGCAGGGGCCGACCTGGAACGCTCCCATCAAGGCCAGCCTGGCCAATGACAGCAGTGGCAGGCTCAACGTGGCCTGCAACCCGTCGGTGACCGGTTTCACCGTGACCATCGACGGTGGCACCCATGGCGACGGCAGTACCCGTCGCCTGAGCAACGGTCGCCAGACCATCCCCTATCAACTGTTCCTCGATGCTTCGGGCAGCCAGAGCTACAGCATCGGCCAGCAGCACAATTTCGCGGTCACCAGCGGCGCACAGATACCGATTCCGGTATTTGGCACGGTGGTGGCGAACACCCGCGCGGTACCGGCCGGTGTCTATACCGACACCCTGACGGTGACGCTCGACTGGTAAATCGTAGAGGAAGGACACCATGGGTACGATTGCATCAAGGATAGGTCTGTCGCTGCTCGGTCTGACACTGGCCTCCAGTGTCAACGCCGCTACCACGGTCACCGGCCAGATCACCTCCAGCCTGATCCTGATCAGCAGTTGCCAGGTCAACGGCTCTGGCGGTTCCAGCGGACTGAACTTCGGTGCGCTGAATTTCGGCACGGCCAACAGCCTGTTCACTACCGCGACCGGACAGGTACTGGGTGGCGGTGGCGGGGCGTTGTCGATTCTTTGCTCCGCCGGCACCACGCCGACGGTCAAGGTGCGCGCCGGTGCCAATGACGGCAAGTCCCCGGGCGGTACCCGAGCGCTGTATGACGGCGTAGCCAACTACGTGCCTTACGACCTGTATACCGATGCCGGGCACTCGCAGTTGCTGGCCATCGACGGCGTGATCAGCCTCGCCGCCAGCACCGGGGTGGCGCAGACCGTGAACATCTACGGGCAGGCGGTGGGCAAGGCCGGTCTGCCGGCGGGCACCTACACCGACACCATTGCCGTTGAACTGACGTTCTAGTGCCATGGGCCGGCGTGGCGGTGCAGCGCTGCTGGTGCTGTGCGCAGGTGCAGTGCCGTTGCCGCTGGCAGCGGTGACCAGTCAGAGTTTTCAAGTCAGCGCGACCATCACGCCGGGCTGTCTGGTGGTGGGCGGCGTGTCGAACTATGGCGGGCTGAATTTCGGGTCGAGTCCGGCGCTGTCCACCGCCACGGTGCAGGTGGCCCTGACCGGTGACGTGCAGTTGCAATGCACGCCGGGAGTGACGTTGAACATGACGGTCGATGGCGGCCAGTACAACAGCAGTGGCCGACACATGCAGCTCAACAGCGGCAGCGCGCGGGTGGCCTATGCGCTGTTTCGTGACGCCGCCTACAGCCAGAGCCTGGGGATCGGCCAGACCGTGGCGGTGGCGTACAGCGATGCCAACAACATCAGCCTGCCGATCTACGGTCAGGCGCAATTGCCGGGCAATGTGCCCGGGGGGACGTACAGCGATGTGCTGCAGGTGCAGCTGTCGTGGTGACGAACGGCACAAGGAGCGGGTTATGGGGGAGGTCTCGTCACGGCTGTTACGGGCGGGTTGCGCGATATCAATGTGGGTTTTGCTGGCAGCGGTCAAGGTACAGGCGGCCAGTTCCGTGCTGATCTGGCCCATCGATCCGGTGCTGGAGGCGGATCAGCAGGCCAGCGCTTTGTGGCTGGAAAATCGCGGCAATGAAACCGCCAACCTGCAGATCCGTGTATTCGGCTGGAGTCAGAACGGTTACCAGGAGCAATACCAGAATCAACGCGACGTGATCGGCAGCCCGCCCGTGGCGAAGATCGAGCCGGGGCAGAAGCAGCTGGTGCGCCTGACCCGGACCCGAGACGTGCCGCCCGGCCAGGAACTGGCTTACCGGATCATCATCGACGAGATTCCTTCGGCGCAGCCACCGGTTGCCGATGCAGGAAAGACCGCGGCGGCTATTCGCTTCCAGATGCGCTATTCGGTGCCGCTGTTCGCCTATGGCGCGGGGCTCTGGGGCAAGGAGGACAGCACCCGTCAGCGCGATCCCAAGGGCATCGGTCTGCCGCAGTTGAGCTGGCGGTCGGTCTCGGTCGATGGCAAGCCCTACGTGGAAGTACGCAATCAGGGAGCGGTGCATGCGCGCTTGACCGATGTCGCGTTCAGACAGGGCGGGCAAAGCAAACCGTTGGCGGAAGGGTTGTTGGGTTACGTATTGCCTGGCGCGGTGATGCGCTGGCCGGCGCCGGGTTCGGTGACGGGGGAACTGACGGGCCGGATCAATGGCGCGGCACAGGTCCAGAGCATTACCCCGGCGAAGTAAGGATTTCGATCTGCGGATCGGGTAGTGCGTGGCCGCCGGGCAAGCGACAGGCCGGCAGGCAGCAGCGGTTTCAGGAGGAAGCAGTCCATTGACGGACGAAACACGCTAATGAGCCCGGGATGGGCTCGACGTATTCAGCGTCCGTTGTGGCTTGTCACCGGCGCGTGTTGCCTGATGTTCATTCATCCATCCGGGGCTGGCGAACTGCCGCCGCCCCCCAGCGGCATGGAGGCCGTCAGCGATGCACAGTTGTTTCTGGAACTGGTGGTCAACCAGATGAATACCGGCCGAGTCGTGGCGGTGGAGCAGCGGGGCGGGCGGCTGTTCCTGCCGGGCAGTGTGCTGCGCGATACCGGCATGACGTTGCCCGAGAATACCGGTGCCGAAGTCGATCTCGACGGCCTGCCGGGGCTGCACAGCGAGTACGACAGCATCGGCCAGCGACTGTTGATCGATGTGCCGCCGGACTGGCTGCCGGAGCAGTTCATCGGCAACCGTGAGGTCTATCCGCGCACCCCGGCGTTGAGCAGTTTCGGTGCGTTGTTCAACTATGACCTGTACCTCAACGACACCGATGATGCCGGTACTTACCTGGCGGCGTGGAACGAGATACGGGTATTCGACAGTTGGGGCACGCTGTCCAGCACCGGGCAGTATCGGCGTACCTTGTCCGGTGATGCGGCCAGCACGCTGAACAACGGTTATCTGCGTTACGACACCACGTGGCGCTACTCCGATGACGAGCGGATGCTGACTTACGAGGCTGGGGACGTGGTCAGCGGCGCGTTGCCCTGGAGCAGTTCGGTGCGTCTGGGCGGCGTGCAGTTTTCCCGGGATTTTGCAGTGCGCCCGGATCTGGTGACCTACCCGCTGCCGCAATTCGCCGGCGAGGCGGCAGTGCCGTCCTCGGTTGACTTGTTCATCAACGGCTACAAGTCCAGCAGTGCCGATTTGCAGCCGGGACCGTACACCCTGACCAACATCCCGTTCATCAACGGCGCGGGCGAAGCCGTGGTGGTGACCACCGACGCGCTGGGCCGGCAAGTGTCCACTACCGTGCCGTTCTATGTCACCAGCAGCCTGTTGCAGAAGGGGCTGAGCGACTTCTCGGTGACGGCCGGTACGCTGCGCCGAGAGTACGGACTGAAGGATTTCAGTTACGGACCGGGCGTGACCTCGGGCAGCCTGCGTTATGGCATCAGCGACAGCTTCACCCTGGAAAGCCATGCCGAAGCCGCCGACTCGCTGACCCTTGGCGGCCTCGGTGGCAACCTGCGGCTGGGCAATTTCGGGGTGCTCAACAGTGCGATCAGCCAGAGCCGTTTCGACGGTGACGGTGGTCAGCAATACAGCCTCGGTTATCAGTACAGCGCCCAGCGTTTCAGTATTTCCTGGCAACGCTTGCAACGCCGTGAGCAGTACGCCGACCTGACGGTGGTCGACAGTCCTTACACCAGTCTCAGCAAGCGCAGCGAACAGGCAACCCTCAGTCTCAACCTTGAGCGCTGGGGCAGCCTGGGTGTCGGTTACTTCGATATCAGGGCGGCGGACGACTTTCGCACGCGGCTGCTGAACCTGAGCTGGAGCAAGCCGCTGTGGCGTAACAGCAGTTTCTACCTGTCCGCCAACCGCGAAATCGGTGATGCCAACTGGGCGGTGCAGGCGCAACTGGTCATCCCTTTCGATGTGCACGGCAGCCTGGCCATCAGCAGCGAGCGCAACAAGAACGGACAAAGCCAGCAGCGGGTCAACTACAGTCGCGCGGTGCCATCCGAGGGCGGGGTAGGTTTCAATCTCGGGTACGCCAAGGGCGACGGTGCCGATTACCGTCAGGCCGACGTGACCTGGCGTCTGCAGTCGGTGCAATTGCAGGCTGGCGTTTACGGTACTTCGGACGCCGAAACCCGCTGGGCCGATGCCAGCGGTTCACTGGTCTGGATGGACCATCAAGTCTTCGCCGCCAACCGCATCGACGATGCGTTCGTACTGGTCAGCACCGATGGTTATGCCGATGTCCCGGTGCGCTACGAGAATCAGCAGGTCGGTCAGACCGATCGCAACGGTCACTTGCTGGTGCCATGGAGCAGCGCCTACTACCGTGGCAAGTATGAAATCGATCCGTTGAACCTGCCGGCCAACGTACGCAGTCCGAATGTTGAACAGCGTGTCGCCGTACGCCGTGGCAGCGGTTATCTGCTGGAGTTCCCACTGAGCCGGGTGATTGCCGCAAGTATCGTGCTGGTGGATGCGCAACAGCAGGAGTTGCCGCTGGGCAGTGGTGTACTGCATGAACAGAGCGGGACGCGCACGGTGGTGGGTTGGGACGGGCTGGTCTATCTGGAAAACCTCCAGGCGCAGAATTCGCTGAGGGTAACGCTTGCCGATGGCAAGAGCTGTCAGGCGCAGTTCAGCATCGATCTGCAGCAGGAACAGGTGCCGTTGATCGGACCGCTGGTGTGCCAATGACGTGGATGAGGTTGTGTCTCTGGCTGGTGCTGGTGTTGCCGGGGGCGGCGCAGGCACTGTGTTCGGTGGTTTCGACCACGCCGGCCGGGTTCGGCACGCTCAGTTCGATTGCGGTGCGCACCACCTCGCAGCCCAGCTCCACGCTCAATGGCGGTTTGAGCTGTACGGGTTCGCTGCTGTCACTGTTGGCCAACAACGACCATTTCTGGGCCACGGTGACCTCGACCCAAAGCGGCCTGCTCGGGCCCACCGGGGATGTCATCAGCTATACGATCTACGCCAACAACAGCACCAGTTACCCGCTGACTCGCGGCACGGCCTACGATTTTGCCCGCAACGGCATCATCGACGCGCTGGGATTGCTCAACGGCACCGTGCCGAAAACCGTGCCGCTGTATTTCGGCACCACAATCGGCAGCAACGTGGCGGCTGGGGTCTACACCGAAACCCTGAGCATTTTCTGGAACTGGAATTACTGTTCGGGCATCGGTGCCGGCGGACTCTGCCTGGGCCGCGATATCAACAGCGGCACCACGACCCTGACGGTCAACCTGACCGTGGCCAACGATTGCACCATCACCGCCCCCAATATCGCGTTCGGCAGCGCACCGGTGATCAGCGCGTTTACCCCGGTGACCGGGCAGACCATCAATCTGGCCTGCACCAAGGGCAGCGCCTACACCGTCGGTTTGAGCGATGGTCAGAATCCGCTCAGCGTCGGCGGTCGACGACGAATGATTTCCGGCAGCAATTACCTGGCCTACGACATTTTCAAAAGCGCCGGCACCACCCGCTGGGGCAGTGTCGGCGCGGCCCGTCGGGCGAGCACCGATGCCGAGGTCAATCCCGGCAATGGCCTGGGCACCGGCAGCCAGATTTTCAATTACAACGCCAGGATCTACACCGATCAGTCAACGCCGCCCGCCGGCACCTATCTGGACAACGTGGTGCTGGACGTCGGCTTTTGAGCGGGCTAGAAGCGCTCGGTGTGCCGCAGCAACGGTGCCGCCGGAATATCGGTGGGCGTGACCATCGCGTAGTTGTACCCCTCACCGGACCAGTACTCGGCCTGTAGGTCCCCGTCCTGACGGCTGCCCCTTGGCAGGAAGGTGTTTTTCGGGCCGGGTGGCCTGACGTAGAAACTGACCTTGTGCCCATCCCGATCCTCATACATCACCATCGCCGCCGGGCCTTCTTCAGTACTCAGCAAGCGCCCGCTGACCGGCCGGAACCCGGCTGACGTCAGATCCGGCAGACGGTTGGCCTGCGTGAAGTAGCGGTCGAGCCAGTCCTGCATGTCGCCGGCATCGTCAACCTTGAAGTCCGCCGGCAGAAGCCCTTGCTGGGCAATCAAACGATACGCCTGCAGGGCATCGCTCATCGGCGCAATCGAGCGCACGAGGGTCATTTCCCGGGCCTGCCAGCCACTGACGCCGCCGAGGCTGACTGCCATCAGCAACACGGCCGCGCTGGCCCAGCGTCGACGCGCTCGATGCTTGAGCCGCTGACGGATCAGTGCCGGGTCCAGATCCGGATTGGCCGGTTGCTGCAAGGCACCGCCAAGGGCGGCGCGCAGATGTTGGGCATCCTGTTGCCAGGCACGGATCAAGGCGGCCTCATCGGGGTGACTGGCCAGCCAGTTTTCCAGCACTCGCCGGTCGGTTTCGCTGAGCTGGTGGTCGATGTAGGCGTGCAAGTCACGCTCGCTGGGGGGCAGGCTGATCATTTGAGTATCCGCAGGGAAGGGCTGCTGATTTCACCGTCGCTGAGCTGGCGCAGGGCCTGGCGGGCACGGGACAGGCGTGACATCACGGTGCCGGTGGGGATGTCGAGGATCTCGGCGACCTCCTTGTAGCTCAAGCCTTCCACCGACACCATCAGCAACAGGGCGCGTTGTACGGTGGGCAGGCGGTCGAAGGCTTGCAGGGTCGATTGGGCAATGACGGTGCGTTCCACCGAGGGTTCCGTGTCATCGCGGCCGGTGAAAAACTCGAGCATTCGGGCGTAGCGACGAGCGCGCCGGTGGGCATCGAGGAACTGGCGGTACAGGATCGAAAAAAGCCAGGCCCGCAGATCGCCTTCGACACGCTTGTCACCCCAGCTGGAGAGGGCACGTTCCAGGCTGGCCTGGACCAGATCATCGGCGCTGCTGCTGTTGCGCGTCAACGACACGGCAAAGCGCCGCAATCGGGGAATGATTTCTCTCAGTTGTTCGTCGAATTCGCTCATGAAATTCTGCTAGTCACTACGCTGTGGACTAGGAAGACGCCCGGCATTCGAGGTTATTCCACGTTCGGAAAAATAAATACCGGACCGTGGAATAAATCCGGACGGCGTGCGTCTTGCTGATTCTTCCTACTTGTGGCCATTGGCCCTGGAGTCTTTCATGGTTGATCGCAGCTCACCGCCCGGCGGGGTACAACGTCCGCCATTGGGTGCCGCGAGCCTGGTGTTGCGTCTTGGCGCAATTGCCGTGGTGGTCGCGGCAGTGGCCGGGGCGTTTGCCTACGTTCACGGCAACCTGGACCCACAACGACTGACGCCCAAGGCGTTGGTCGATGTGCTGGAGAAAAACAACGGCGTGCATCCAGGGTTTCGTCGCAATCACGCCAAGGGTGTTTGCGTCATCGGCCACTTCGAAAGCAGTGGCGAGGCACGTCCTTACTCTGTCGCGCAAGTGTTCAATGAGCCACGTACGCCGGTTGTCGGGCGATTCGCACTCCCGGCGGGTAATCCCTATGCGCCGGACAGCGCCGTACCGATTCGCAGTCTGGCGCTGCGCTTCACCCAGGCCAACGGCCAGCAGTGGCGTACCGGGATGAACAGCATGCCGGTGTTTCCGGTCGGAACGCCGGAAGCGTTCTATCAGTTGCAGCAGGCGCAAGCGCCGGATCCGGCGACCGGCAAACCCGATCCCGCCAAAGTCCCGGCATTTTTTGCCGCGCATCCGGAGGCCGTGCCGTTTCTGACTTGGGTCAAGACCGCCAAGCCTTCGGCCAGCTATGTCACGGAAACCTATAACAGCGTCAATGCGTTCTATCTGGTCGACGCGAGCGGCAAAAAGCAGGCCGTACGCTGGAGCATGATGCCCCTGGCCCAGGATGCAGCGGGTGCTATGGCCCCGGAAGGTAGCGATTTTCTCGAGAAGGACCTGGTGCAACGTCTGGCCGAAGGGCCGCTGCGCTTTCAGTTGAACATCACGTTGGCCAACGCTGACGATCCGGTCAACGACGCGAGCAAGACCTGGCCCGCCGGGCGCAAAGTGCTGAATGCAGGCACCCTGGTGCTGGAAAAGACTCAGCCGCAACTGAGCGGCGAATGCCGCGACATCAACTATGACCCCTTGGTCCTGCCCGCCGGGATAGAAGGGTCTGACGACCCGTTGCTCGCCGCTCGCTCGGCCGGTTATGCCGATTCCTACCTGCGTCGCACCAGCGAAGTCAGCCAGTTGCCCGGCAGTAAACAGGAGGCTCGCCCATGAGAACGCCACCGACGCATTTCAATCCGCTGGCGAGGCTGCTTCACTGGCTGATGGCGCTGATGATCATCGCCATGTTGTTCATCGGTGCCGGCATGGTGACTTCGGTGTCGGCGCGGCATGAATGGCTGATCAACCTGCACAAGCCGTTGGGCATCGCGATTCTGTTGCTGGTGATTGTGCGCATCCTTGTCCGGCTGGGGACTCGCCAGCCACCGCTGCCGGAGGACTTGCCGGGCTGGCAGGTGACGGCAGCCAAGGCTTCGCATCTGTTGCTGTATGGGCTGATGCTGGTGCTGCCGTTGCTGGGCTGGGCGATGATCAGTGCGGCGGGAGATCCGGTGATGCTCGGCCGTTCGCTGCAATTGCCATCCCTCCTGCCGGCTGATGCCCAGGTGTTTGCGCTATTGCGCAAGGCACACGGTTATCTGGCCTATCTGCTGTTTCTGACCGTGTTGCTGCACTTGGCGGCGGCGCTGTTCCATGGTTGGGTGCGCCGCGACGAGGTACTCGACAGCATGCTGCGGGGACGCAATCGCGGTTGATAGTGTGTCAGTCCGACGTGGCGAGGGCGCAATCAGCCTCGCCACGTTTCTGTGTGGCCAGTGTGCGCCACCAATAAAGCAACGCGACGATGTTGATCCCGGCGCCGAGCCAGCAGACACCGGGCCATCCTGCCCAGGCATACATGGCCGTCGAAGCGATTGAACCGACGGCGCTGCCGACCGAATAAAACAGCATGTAGCCGGCAGTCAGTCGGCTCTGTGCCTGCGGGCGAACGCTGTAGATCATGCTCTGGCTGGTGACGTGCACAGCCTGCAAGCCCAGATCCAGCGTGATCACCCCGAGCAACAGCGCCCACAATGACGATTGGGTAAACGCAATCGGCAGCCATGAACCGAGCATGACCAGCAACGACAAGCCGCTGACCCATTGCCCCAGACCTCGATCCGCCAGATGTCCGGCTCTTGCAGCCGCAAGTGCACCGGCCGCACCGGCCAGCCCGAAAAGTCCTATTTCACTGTGGGAAAGCGACAGCGGCGGGGCGGCGAGCGGCAACACCATTGGCGTCCATAGCACCATGGCGCTGGCAAAGGTCAGCAAGGCCAGAATCGCTCGTTGCCGCAACACTGGCTCCTCACGAAACAGGCTGAACACCGAAGTCATCAAGGCGGCGTAGGACGTCGCCGGTTGCTGGCTCTCATCCTTGGGCAGCACGCGAAACAGCAGCAGGGCCATGACCAGCGTCAGTCCCGCGGACAGCAGATAAATCGCCCGCCAGCCGGCCAGATCCGCCATCCCGCCGGCCACGGTGCGTGCCAGCAGAATGCCGACCACGATGCCGCTGGTGATCACGCCGACGACGTGTCCGCGTTGTGCCGGGATGGCCAGTGTTGCGGCATAGGCCACTAGCACTTGAGTGACGACGGCGAGCAGACCGGTCAGGGTCATGCCGATCAGCAGCCAGGTGCCGTTGCCGGCCAGGGCGATCATCAGCAATGCGGCGACGGATAACAGGGTTTGCGTGAAGATCAAGCGGCGACGGTTCAGCAGATCGCCGAGTGGCACGAGCAATAACAGCCCGACACCATAGCCGACCTGGGTCAGCGTGATGACGATGCCGATGCTCGCGGACGACAGGTTGAAGGCGTTGGCCATGGCGTCCAGCAGCGGTTGCGCGTAATACACGTTGGCCACGGCCAGGCCGCAGGCAATGGCGAACAGCAGTACGACGCCACTGCCAAGTTTTTGCGCGTTCATGTCCTGATCCCTTTTCTGGTTTCAAATGGAAACTGGAATGACGGTAGATAATCTGGTTTTGTTTTGCAACCTGATTGGGTCCGTGTACAGCGCAAAAAAAAGATCGCAGACAGAGCTGCGATCTTTCATATGACAACGAACGGGGGGAGGATCAGCGCAGGGTGTCGACCATGTCGGCGATGGTGGTCAGCACGTCTTTGCCCAATTGCTTCGAGCGTTTGCCTGACCAGCCGGTGAGCGGGTTCGGCGCGTCATCGTGATCCTTGAACGGCATTTCCAGGGTCAACGACAGGCAGTCGAATTTCTGGCCAACGCTGTTGCAAGCCAGGGTCATGTTGGCCTGACCCGGTTCATCGCGGGTGTAGCCGTACTTGGTCTGGAAGTCTTTGGTGGTGTGTTTCAGGTGGCTGCGGAAGTGCTCTTCGAGTTTCTCGATTCGCGGAGTGTAGCCAGGATTGCCTTCGCAACCGGCGGTGAAGACGTGGGGAATTTCTTCGTCGCCGTGTACGTCGAGGAACAGATCGACGCCGTATTTTTCCATCTGCTGCTGTACGAACAGGACTTCCGGGCTGACTTCCTGAGAGGCGTTCTGCCAGGCGCGGTTCAGGTCCTGGCCCATCGCGTTGGTGCGCAGGTGACCGTGGAAGGCACCGTCCGGGTTCATGTTCGGCACGAGATACAGGTCGGCACTTTCCAGCAGTTTGTTCAGCTCTGGGTCGTTGTGATGTTCCAGACGCTCGATGACACCTTCCATGAACCACTCGGCCATGTGTTCGCCGGGATGTTGCTGGGCGATGATCCAGATCTTGCGTCGGCCTTCGGCGCCGGTGCCCTTGCGCAACAGCTGAATGTCGCGGCCCTCGACGCTCTTGCCTGTGGCCAGCAGTTCACAGCCGGCCTTGGTCAACGCTTGCTCGATCAGCCAGTCGTGACGGCCACGGCTGTACGGCTCGAAGTAGGCGAACCAGGCGTGAGTCTGCTCGGCCTCAAGGCAGAAACGCAGGCTGTCGCCTTCGAATTGGGTCGGAATACGGAACCAGTTGACGTGATCGTAGGACGCGACGGCCTGATAGCCCGTCCAGGCTTTGTTGTAGGAGGACTGGCTGGCATTGACCAGGCGAAACCAGTGCTCCTGATGAACATGCAGGCCGCTGGCCTTGAAGTGGAACCACTGGAAATGCCCGCTGCGGGTATCTGGCCGAATTGCCAGAACCGGATTGAGCGGGTTGCTGATATCGATGACTTGGATGTTGCCGCTGTCGAAGTTGGCGCTGATGTCGAACGAAGATTTGGCCACGGTCATAATCGGTTCCTGAATATGATTTTTATGGCGGCTACTTTACACGCAAGACAGGGGTCAAACCGAGGGAAATTACGGGGTGTGGCGGGGGGCGTCTTCCATGACGCGGGTGCAGCTTAGTAGCTGTGCGATTGATTCTCAAGTGCTGATTGGCATTACTTTCCCCCCAATACTGCCGGGATTCCCTTGCCAGACGATGTTCTTTTGATATCATCCGCGCCAGCGAATTTGCAGCATCCAAAGACTTCATTAGCCTGAAGCCATAAGCCAGAAAACTGGCAAAAAAAGACCCGACAAAAAGCCGGGTCAAAAACCGTGATTAGCCTGATGAGGAGATAGTCCAGAAGACCGACCTAAGGTCTCTGGTCCATCGACTGATCTCGCGACCAGTTGCCTGCAATAGTAATCATTATCATTTGCAAGTCAAACGTTTTTATCTGCGCGATTGGAAAATTCTTTCCTGTCCGTCCACACACCCGCTTCAACGAACACCGCCATCGAGCGAGTGATCGACCATCGCCCGTGCCATGTCCACCATGTGCACGACTGAAAATGCCAGGTCCCGACTGACGCCCTGCAGGCCGTCCGCTGCCTTGAACGCAGTGGCCGCTGCGCATCGCAACAGATCGGAGGCGTGGACCAGTGATTCTTCGCCGCTCAGGTTGCTGTTCACACCAAAAAAGCGTTCTTCCACATCCGGTTCCGACACGGTTGGTTTCAAGTAATAGTCCAGTGCCCGCTGCGCCGCGGCACAGCCCTGTGGTGACTTGAAAGTGGTGTCCATCTGCAGGTCGGGCAGGTCGTTGCTGGTGATATTCATGGTGAAAGGTCACTCCTTGGTCGATTCAAATCCGTTTCTCAAGAATAGTACCTGTAGTATTTGTGACCATAATTTAAATACTACAATTTGTGTTTTGCTGGCCGAAGGCGGGGACGTATGGTGCCGCACATGGATAAATGGATTGAGTTGGTCAAGGCCAAAATGAGTGAACTCAACGTCACTCAAGTCGAGCTCGGCGAACGTGTCGGCATGTCTCAGGGCGGAATCGGCCATTGGCTGAACAAACGCCGTGAGCCCGATGTCACGCAGATGAACCGCGTGCTTAAAGCGCTGGGCATGGACTATCTGGAAGTCGCGTTGGTCATCCGCGAACCGCAAGTCGACAAGGACGACGAAATGCCGCTGGCCCAGAAATACAACCCTTACTTTCGCTATCCGGTCAGCGACTGGAAAACCCCGATCGAGGCGCGTGAAAGCCAGCCGGCGTATTCGAGCGGCAAGGACAAACGGCGTTTCGAACTGACGGATTATCACGCCCGTGGTCCGGCCTTCTGGCTTACGGTGGCGGGCAATGCCATGACTGCACCCACCGGGCAGAGCATCGGCGAGGGCATGCTGATTCTGGTGGACCCCGCGCTGGAGGCGGAGCCTGGAAAACTGGTGATCGTCCAATGGCCGGACAGTGATGAGGCGATTTTCCGCAAACTGATCGAAGAGGGCGGCCAGCGCTACCTGGTGCCGCTCAATCCGACATGGCCGAGAGCCTTGTTTACCGACGAGTGTCGAATAATCGGCGTCGTGGTTCAGGCAACGGCCAAATACTAGTCAGATCGATCCTCGCTTCGCGCAGGATCGATCCACTTTTCAAACGTCCTCCAACTCGACCAGTGCGCTGCCTTCACTGACCATTTCCCCTTCCTGGCAATACAGCGCCTTGATCACGCCGGCATGGGGCGCGCGGATGCTGTGCTCCATCTTCATAGCTTCCAGAACCACCAGTTGAGTGCCGGCTTCAACCGCTTGCCCGGTCTCCACCAGCACGCGCACGATGCTGCCGTTCATGGGCGCAGTCAGGCCGCCCTGATGACTGTGGCTGGCTTCGACCGCGCTGATCGGGTCGTACGTTTCAACGCGTCGCAACTCGCCGTCCCATTGCAGGTAAAGCGCGACATCTCGACGAATCGTACGAAATTGACGACGCAAACCATCGTGCTCAATCACCAGTTGCTCACCGATCAATTTTGCGCTGCCGCCAGCACCGAGTGTCAGCGCCCGATCCTGTCCCTCGCAACTCAAGTGCAAAGTGATTTCCCGTGGCAGACCTGTACGCAAACCGCTGTGCAGTGCCCAAGGCGAAGCCGGGTCATCTGCTCGAGTCGTCCCCGGCAAACTCTGCGCAAAAGCCTGTGCCGCCGCATCCCAGAAGTCATCGCTCAGCGCAGCAGGCGCGGGTAGCAACTGCTCCTGATAGCGAGGAATGAACCCGGTATCCAGCTCCGCTGCCGCAAATGCCGGATGACCGATAATCCGCCGCAGGAAATTGATATTGGTCTTCAGCCCGCCAATCGCGAACTCATCGAGCATGCTCAAAAGCCGCAAACGCGCCTGCTCACGATCCTCGCCCCAGGCGATCAGCTTGCCGAGCATCGGGTCATAG
The DNA here is from genome assembly GCF_046231795.1 of Pseudomonas sp. KCJK9016. NCBI lineage: Bacteria > Pseudomonadati > Pseudomonadota > Gammaproteobacteria > Pseudomonadales > Pseudomonadaceae > Pseudomonas > Pseudomonas sp. KCJK9016. The sequence goes on along the minus strand of NZ_JBJJMM010000012.1, from coordinate 51,445 downwards.
AACGGCGAAATCTCGTCGCCTTCCTCAACGCCCGAGTCAACTCGACGCCCCGGCCCGGCGGTGGATTCGCGATACAGATCCAGACGCCCGGTGGCCGGCAGAAAGTCATTCGAGGGATCCTCGGCATACAATCGAACCTCAATCGCATGCCCGTTCAGCGGTACCTGTTCCTGAGTGATCGGCAGCGCTTCACCACGTGCGACGCGAATCTGCCACGCCACAAGATCGAGCCCGGTGATGGCTTCGGTGACCGGGTGTTCAACCTGTAGTCGCGTGTTCATCTCCATGAAGAAGAATTCGCCTCGAGCATCCAGCAAGAACTCCACCGTACCGGCGCCGACGTAACCGATGGCCTGCGCCGAACGCACGGCAGCTTCACCCATGGCCCGACGCAGCTCCGGGCTCAGGCCCGGTGCCGGAGCTTCTTCGACCACTTTCTGATGCCGACGCTGAATCGAGCAGTCACGCTCGTTCAGGTACAGGCAATTGCCGTGCTGGTCGGCGAACACCTGGATTTCCACGTGACGTGGCTTGAGCAGGTACTTCTCCACCAGCATCCGCGAATCACCGAACGACGACTGGGCTTCACGCTGGGCCGATGCCAACGCCTCAGCCAGTTGGCTGACATCTTCAACGACCTTCATGCCTTTACCGCCACCGCCGGCAGTGGCCTTGAGCAGCACCGGATAACCGATGCGTTCGCACGCGTCACGGAAGGTATCCAGATCCTGGGCTTCACCGTGATAGCCCGGCACCAATGGTACGCCGGCGGTTTCCATCAGGGCCTTGGCGGCGGACTTGCTGCCCATCGCATCGATGGCCGAAGCGGGAGGGCCGAGGAAGATCAGGCCGGCCGCTTCGATGGCACGGGCAAAACCGGCGTTCTCCGAAAGAAAGCCATAACCTGGATGAATAGCCTGAGCGCCACTGGCCTTGGCCGCTGCGATCAGTTTGTCGATTTGCAGGTAACTGTCGACCGCTTTGCTGCCGCCCAGATCCACGCGAATGTCCGCTTCACGGCTGTGCCGCGCATCGCGGTCGATGGCGCTGTGCACGGCAACGGTGGTCAGGCCCAGGGCCTTGGCGGTGCGCATGACCCGGCAAGCGATTTCGCCACGGTTGGCCACCAGCAGGGTGGTGAGAACAGGTGCGCTCATCAACGCGGCTCCTTGGTGGTGGTTGTGACTTGCCAGCTCGGTGGGCGTTTCTGCAAAAAGGCCCGCAAGCCTTCCTGGCCCTCAGGGCTGACGCGGATGCGGGCGATGGCGTTTTCGGTATAGCGGCGCAGGGCCGGGGTCAGCGCGCCGTTGCCGACTTCACGCAGCAGATCCTTGCTGGCGCGCATGGCGGCAGGGCTGTTGAGCAGCAGATTGTCGATCCATTGTTCGACTTTCTGCTCAAGTTCGGCCGCCGGATAACTCTCGGACAACAAGCCGATTTCTCGCGCACGTTGGCCGTCAAAGCGTTCAGCCGTCAGCGCGTAACGTCGAGCCGCACGTTCGCCGATGGCTTGCACCACAAACGGACTGATCACCGCTGGCGCCAGACCGATGCGCACTTCCGACAGGCAGAACTGCGCGTCATCGGCACCTATTGCCATGTCGCAACAACTGATCAGACCCAGCGCGCCGCCGAACGCCGCGCCTTGCACCACGGCCACGGTCGGGATTTTCAGTTTGGCGAGGTTGTACATCAACTCCGCCAGTTCCCGGGCGTCATCGAGGTTGGTGTGGTAATCGAGTTCGGCCGATTGCTGCATCCAGGCCAGATCTGCGCCGGCGCTGAAGTGTTTGCCGCGTCCGCGCACCAGCAGAAAGCGCAGGCTGGCGTCGCTGGCGACCTTGTCCAAAGCCAGAATCAGTTCGCGGATCATCTCGGCGTTGAACGCGTTGTTCTTTTCTTCGCGGCTCAGCCACAAGGTCGCGAAGCCCCGTGGATCGCTCTGCAATTGGAGGGTGTTGAAGTCGCTCATGAGGTTCTCCCGATCACATCCGGAACACGCCGAAACGGCTCGGTTCGATAGGCGCGTTCAACGACGCGGACAAGGCCAGAGCCAGCACATCACGGGTCTGCGCCGGGTCGATGACGCCGTCGTCCCACAGCCGTGCGCTGGAGTAGTAGGGGTGACCCTGCTCTTCGTACTGGTCGAGAATCGGTTGCTTGATCTCGGCTTCCTGTTCCGCACTGAAGGTTTGGCCGCCGCGTTCAGCCTGTTCGCGCTTGACCTGAACCAGCACACCGGCCGCCTGCTCGGCGCCCATCACGCCGATCCGCGCGTTCGGCCACATCCACAGGAAGCGCGGATCATAGGCCCGCCCGCACATGCCGTAGTTGCCGGCGCCGAAGCTGCCGCCGATGATCACGGTGAATTTCGGCACCTTGGCGCAGGCCACGGCGGTCACCAGTTTCGCGCCGTGCTTGGCGATGCCGCCGGCCTCGTATTTCTGCCCGACCATGAAACCGGTGATGTTCTGCAGGAACAGCAACGGGATGCCGCGCTGACACGCCAGCTCGATAAAATGCGCGCCTTTTTGCGCCGCTTCGGCGAACAGGATGCCGTTGTTGGCGAGGATCGCGATCGGGTAGCCGTGCAGATGGGCGAAACCGCACACCAGCGTGGTGCCGAACAAGGCTTTGAATTCATCGAACACCGAACCGTCAACCAGCCTTGCAATCACTTCGCGCACATCGAACGGCTGCTTGGCGTCGGCCGAAACCACGCCGTACAGTTCGTCGCTGGCGTACAGCGGGGCAATCGGCGTGCGCTGCTGAACTTCGCCGAGCTTGCGCCAGTTGAGGTTGGCAACGCTGCGACGGGCGAGGGCGAGGGCGTGCTCATCGCTTTCGGCGTAATGGTCCGCGACCCCGGACGTCTTGCAATGCACATCGGCTCCGCCGAGGTCTTCGGCGCTGACCACTTCACCGGTCGCGGCTTTCACCAACGGGGGGCCGGCCAGGAAAATAGTCGCCTGATTGCGCACCATGATCGCTTCGTCAGCCATCGCCGGCACATAGGCACCGCCGGCGGTGCAGGAGCCCATGACTACGGCGATCTGCGGAATGCCCATGGCGCTCATGTTGGCCTGGTTGAAGAAGATCCGCCCGAAATGCTCGCGATCCGGGAACACTTCGTCCTGACGCGGCAGGTTGGCGCCGCCCGAGTCCACCAGATAGATGCACGGCAGGCGGTTTTGCTGGGCGATGGTCTGGGCCCGCAGGTGTTTTTTCACAGTCAGCGGGTAGTACGAGCCGCCTTTCACCGTCGCGTCGTTGGCGACGATCATGCACTCGACACCTTCCACACGACCGATCCCGGCAATCACACCGGCGGCCGGCACGTCTTCACCATAAACGGCGTGGGCGGCCAACTGGCTGATTTCCAGAAACGGCGAGCCCGGATCGAGCAAGCGGTTGATGCGTTCGCGTGGCAGCAGCTTGCCGCGCGAGGTGTGACGCTCCTGCGCTTTCGCGCCACCGCCCTGAGCCACTCGGGCGAGCAGGGTGTGCAGGGCGTCGACCTGTTCGAGCATCGCCGCGCTGTTGGCGGCGAACTCCGCTGAGCGAGGGTTGAGCTGGGTATGCAGGATAGCCATGGACAGCTCCGTTTAGCGGGTTTCGTTGAACAGTTCACGACCGATCAGCATGCGACGAATCTCACTGGTACCGGCGCCGATTTCGTACAGTTTGGCGTCACGCAGCAGACGGCCGGCCGGGAATTCGTTGATGTAACCGTTGCCACCGAGAATCTGGATCGCGTCCAGGGCCATTTGCGTGGCGCGTTCGGCGGTGTAGAGGATCACGCCGGCGGCATCCTTGCGCGTGGTTTCGTTGCGCTCGCAGGCCTGGGCCACGGCGTAGAGGTAGGCGCGGCTGGCGTTGAGCTGGGTGTACATGTCGGCGACCTTGCCCTGGATCAGCTGGAATTCGCCGATGCTCTGGCCGAACTGTTTGCGGTCGTGGATGTACGGCACGATCAGGTCCATGCAGGCCTGCATGATCCCGGTCGGGCCACCGGCCAGCACCACGCGCTCGTAATCGAGGCCGCTCATCAGCACTTTCACGCCGCCGTTGAGCACGCCAAGGATGTTTTCTTCCGGCACTTCGACGTCATCGAAAAACAGTTCGCAGGTGTTGGAACCGCGCATGCCAAGCTTGTCGAACTTGTTGCTGCGGCTGAAGCCTTTCCAGTCGCGCTCGACGATGAAGGCGGTGATGCCGTGCGGGCCCTTTTCCAGGTCGGTCTTGGCGTAGATCACATAGGTGTTGGCGTCTGGGCCGTTGGTGATCCAGGTCTTGCTGCCGTTGAGCACGAAGCGATCACCGCGTTTATCGGCGCGCAGTTTCATCGAGACCACGTCGGAGCCGGCGTTCGGCTCGCTCATCGCCAGAGCGCCGACGTGTTCGCCGCTGATCAGCTTCGGCAGGTATTTGGATTTCTGTTCGTGATTGCCGTTACGGTTGATCTGGTTGACGCAGAGGTTGGAGTGAGCGCCGTAGGACAACGCCACCGAAGCGGAGCCACGGCTGATTTCTTCCATCGCCACCACGTGGGCCAGATAACCCAGACCCGCGCCGCCATACTCCTCCGGCACGGTGATGCCGAGCAGGCCCATGTCGCCGAACTTGCGCCACAGATCAGCGGGGAACAGGTTGTCGCTGTCGATCTGCGCGGCACGCGGAGCGATCTGACCGGCGACGAAGGACTGAACCTGATCGCGCAGCATGTCGATGGTTTCGCCGAGGGCAAAGTTCAGGGATGGGTAGCTCATGGGTCACCTTTTGGCTTTTTTGTAGGGCGGGGAGGGCGGCGGATTGGCTCTCACCTTTACGTTAACGTAAGCCTGTGACGAATGGCTGTCAATCACCCTTTACGTTAACGTCAACTTGAGCGAGAGTAGGGCCAGTTCTGAACGGTCGGAGCTGGCATGGCTCCGGTCCAACACCCACTAATAAAGACAATAGGGGTCGTCATGGATCAACCCAGTGCAAACCCGCAGCGCAGCTATACCCGTGGTTCCCAGGACAAAGCCTTGCTGGCGATGACCATCGGGCAGAAGTTCGACGAGACTGTCGCGCAGTACCCGGATGGCGAGGCGCTCGTAGTGCGCCATCAGCACCTGCGTTACACCTGGCGGCAGTTGGCCGATGCGGTGGATGTTCACGCCAGAGCCTTGCTGGCGTTGGGTTTGCAGGCCGGCGACCGGCTCGGCATCTGGGCGCCGAATTGCGCGCAGTGGTGCATCACACAGTTTGCCACTGCGAAGATCGGCGCGATCCTGGTGAACATCAACCCAGCCTACCGCAGTTCCGAACTCGAGTACGTGCTGAAGCAATCCGGTTGCCAGTGGCTGGTTTGCGCGGGGGCCTTCAAGACCTCGAACTACCACGGCATGCTGCAAGGCCTGCTGCCGGAGCTGGCCGAGCACTCCATCGGCGAACTGCACAGCGAGCGCCTGCCGGAGTTGCGCGGGTTGATCAGTCTTGATCCGCAGCCGCCGTCGGGTTTTCTCCCGTGGTCGCAACTGGCAAATCTGGCCGCCAGTGTCTCTCCAGAGCAATTGCGTGAACGCAGCGACAGCCTGCACTTCGATCAACCGGTCAACATCCAGTACACCTCCGGCACCACCGGTTTCCCCAAGGGCGCGACCCTCAGTCACTACAACATCCTCAACAACGGTTACATGGTCGGCGAAAGCCTCGGCCTGACCGCCGCTGATCGGCTGGTGATCCCGGTGCCGCTGTATCACTGCTTCGGCATGGTCATGGGCAATCTTGGCTGCGTCACCCACGGCAGTACCATGATTTATCCCAACGATGCCTTTGACCCGCTGCTGACCCTGAGTACCGTCGCCGAAGAAAAAGCGACCGCGTTGTATGGTGTGCCGACCATGTTCATCGCCATGCTTGATCAGCCGCAGCGTGCCGGGTTCGACCTGTCGACCCTGCGCACCGGAATCATGGCCGGCGCCACGTGCCCGATCGAGGTGATGCGCCGGGTCATCAGCGAAATGCACATGAGCGAAGTGCAGATCGCCTACGGTATGACCGAAACCAGCCCTGTGTCCCTGCAGACGGGGCCATCGGATGAACTGGAATTGCGCGTCACCACCGTCGGCCGCACCCAGCCGCAACTCGAAAGCAAGATCATCGACGAGGCCGGCAATCCCGTGCCACGCGGCACCATCGGCGAACTGTGCACCCGTGGCTACAGCGTGATGCTCGGCTACTGGAACAACCCGCAGGCCACCGCCGAAGCCATCGACGCGGCAGGCTGGATGCACACCGGCGACCTGGCGAGCATGAACGACGAGGGTTACGTGTGCATCGCCGGGCGTAACAAGGACATGATCATCCGTGGCGGCGAAAACATTTACCCACGCGAACTGGAAGAGTTCTTCTTCACTCATCCGGCGGTGGCGGACGTCCAGGTGATCGGCATTCCCTGCTCGCGCTACGGCGAGGAAATCGTCGCCTGGATCAAATTCCATCCCGGCCACAGCGCCACCGAACAAGAACTGCAAGCGTGGTGCAAGGAACGCATCGCCCACTTCAAGACGCCGCGTCATTTCAAATTCGTCGAGGAGTTTCCGATGACGGTGACGGGCAAGATCCAGAAATTCCGGATGCGTGAGATCAGTGTCGAGGAGTTACGCAGTAACGAGGGCTGAGGAACAGAACTGTGGGGGCGTTGCTTCCACAGTGTCCTGCGGGATTTCAGAAGACCAGACAGCACAAAGGGGAGCCGAAGCTCCCCTTTAATTTTGTCGTCGCGTGCTCTTTTTATTATTGAGGGTCGGTCTGTTGTTGTTTTTGGCAACCGTTACCCTTTACCGCTGTTTTTGGCGACCCCCATCCGGGGTCAAGAGCAAACGTATTTTTTTGAGCGCTGATCTGCTTTCTCGCCATGGCGATCCAACCGATACGGGAGCTACCTGAAGGTAGTTTTATTGTTCTCTGCCCGGTTGCGGGTCATTCCGAGGAACACCCTGAAAAGCACACCTTCTCCAAAAAAATCTGTTAGCTGCGTCTCTGCCGTGTTGTTTTTGTTATGTCAGAGTCGTTTCGTCTTGTTTTTATTTGGTTTGCTGCTTTTTATTCTTGTTATGCCATAGAGATAGCAGATGTCGTGCCAACTTTTTAAAATCCTTGTAAATCAATAACTTGAGTTTTTTTAAGGATTTTTACTTCAGGTAAAACCAGACAATTTGTTTCCGTGTTACTCGTCTATGCCCACGTTTCGGACACAGCGGTAACACCTTCGCCCTCACTGTGCGCTGCGGGCCTTGGCCACGCGCGAACCGGACGGGCGGCCGAGTACCGAACTGATCTGCTGGCCAGCGGCAATCAATGCGTCGAGGTCGATACCGGTCTCGATGCCCAGGCCATTGAGCAGGTACACCACGTCTTCGGTGGCGACGTTACCGCTGGCGCCCTTGGCATACGGGCAGCCGCCGAGGCCGGCGATGGAGCTGTCGAACACCGCGATGCCCTCCAGCAGGCTGGCGTAGATGTTGGCCATGGCCTGGCCATAGGTGTCGTGGAAGTGGCCGGCGAGTTTCTCTCGCGGCACCTGCTGCGAGACCACTTCAAACAGACGGCGGGTGGCGCCGGCGGTACCCGTACCGATGGTGTCGCCAAGCGACACTTCGTAGCAGCCCATCGCGTACAGCTCGCGGGCGACCATGGCCACCTGTTCCGGTGCGACCGTGCCTTCATAAGGGCAGCCAAGCACACAGGACACGTAACCGCGCACGGTAACGCCGTGTTGTTTCGCGGCCTCCATGATTGGCGCGAACCGCGCCAGGCTTTCGTTGATCGAGCAATTGATGTTGCGTTGCGAAAATGCTTCGGATGCGGCGGCAAACACCGCGACCTCCTTGACGCCGGCGGCCAGTGCATCTTCAAAACCGCGCAGGTTCGGCGCCAGTGCGCCATAAGTCACGCCGGGCTTGCGCCGGATCTGCGCGAACACGTCGGCGGAACCGGCCATCTGCGGCACCCACTTGGGCGAGACGAAACTGCCGACTTCTATGTAGCCGAGGCCTGCCGCGCTCAAGGCGTCAACCAGTTGCACCTTGTCGGCGACGCTGATGGGCTGGGCTTCGTTCTGCAGGCCGTCACGGGGGCCGACTTCGATCAGGCGAACTTTGGAGGGGAGGGACATGGGCTGAACCTGCTCATTATCTGACTGTGTCGATGACCCGGTGGGAGCGAGCCTGCTCGCGAAAACAGTGAGACAGTCAGCATCATTGTTGAATGTCAGAGCGCTTTCGCGAGCAGGCTCGCTCCCACAAGGGATTGGTGTTGGTTCACTGAACCGATTGCTGACTCTTGAGCGTCTGCTCCAGCGCCTGCACGCAGCGCTCTTCGGCGGTGTCGAGTTCCAGTTTCATCTGTTCGATGTCCAGCAATTGCTGTTCGAGCTGTGCCCGGCGCTCGCTGATTTTCGCCAGCATGCTGTTGAGTTGTTTGGTGTTACCGCTGGACGGGTCATAGAGCTCGATCAGCTCGCGGCACTCGGCCAGGGAAAAACCGATGCGCTTGCCCCGCAGGATCAGCTTCAGACTGACCTTGTCGCGCGGCGAATAGATGCGTTCCTGGCCCCGGCGCTCTGGGCAGAGAAGGCCTTGTTCTTCATAGAAACGAATCGCCCGGGTGGTGATGTCCAGCTCTCGGGCGAGGTCGGAAATGCTGTAAGTCTGGCTGCTCATGAAAGCGCTCGAAAAAAGATCCTGGCGCTAAGCTAATTGCAGGTTGACGTTTACGTCAAGTGGCGGGTGCCTGCAGCTTGTCGAGCTTCTTCTCATGGGCCGTCACCTGCTGGCAAAGCTCGATCATCTGCTCGCGCATCCAGCGGTTGGCCGGGTCCTGGTCGGTGCTTTCGTGCCAGTACAAATGGGTTTCCACCGGCGGCACATCATTGACCGGCAGATTGAACGCGTGCAGGTCATGGCGTCGGGCGAATCGTTCCGGCACGGTCATCACCATGTCGGTCTGCTGCAACACCTGGGAAGCCATCAGGTAGTGCTGCGAGCGCAGGGCGATCTTGCGCTGGATGCCCATTTTGCCCAGCGCCAGATCGACATGGCCCAAGCCATTGCGACGACTGGAAATATGAATGTGGGTCAGCGACAGGTAATCGTCGAGGGTGAGTTTGTCCTTGGTCGCCAGTGGATGCCCCTTGCGCATCGCGCAGACGTAACGGTCCTCCATCAGCTTGACATGGCGCACCTGCGGATCGGTGTTGAGCGGTGCATCCACGGCGAAATCGAGGCGCCCGGCAGCCAGTTCCTTGGTGGTCTCACGGCGCTTGGACAGAAAGCTTTCGATGATCACCGTCGGTGCCAGGCGACGCAGGCGCTGGAACAGCGGCGGCAGAATCACTGCTTCGGTCAGGTCGGTCATGCTGATGCGGTAGGTCTTGACCGCTTGCGAGGGGTTGAAAATGCGGCTTTCCTGAACCGATACCCGCAGCAGCGACAGTGCGTTGCGCACCGGGCCGATGATGTTCTGCGCCATGGGTGTCGGCACCATGCCCTGTGCCGTGCGGACGAAGAGCGGGTCGTTGAAGGTTTCGCGCAACCGTGCCAATGCGTTGGACACCGCTGGCTGGGTGATGCCGACGATCTGCCCGGCGCGGGTCAGGTTGGCTTCGGTGTAGATCGCGTCGAAGACGATGAAAAGGTTGAGGTCGACCTTGCTCAGATTCATTACGCGGCTCTCTTGTTATGGATGGATGGCGCGGGTCAGGGCGGCCAGGAAAATCAACCAATCATATATCGGTGATGAATGTTTATACACGCCGAGAATAGGCTAGGTAAATTATCGGCGCTGTTCTAGCATCGATTGCATGACCTGAACAACCGCTGCCCAGAAAGGTAACTGCCCATGGATTTCGCCTATTCGCCCAAAGTGCAAGAACTGCGTGAGCGCGTGACCGCGTTCATGGACGCTTACGTTTATCCGGCCGAGGCCGTGTTCGAACGCCAGGTGGCCGAAGGCGACCGCTGGCAGCCGACCGCCATCATGGAAGAGCTCAAGGCCAAGGCAAAAGCCGAAGGGCTGTGGAATCTGTTTCTGCCCGAGTCGGAGCTGGGCGCCGGCCTGACCAACCTTGAATACGCGCCATTGGCGGAAATCATGGGCCGTTCGCTGCTGGGCCCCGAGCCGTTCAACTGCTCGGCACCGGACACCGGCAACATGGAAGTGCTGGTGCGTTATGCCAACGAAGAACAGAAACAGCGCTGGCTCGAACCGCTGTTACGCGGCGAGATCCGCTCGGCGTTCGCCATGACCGAACCGGACGTCGCGTCCTCCGATGCCACCAACATGGCCGCCCGTGCCGTGCGCGAGGGTGACGAATGGGTGATCAACGGCAAGAAATGGTGGACTTCCGGCGCCTGCGATCCGCGCTGCAAGATCCTGATCTTCATGGGCCTGAGCAATCCCGACGCCCCGCGTCATGCGCAGCACTCGATGATTCTGGTGCCGGTCGACACCCCCGGTGTGAAGATCATTCGTCCGCTGCCGGTGTTCGGTTATGACGACGCCCCGCACGGTCACGCCGAAGTGCTGTTCGATAACGTGCGGGTGCCCTACGAAAACGTCCTGCTCGGTGAAGGACGCGGCTTCGAAATCGCTCAGGGTCGTCTCGGCCCGGGCCGGATTCACCACTGCATGCGTTCGATCGGCATGGCCGAACGTGCGCTGGAGCTGATGTGCAAACGTTCGGTGAGCCGTACTGCATTCGGCAAACCGCTGGCCCGTCTGGGCGGTAACGTCGACAAGATCGCCGACTCGCGGATGGAAATCGACATGGCGCGTCTGCTGACCCTGAAAGCGGCGTACATGATGGACACCGTGGGCAACAAGGTCGCCAAGAGCGAAATCGCGCAGATCAAGGTCGTCGCACCGAACGTCGCGTTGCGGGTGATCGACCGGGCGATCCAGATTCACGGCGGGGCCGGAGTATCGAACGATTTCCCGCTGGCCTACATGTACGCCATGCAACGCACCCTGCGCCTGGCCGACGGCCCGGACGAAGTGCACCGCGCGGCGATCGGCAAGTTCGAGATCGGCAAGTACGTGCCGAAGGAAATGCTGCGTAGCGAGCGCTGATGTCAACACTGATTGTGGCGAGGGAGCTTGCTCCCGCTCGGCTGCGCAGCAGCCGCAAAATCAGACATTCCGGTTTGCTTTTCAGAACCGGATCGTAGGGTTTTTGGGCCGGTCCGCGACCCGACGGGGGCAGGCTCCCTCGCCACAAAAGTATCTTTGGCAGTCAACTCCGGTCTGGTTTAGTAAACCCAAACCTCGACCCGCCGGTTCTTGATCCGGCCCTCATCCCCGCTGTTGGTCGCCACCGGCATCAGCGCGCCAAAGCCGCGCACCTCGCGCAGCACCACACCGTTCTTCACCAGCTCTCGCCGAACCGCCATCGCCCGCAGCTTCGACAGCAGATCCGCCCGCGCCGGGTCGTCCTTGGCATCGCCGAATCCCACCAGTGTTACCGCGCGGTCGGTTTTGTCGTGGTGCTTTATATAGTCGAACACCCGGACCAGATCCTGGCGGGCCTTGTTGTCGAGGCTGGCGCTGCCTTCTTCGAAACGGAAATTCACCGTAAGACGCTGGGCATGCCGGCTGAGGGATTGATAACCCTCGGGCATCAGCGCATTCGGCGTGACCGAGATGGCATGCACGGTCTGGGCGATAAAACCGTTGGCCGCGACAATCGCCTGGCCCTGGCGACTTTGCGCAAATTCCGCCAAGGCTGCGGCCCACGGATTCTGATTATCGGGCGGCAAATAAAAGAACAGTCGGCGGGACAGCGGATAGTCTTCGGTAGCGATCAGGCTGGCCAGTGGCAGCATGGCCTGGGATTGCCCGTCGACGATCGCCACGGCCTTGGCCTGGCGCACATAGGGCAGGCCGATGAAACCGATGCCCTGCGGATCGGCACTGACCGCGTCGGACAATTGCTCGCTGGACTCGAAACGTTTCGCCGAACTGTTCAGCGTTTTCCCACGACGACTGAGAACAAGCTCCTTGAAGGTGTCGTAGGTGCCGGACTGATCATCCCGCGCATACAGATGAATCGTCCCACCCTTACCGCCCAGTTCTTCCCACGTCTTCGCCTCGCCGCTGAAAATCCGCGCCAGTTGCTCGGTGTTCAGCTGATTCAGCGGATTGCCGGGGTGAAGGATGATCGCCAGGCCATCGATGGCGATGACCTGCTCGGCGCCGGGGCTTTTCAGGTCGCCAAGCGGCAGCAGGCTGGTGAGTTCGCTGTCCTTGATCGGACGGGAAGAGGCGGCCAGATCGGCGCTGTTGTTTTTGAGCGCGCTAAAACCGGTGCTGGAGCCATGGGCGGCGATTTCCACCACCACCCGTTTGCCTTGAGCCGTGAGGCCGACGACGCGTTGCTCGTTGGCAGTGTCCGGGGTTTCGCTGTGGACCTTCACCAGGCCCTGTTCTTCCAGCAGGCCTTCAACCAGCGCCGGGCCGAGGGCTGCGCCAATGGTGTTGGAACCCTGGATGCGCAATACCGGGCCGGTCTCGGGAATGGGCAATGCTGCGGCCGAAACCTGCAGCCAGGCACTCAGGAGAAAGACGAACAAAACGCGCAGGGTCATGCCGGCACCGAATGCAGCCAAGGGGATTGCCGGGGAGATTAAGTCAGGCGCATGACCAAAACATTACAGCCGAATCAATGTGGGAGCGAGCTTGCTCGCGATTGCGGTGTGCCAGTCAAGCTTTTGCAGCCTGACACTCTGCTATCGCGAGCAAGCTCGCTCCCACAGGATCTCAGCTCAATTCCAGCCAGATCGGCGCATGATCCGAAGGTTTTTCCATCCCGCGCAGTTCGTAGTCGACACCGGCGGCTTTCACCCGTGGCAGCAAGCCATGGGACGCCAGGATCACATCGATCCGCAGACCACGCTTCGGCTCATCTTCAAAGCCACGGCTGCGGTAGTCGAACCAGCTGAAGATATCGGCCACGTCCGGGTTCAGGTGACGGAAGCTGTCGGTCAGGCCCCAATTTTTCAGGCGGGCCATCCACTCGCGCTCTTCCGGCAGGAAGCTGCATTTACCGGTTTTCAGCCAGCGCTTCATGTTGTCCGGGCCGATGCCGATGTCGCAGTCTTCCGGGGAAATATTCACATCGCCCATCACCACCAGCGGCTGCTCATTGTTGAACTGGCTTTCCAGCAACGCTTGCAGATCGCTGTAGAAGCGCTGCTTGGCCGGGAACTTGGTTGGATGATCACGGCTTTCACCCTGTGGGAAATAGCCGTTCATGATCGTCACCGGCACGCCGTTGGCGTCGGCGAACGTGCCCCAGATAAAGCGCCGTTGCGCGTCTTCTTCATCGGTGGCGAAGCCTTTGTGCACGGCAATCGGTTCCTGACGCGAGAGCAAGGCAACGCCGTAATGGCTTTTCTGACCGTGGAAATACACGTGATAACCCAGGGCCCGCACTTCTTCCAGCGGGAACTGGTCGTCGTGGACCTTGGTTTCCTGCAGGCCGATGACGTCCGGCTGATGCTTTTCGATCAGCGCCGCCAGCTGATGCGGGCGGGCCCGCAGTCCGTTGATGTTGAAGGAAACGATCTTCATGGTCGGCAGTCCTGGCAAAAGGGCGATGCTAGCTGACATGTAGGATCTGGGCCAGCGTGGCGGTAGTCCATATGCGCTGCTAATGTCTTTCGGGTGTGGGAACGATCCCTTCAGCCCAAGGCTCGTATAACAAGAACGGGGCCTGTTGAGTCCCGTCCAGGGAGAATCACCGTCATGCCTGAAACCTCGACCGCCATCGCTGACATCCACATGCTCGACCGCGGCTATTCCCGTGAAGCGCGATCCCTGCTGTATCAGGCCTATCGACACGAGCCGACTTTCGCTTACCTGTTCGAGGCCGAACGTCCGGGCTACGAACAAAGGGTGCGCGCCACGGTGCGGGAACTGGTCAAGCAGCATTTCCTGCAGGATCTGCCGGCCATCGGTCTGTTGGTCAATGACCGGTTGATCGGCATCGCCCTGATCGCGCCGCCGCAACGGCGTCTGGGCGTCACCGAGAGCTGGGCGTGGCGTTTGCGTATGGTGCTGAGCACCGGTTTTCGCTGCACGCGGCGCTATCTGGAGTATCACGCCGCCGTTGAAGCCTGCGTGCCGACCGATTCGGTGCACATGCTGCCGCTGCTTGGCGTTCATCCGCAATTTCAGGGCAAGCACTTCGGCGAACAACTGTTGCAGGCGGTGCACAACTGGTGCGCGGTGGATGAAAGCTCCCAGGGCGTGATCCTCGACACCGGCAATCCACGTTACCTGGAGTTTTACAAACGTCAGGGTTATGAGGAGATCGGCGAAGTCGCCGTCGGCCCGGTACGCGAGCATGTGTTTTTCCACGCCAATCCAAAGGTGTTACAAACTGCAACGGCATAACCATCGAACTTTTTCAGAAAAGTCTGGTTCTATCACGCTCCCAAGCACGTGATAGCATCCGCCCCCTATGAAGTTTCCAGGAAGATTTACCAGTGGCGTGCTCATGCTGTTAACCAGCTGCGCGGCGCTGGCGCAAAGTGAATTGGATGTGCGGGTCAAACCGTCCAACGATGAACTCAAAGCCAATATAGAAGGCTATATCGGCAGCCTCGGGGATCGTGACGAAGAAGCCTTGCAGCGCTTCAGTCGCGGTGCCGAAGAGCAGGCGCGCAAGGCCGCCCAGGCTTTGGGCTATTACCAGCCGCAGATCGACAGCGAAGTGAAGGGCGGTGAAAAGCCGCGTCTGGTGCTGAAGATCGATCCCGGCGAGCCGATTCGCCTGCGCAATGTCACCGTGCGGGTCGACGGACCCGCTGCCGCCCTCAAATCCTTTCGTGTACCGAAAAGCGACGTGCTCAAGCCCGGCGCGGTGCTCAACCATGGCCGCTACGAAGACGCCAAGCGCCTGATCCAGAATCAGGCCTCGCGTTTCGGTTTCTTCAGTGGTCATTTCACCAGCCAGAAACTGCTGGTCGATCCTCGCGCCGGGGTGGCGGATGTCGAATTGATCTATGAGAGCGGTCCGCGTTATGCGCTGGGCAAGGTCAGTTTCGAAGGTGACACGCCGTTCGATGAAGATCTGCTGCAACGCATGGTGCCGTTCAAACCGGGCGAGCCTTACGACTCCGAGCTGATTGCCGAACTCAACCGCGACCTGCAATCGAGCGGCTATTTCGAGGGCGTACGGGTTGATGCTGCACCGACTGCGGCGAAAAACGACGTGATCCCGGTCGCGGTCAAACTCGATACCCGCAAGCCGCGCACCATGGGTCTGGGCCTCGGTTATTCCACCGACGTCGGCCCGCGGATCAAGGCCAACTGGACCCGTCACTGGGTCAACCCGCAGGGCGACAGTTATGGCTGGGAGGCGGAGCTCTCGGCGCCACGGCAGAATGTTGGTCTGTTCTACGACATTCCGCTGGATCCGCCACTGACCGACAAACTGCGCTGGGCCGGCGGCTATCAGTACGAAGACATCGACGGTTCCGACACCCTGAGCAAACTGCTGACCTTCGGCCCGGAGTGGCACAGCAAGTTGCCCAGCGGCTGGCAGCGGGTGATTTCGCTGAAATGGCAGCGCGAGGAATACCAGCTCGGTGACGATTCGGGTCTGAGTACCTTGTTGATGCCCGGCATCAGTTACTCCTACCTGAAAAGTGACAATCGCATCGACCCGCACAACGGCTATCGCCTGACCTTCGAAAGCAAGGTGGCGAAAGAAGGCCTCGGCTCGGACAACAACCTGCTGTATGGCACGGCGCTGATCAAAGGCCTGACCACGGTGTTCGACAATCACCGTTTCCTCGGGCGTGTCCAGGTCGGCGGCAGCGCCACCAACGGCTACAGCTCGGTGCCGCCATCGCTGCGGTTCTTCGCCGGTGGCGACCAGAGCGTGCGCGGTTACGACTACCAGAGCCTATCCCCGGAGAACTCCAAAGGCGACCGCATCGGCGGGCGCTACATGGTGGCCGGCAGCGTCGAATATCAATACTCGATCGCCGAGAAGTGGCGGGTCGCGACCTTCGTTGACCAGGGCAACTCCTTCAACAAACTCGAACTGCCGAACCTCAAGACCGGGGTCGGTATCGGTGTGCGCTGGGTCTCGCCGGTGGGGCCGATCCGCCTCGACCTGGCCCATGCGCTGGACGACGATGGCGGCATCCGGCTGCACTTTTCCATGGGGCCCGAGCTGTGAAGCGTGGTTTGAAAATTTTGGCGCTGGCGCTGTTGTCACTGGTGCTGCTGATGGTATTGAGCATTGCCACTGTACTCGGCACCCAGGCGGGCAGCCGTTGGGTGTTGGGACTGGTTCCGGGGCTGAGCGTCGACAACTTCCAGGGTCGCCTCGGTGGACAGTGGAGCGCCGATCATTTGCTTTGGCAGCAGGACGGCAGTCGCGTCGAACTCAATAAGCCGATCTTCGAATGGTCGCCGCTGTGCCTGACACGCATGACGCTGTGCATCGAGCAGCTCAAGGCCGATCAGGTCATCCTGCAATTCCCGCCCGGCGAAGAAACCACCGACAGCGGCCCGATCAAGTTGCCGGATCTGCAATTGCCGGTGGCCATCGAGCTGGGCGACGTGCAGGTCGGCAGTCTGCTGTTCAATGGCAGCGAACAGCTCAAAGGCCTGCAACTGGCGGCGCACTGGACTGCCAAGGGCATGCAGATCGACAGCGTGAAACTGCAACGCGATGAATTGAGCCTGAACCTCTCCGGCCTGCTGCAACCCACCGGTAACTGGCCGCTGAACATCGCCGGTGATCTGACCCTGCCGTCGCCGGGCACCGGCCCATGGACGCTGGCACTGAAAGTCGATGGCGATCTGCTCAAGACCCTCAATCTGCACGCCGACAGTCGTGGCTACCTCGACGGCCAGTTGAGCGGCGAGTTGCAACCGCTGGCGGAAAACCTGCCGGCCAAGGTGCGCATCACCTCGGAAGCGTTCAAGCCGAGCGCCGATCTGCCCGACACCCTGCAACTCAATCAAGTGGTATTGACCGGCGAAGGCGATCTGAAAAACGGTTACCAATTGCTCGGCAACGCGACGCTGCCCGCCAATAAAGGCCCGGTAGCGCTGTTGCTCAAGGGCAAGGTTGACGCCAAGGGCGCGCAGATCGTCGGCCTCGACCTGACGGCCAATGATAAACAAAGCCTTAAACTCACCGGCAACGTCGACTGGAGCAAAGGCCTCAGCGCCCAGGCCAATATCAATTGGCAGGATTTCCCGTGGCATCGGCTCTATACCGAGATCGAAGAGCCGCAAGTCGCCTTGCGCACGTTCATCGGTGAAGTCTCCTACACCGATGGCCAGTATCTCGGTAACTTCGCCGCCGCCCTGGATGGCCCGGCGGGGGCGTTCAGCCTGAGCAGCCCGTTCAGTGGCAATCTCAAACAGATCTTCCTACCGCAATTCAAACTCGAAGCGGGACAGGGCAAGGCCGAAGGGCATGTGAACGTGCAGTTCGCCGACGGCATCGCGTGGGACACGGCGCTGGAAATGTCGGCGCTCAATCCGGCGTACTGGATGGCAGAATTGCCGGGCACATTGGCCGGGCCGCTGAAAAGCACCGGCGAAATGAAGAACGAACGCCTGAGCCTCAACGCCGACCTCGACCTCAAAGGCAAACTGCGCGGGCAACCGGCGGTGCTGCAAGCCAAGGCTGACGGCGCCGGCGAGCAGTGGAATCTCAACGCGCTGCAAGTCCGCCTCGGTGACAACAGCATCAACGGCAAGGGCAGCCTGCAACAGAAACTCACCGGGCAGATCGACATCAAGCTGCCGCGCCTGGCCCAACTCTGGCCGCAATTGCGCGGGCAGATCAACGGGCGGGTCGACGTCGCCGGTACGTTGAAAACACCGCAAGGCAAACTCGACCTGCAAGGCTCGCAACTGGTGTTTCAGGATAATCGCCTGCAAGCCCTCAACCTCGACGCCACGCTCGACAGCGCGCAACGGGCGAAAATCGATCTGAAGGGCAGCGGCATCCAGGCGGGCGACACGAGCCTGGGTGTGCTGACTGTCAGCGCTCAGGGCGATATCAAAAGCCAGAAGCTCAATCTCGACCTGCTCGGGCCGAAGCTGAAACTCGCGCTGGGCCTTGACGGTAATCTGGACAAGGGCAACTGGCGCGGGCGTCTGGCCAGCGGTGACATTCAGGCCGGCGGTCAGGACTGGAAGCTGCAAACCCCGGCGAAACTCGAACGACTGGCCGACGGCAAGATCAACTTCGGCGCCCATTGCTGGATGTCCGGCAGTTCCAGTCTGTGCGGTGAAGATCAGCGGCTGATGCCGGATCCGAAGCTGCGTTATCACCTCAAGCAATTCCCGATCAAAAGCCTGGCGCAGTGGCTGCCCAAGGATTTCGCCTGGCAGGGCAGGCTCAACGCCGACCTGCAACTGGACCTGCCGGCCAGTGGCCCGAACGGCCAGATCAGCGTCGATGCCAGCGGCGGCACCTTGCGCATGAAGGAAAAGGACCAGTGGCTGGACTTCCCGTACCAGACCCTCAAGCTCACCAGCAAACTCACGCCGAAACGCATCGACACCGACCTCAATTTCGTCGGTGGCAAACTCGGTGAGCTGATGGTGCAGGCGCAGCTCAACCCGCTGCCGAAGAACAAACCGCTGAACGGCTCGTTCCGTCTCAGCGGGCTGGATCTGTCGGTGGCGCGGCCGTTCGTGCCGATGGTCGAGAAACTCACCGGGCGCCTGAATGGCAGCGGCACGATTTCCGGCGGGCTGCTGGCACCGCTGGTCAATGGCACGGTGCAGCTCAGTGAGGGTGAAGTGTCCGGTGCCGAGTTGCCGATGGAGTTGCAGGATCTGCGAATGCAAGCGGTGATCGCCGGCGAATCGGTGCGCCTGGACGGCGGCTGGAAAAGCGGCAAGACCGGGCAGGGCAGCCTCAGCGGTAACGTCGCCTGGGGCCAGGCGCTGATGGTGGATCTGGCACTCAAGGGCACGCAACTGCCGGTCACCGTCGAACCCTACGCCAAGCTCGAAGTGGCGCCGGACCTGAAGATTTCCATGGCCGGCGACGAGCTGGCGATTGCCGGTAAAGTGTTGGTGCCCCGAGGCGAAATCACCGTACGCGAACTGCCGCCATCGACGGTGAAAGTCTCCGATGACACGATCATCGTCGGTGCGCAGACCGAAGAGGGCAAAGCACCGATGGCCATGAAAATGGACATCGACGTGGTGGTCGGCGAGGACAAACTGAGCTTCGCCGGATTCGGCCTGACCGCCAACCTGCAAGGTCACGTGCACATCGGCGACAACATGGACACCCGTGGCGAGCTGTGGCTCAACGACGGTCGCTATCGGGCTTACGGCCAGCGCCTGACAGTACGTCGTGCGCGACTGCTGTTTGCCGGGCCGATCGATCAGCCGTATCTGGATATCGAAGCGATTCGCCAGACCGACGACGTGATCGCCGGCATCCGCCTGAGCGGCAGCGCCGAGCAGCCGACCACACAGATCTTTTCGGAACCGGCCATGAGTCAGGAGCAGGCCTTGTCCTATCTGGTGCTGGGGCGTCCGCTGAGCAGCAACGGCGAAGACAACAACATGCTGGCGCAAGCGGCGCTCGGTCTGGGCCTGATGGGCAGTTCCGGGGTGACCAGCAACCTGGCCAAGGATCTGGGCATTCAGGATTTCCAGCTCGACACCCAGGGCAGTGGCAACACCACCAGCGTTGTGGCCAGCGGCAACATCTCCGAGAAGCTCAGCCTGCGTTACGGCGTCGGCGTGTTCGAACCGGCCAACACCATTGCCTTGCGTTACAAACTGAGCAAGAAGGTCTACCTCGAAGCCGCCAGCGGCGTGGCCAGTTCGCTGGATATCTTCTACAAGCGCGATTTCTAGAGGGCCGGCGTACTGCACACCAGCGAGACACGCTCATAGTTCAGCGTCTTGTTGCGTTCCGGCAACGCATAAGGCGCCTCACATCGCTGGCCCTGCCAGTTGATGATGAGCGTGCCGGCATCTGTTTCGACCAGCGCCAGTGCTTTACCACCAGGGTCAGAGATCGCTAACTGCTTGCCGTTGCCGTCCTCGAGCGACGCGCCAAACGGAATTGGCCGATGCTGGCTGTCGAACAACGCAAATTGCACACGCCGCCCGGTCTTGCTGGCGTAGCGTGCCAGGACCACCGCTCCGCGTCGGGGGACGACTTGCCGGGTCGCATTCTCGATCTCGATATCACCGCCCAGGTCACGGGTGTCCAGGTTGATCCAGTTCACCCGGTAAGGTTGCGCGTTGGAGACCACGGCGAAACCGTTGCTCGCAGTCTTGGCCCCGGAGTAGCTGGCGATCTTGACCCCCGCCGCGCCTTCGACCTGTGCCAGTGCGAACGTTTCACCCACGGTTTGTCCCAGGTTGATCCCGCCGGCATGGCCCACGACCGAACCTGCCAGGTTAAGGCTCTGCGAGTTGTATCCGCGTCCCTGGCTGTAGCCGGCACTGATGTCCATCACCGAGGTACGGGTGCTGAGGTTCACCGAACCGCTGCCGCCACCGGTGCTGCTGTTGCCGCCTTGCACCGAGTAGTAGGTGTCGCTGTCTTCCGACAGGTAGCCATTGATGCCGACCTGGGTGCTGTCGTCGGCTTTCTGCGTGCTGGCAGACACAAAGGCCCGCGGTGCACGGGGTTTGGAACCCAGCGGGAATGACACGGACAGGTTCAGCAGGGTGTCATTGTTCGACGGCCCATAGTTGCCGACATCCTTGGAGTACGTGGCTCCGATGTTATAACTCACATCACCCCAATAGTTGCTGTAACCCGCCGACAGGCTCTGAGAACCACCGCGCCCCCAGTAGCGCTGGTCGCTGGCGTTCACGTAGACGCTGCCATATTGCTGGTTGCGTCCCAGGCTCTGGTTGACGGTGAGGTCGGTGCGGGTTTTCGAGTTGCCGGTGCGTGGCTGACCGTCGCTGCTCAGCGCTTCGACGTGCTCGGTGAGGGTGCGATAGCCCTCGGTCGAGTAGCGGTAGGCGGCCAGCGTGAAATTGGTGTCGGTACCGGTAAACGTCTTGGCATACAAGGCTCGCAGGCTGTTGCCCGTGACGGCCTGACCGAAGGTGCGGCTGCTGGAGTGGGTCACGTCCAGCGAGACCGCACCGATCGACGTGTTGCGACCGGCGCCCACGGACAACGCCTGGAAGTTGTCTGACGCCTGGACCCCGACAATCGTCGACAAATCGCTGCTGACGCCATAGGCCAGCGTGCTGCTGACAAATTGCGGCGACTTCTGATCATCGCTGTTGCTGTTGAACTGACCGGCCGAGACGCTGTATTTCAACTGCCCCTGGCGCACCATGATCGGCAGGCTGGAAAACGCTTGCAGCGATACCCGGCGTCGACCATCGGCTTCGATAATCGTCACTTCGAGATCGCCGTTCGAACCGCTGGGGTAGATATCGCTGATTTCGAACGGGCCCGGTGGCACATTGGCGGTGTAGAGCATGTAGTTGTTCTGGCGAATCTCCACGGTGGCACTGGACTGCGCAATGCCGCGAATGATGGGCGCATAACCGCGCTCGCTGTCGGCGCGCATGCCGTCGTCGGACGCCAGTTTCAAGCCACGATAGCGCACGCTGTCGAACAGGTCGGCATCCGAGAAAATGTCCCCGGCACTGAACTGCCCCTTCAGGGCGGTCACGTCATGTTGCAGGTAGCTGCGATTGCTTTTGAAAGTATTGGGACGGCCGGTGCTGCTGTTGAAGTTCGATTCGTTACGCAACCGCCAGGCACCCAGGTTGATACCGTTGCGCAAGCCGATGTTGTTGGACAGGGTGTTTTGAGCCTGGGTGCTGTTGCGACTGCTGCTCAATTGATAGTTGATAAACGCTGCGGGCACGCCCTCGTCCCACAAGGCCGGGTCGACGTAACCGCGTCGACCGCGTTCCATGGCGCTTTGCGGCACGCTGACCATCAGGCGCAGGCGTGGCACGTCGTAGCGCACGCTGGCGTGATCGATCAAGGCGGGCAGGTCCAGACAGGCATCCGGGTCATCGCCGATCAGTTTGCCGGTAGCTTGCAATTTGCCGAGGTCGACCCCCAACTGCTGCACCATCTCCAGGGTCAGACAGGCCTCGACCTTGCCCGTGCCGGGGTGGCGACGGAAGTCGATATCGCGACGGCCGACCAGGGTTTCGTTGCCGTAGAGATCCACCCGATAAATACCGGGCAGCACGCGACTGGAGGCGAGCAGGGATTGCAGGTCCACAGAGGACGGAGCGCCTTGCAGAAACGATGTATTGAACTGTTCATCACCATCTGCCAGGCAGGTGCTGCTGAAAAACAGGGCAATCGAAAACGGCGCCCATCCGTCGCGCTTGAGTAAAAACATGCAGGAACCCTATATCACCTCCGATACGAACTAACGGAGCGAAGAGAAATACAGTGACAGTGCGGCTGTGACAGCGGCACGTAAGTTATGGGGACTCTTTATTCAAACTGGCTCGGGTCTCGGCACTGTTGTTGAGTTGCGCGCCATAACGGTCTTGTGCGCCATAGTCATTAATGCTGTTGAATAACAGGCGGGCTGTACTTGTGTGATGCAGTTGTTTGAGGCTGAACTCTTTTTGTTCACCTGGCGCAATCATCATCGAATCAAAGGGCCGTTCGCTGAGAGCGCCGGATTGCAGCGTTATCTCGGCAATCGAGACGTGATACTGGCCAGGGTTGTTCACCACCAGAAGGCTTTTGCCGGCGCGTTCGGCCAGGCGCCAGGTCAGTTCGCCCGGTGCCAGATAGGCGTTGTTTTTCAGTTCCGCCGGGCGGAAGAACACCTTGATGCGTTGCCGCACGGCCAGTTGCAACGTGTTGCGGGATTTCGCCGCCTGCGGGATCTCCTGAACATTGAGCCATACCACCGACTCCCGGTCGGTCGGCATGCCCGTGCCTTCGTAGATCACCCGCAGTATTTGCTGTTCGTTGCCGCTGACGCGCACCAGTGGCGGGGTGACGGCAAACGGTACAGCGGCGGTTTCGCTGGTATCGGTGTCGATCCAGGACTGGATCAATACATCTTCACCGCTGTTGCGCACGGTGATCCCGGCTTCCTTGTGCTGACCGTCGAAGACCAGACGGGTGCTGCTCAATGAAATGCCGGCCATGGCCTGGTCGGCCATGAGCAGGCCCAGCAGGCCTGCGCAAATGGACAGTGTGTGACGATAGAACATGGGAGGTACCGCGCAATTGAATGAGGGTGCAGGGTCGAACGGCCCTGCACCGGACTTGAGTGTTCGCGCGGATTATTCGTATTGCAGCGTGAACGGCAGGGTGGCGTCGCCACGACCGGCAACGGCTGTCGCCACATCAGCGGTGGTGACGTAGGCCGCCGAGAATTTCAGCGTGGTGTTGCTGTCTTGAAGGGTGTTTTCGATCTTCGCCGTGGACGGCGAGCTCAGGTCGATCAACGCACCGTTAGCGTCGAGCAGGGCGATACCGATGTTCTTGGCGGCGCCCAGACCGTCGATCAGCTTCAGTACTTTGGTGCCAGGAACGATGCCCGAACCTGCGCCCTTGGTCGGTTCGAAGATCATGGCGACCTTGGTGCCGGCGTTGCAGTTGATCTTCATGTCGAAGTTTTCGACGCTCAGCGTACCGTTGCCTTTAGGTGCGGTGGCGGTACCCATGTCCTTGATCGACACTTCGCCCATGTTGACGGAAATGGTTTTGTTCGTTCCGGCGCCATCGACAGAGCAGGCATCGTTGTTGATGGTGCCGGTGAAGTTGATGGTGCCACTGCCAGCCTTGGTCGGTGTCGGGTCTGCTGCGAGAGCGTGACCGGCAGCGGCCATGATTGAAAGGGCGAGAAGTGCGTGAGACAGATTTTTCATGTTGTTTACCATGTTGGCGGGTTGAAACAACACGATATACAGTGCACTTCTGATGGAGTATCAGACGATTCCTAGAAGTTTTTTTATTGCTTTGTGAAGTTGCCTGTTAGTTGAACAGATTGCGTTCTATGCAATAAGCCAGCAAGTCCTGATCGCTGTTGACCTCAAGTTTGCGCATGGCCGATATCTTCTGGGTGCTGATGGTTTTCGCACTTCTGTTCAATCCTCGTGCTATATCACTGACGCCCAGTCCCGAAACAAACAGGCGCAGTATTTCGTGCTCTTTGGGCGACAGCCGGGTAAAACGTTCGTCCAGGTCTGCGCCGTCGACCACCACTGAGGTCGGCGCAGGTTCATAGCCACGCACCGGGTTGCCCCGCGCGATGGCCTTGAGCGCCGTTTCGATTTCGTTATGCAGCTGGTTTTTCTGGATGATGCCCAGCACCCCGAGTTCGTGCAGGCGCGTCAGGATCAGGGGGTTGGAAATCATGGTCAGCACCAGTACCCGGACGGTAGGGTAGTGGCGCGTCAGGTATTCCACCAGTTTCAGACCATCCCCATAGGTTGAGTCGCCGGGCATGTTGAAGTCGGTGACGACCAGATCCACCTGCCGGGTGTCGAGCAGATGGATCAGCTCGCTGGAGCAAACGGCTTCGCCCACCACGCGAAAGCGTCTGTCACGCTCCACCAGCTCACGTACCCCCACCAGTACGATGGGATGGTCATCGGCAATCACAACGTTGAAGGTTTCCATGGGTGATTTTCCAGAGTGAAATTATTCAAGGGTATCCAGTAAGTCTTTCAGTCGAGCCAGATTCTGGCGGACCTCCAGGTCCAGGGCGGTGGTCACTTCCATGCCGTTCAGACGGCATTCCAGATCGACAAATGTCGTGGCCATGGCTTCGACCTGCGCCGCACCCAGGGCGCCCGCCATACTGTGCAGTTGCTGGGCTACACGCGTGGCGTCGGCGTTATCCAGCGCCGCCAGTGTGGCGGATACGTCCTGGCGCAGGGTCGTGACAAACAGTTCGCGCATTTTCGGGGAAAGCTGTATCGGCGCGACGATGGCCGCGGGCAGGTCGATTTTGCAGTGTTTTTCAAGGTGCTCGCGCAGGTGCGCGAGGTTGAGCGGCTTGACCATCCAGGCATTCATGCCGACGGCGGCGCAGCGTTCGCCTTCTTCGCGCAGGGCGTTGGCGGTGACACCGATGATCGGCAATGCCGGGTCCTGCTGGCGCAACGCGGCCGCCAGTTGGTAACCGTTCATGATTGGCATGTTGACGTCGGTCAGCACCAGGTCGAAGCGTCCGGGAGACCACTGTGCCAGGGCCTGTTCGCCATTGGCCGCGACAGTCACCGTGCAGCCCAGCACCTCCAGTTGCTCCTTGATGATGGCCGAGTTGATCACGTTGTCTTCCGCCACCAGCACCTGCAGGTTCAAGCGCCGGTTCTTTTCCGACGGCACGGGATGATTGTCGGTACTGGCGCCGTGTCGGGCCATGTAGATGGCCCAGGCGATCGCACGGACATCGTCGGCGTTGCCCTCTCGGTCGGTACCGCGTCGCTGCGAGGGGTTGGGCCCGTCCGGTGTGGCAATGATCCTGGGACCGGGCCAGGGCGGGGTGTGGGGGAGGGAGGAAAACTCCACCAACAGCGCCGATGGCGCTGACGTTTCGTCCGTCACCAGGCGGCATTCGAGACCAAAGCGGCTGAGCCAGCCAATCAGATGTTGTGCCAGCTCGGTGACTTGCGCGCGCACATAAACGGCGGGAGTACCAGGGCTGAAAACGGGGCAGTCGGGCAACTCGCCGGGTACGCGCTCCAGTCCGAGCTGCAGGGTGAAGCTGCTGCCCAGTCCGGGTTCGCTGACCACGTTCAACTGCCCGTCCATCAATTCGCACAGCCATTTGCAAATCGCCAGACCGAGACCTGCACCGGCCTGTTCGGTCGCGTTGTTGACCTGATAGAAAGGGGCGAACAACTGCTGTTGCTGCGCCTGGGAAATCCCCATCCCCGAATCGCTGACCTGCCACTGCACGTTGACGCGACCGTCGAGGCTGTCCAGCACCCGTGCCCTGAGGACAACGCGGCCGTTGTCGGTGAACTTGATCGCGTTGCTCAGCAGGTTGTTGAGAATCTGGCGAATCCGCAGCGGGTCACCGCGCACCCGGTCCGGCAATGTCGCGTCGATGCAGGCATAGAGTTGCAGACCCTTGGACCGGGCGAAGGCGCTGTAGGCGCGCACGGTGTCTTCGGTCAGTTCCAGGGGACAGAAATCCTGAAGCTCCAGGGTCATCTGCCCGGCTTCGATTTTCGACACATCCAGTACATCGCTGATCAGCTGGAACAATGTGGCGGAGGAGCGCTGGATGGTGTGCAAGTAATCCTGCTGGCGCGGGGTGAGCGGCGTCAGGTCAAGCAATTCCAGAGTGCCCAGCACGCCGTACAGGGGGGTACGGATCTCATGACTCATGGTGGCGAGGAACCGGCTCTTGGCCTGATTCGCCGAGTCGGCGGCCTGGCGCGCCTCTTCCAGTGCCTGCGCGTCCTCGACATGCCGGGTCACGTCATGCAAGGCACACAGCCAGGCGTCCTGACCCTGGTAGCGGGTGGGCACGAAGGCAACATGCAGATGGCGCCCGTCGATTTCGATGTCGGCGTGGCCGGACTCGTTGCACGATGTGAGCAAACTCATCAACTGGCTGTTGTCATGCCATTGCTGGGCGCGCCGGTTTTCCAGCAGCACGTGGTGGTCGCTACGCCGGATCACGCACAGGCCGGTCGGCGCCGTATCGATCACCGTGCGGCTGAACGCCTCGCTTTCGGCGATGCTGGCGTGTGCACGCTGTGCAGGCAGGATGACCCGGGTCCGGTACCAGCGATTGATGGCACGACTGCAGCCGAGGATCGCCAGGACCATTGCGATCAGGCACAGCAATGGCCAGAGTGCGTAATCAAGAAAACTCTGCACACTGATGACGTAGATCGCCGTCCAGTTCGCCTCTCCGGGGCTGGTCAGTTTGAACACCAGACCGTCGCGATTGAAGTTCACCCCCTCATGCAGCGTCTGGCCGGGTTTCAGGGCGCCCGTCAGGATTACACCGCCGGGCGTGATCAAGGTGAAGTTGTCGTAGATTGCCCACTTCATCAGCCGTTCGATGTTATTGACCTGAGACAGGTTCAGCAGCGAGGCCACTATCACCCAGGTATCGGCGCCCTCGATGGTCCGCGTGTTCCCGGCCAGGTTGATGCTCACGTAGGCCATCAGGGTGGGGGCGGTCTTGTTGTCGCGGGCGGATGAATAGGGTTCCCAGTGCACCTGAAGGTCGCGTGGCGGCGAGTTGTGCGCGCGCATGCGTTTGTTCACCTGGGTCGTCGCCTGAACCAATTCATCGATCTGCATCGGGCTCGCCCCGCGCAGACGTCCGGCGGCGGGCACGACCACATCAAAGTTGTCGGGACCATTGACCAGGACGACCTGGGGCGACTGATAGTGTGACGCCGACCAGAACGCGCTGTAGTAGGCGGCCAGGTGAGTGCCGATCGTGAAGATTGCGGGGTATTGATCGGGGGCGATTTTGTCCGGATTGATCTTCAGGCTGTAGGGGAGCGAAAACGGCAGGCCGCGGCCTTCATAAGTGTTCGGCCCTTCTTCGGGCAGGACCTTTTGTACGGGAGGCGGCAGCGTGCTTGAGGGCAGCCGCTCGCCCTTGGTGCTTTCACGGACGATATCGCGCAGGAACACTTCCTGTTCGCGGACATTCTCCATCAGCGCGGCAAAATGAAACTGCAAGGTATCGCGCCGTTCTTCGATCATGCGCATGACCCCCACGTAGCTGATGCCGAGCAACAGTAATACGAGGGCGGTCAGCACCAGCAGGCCCTTGTTCAGGCGCGATGAACTGCTGGCGAGTTTTTCCAGGACGGCGTCGGGATGCGGCATCAGCGTGCCTGGATTGCAGTGATGGGAAAGTCTTTGGACACGGTGACCTCGATAGCAAGTGACGTTCGTCAACACCGGCCTGCGGGTCAATAAACGTTTGCCGGCCCGTCATGGGTCAGCAATTGCTGGAACTGATCCGAAGACACGGCGTGAGAGATCAGGAAACCCTGAACCTGAGTGCAGTCGATTTTACGCAACAGAGCAAGCTCTTGCGCGGTTTCCACACCTTCCGCCACCACGGTCAGTCCCAACTGCCGCCCCAGGCTGACAATGCTGGTCAGGGCCTGGGCCAGTTCCTCGTTGGCATTGCAGCCCTGCACCAGCGCACGGTCGATCTTCAATTCGGTGAAGGGGGCCGACACCAGGTTCATGTAGGAGCTGTAGCCCTTGCCGAAATCGTCCTGGGACAGCTCGAACCCTTTGATCCGCAAACGGCAGGCACCGGCGTAGAAGTTGCTGATGTCATCGGGCACCGAGCATTCCATCAACTCGAAGCAGATACGTGCCGGTAATCCTTGATGGGCCAGCACGAACGCAAGGATGCGGTCGGGCAGGTCGTGGCTGTTGAGCAAGTGCGTGGGCAGGTTGATCGAAACCGGTATGTCATAGCCCTGCTGGCGCCAGACGATTTGGGCGGCAATCGCTTGCTCCAGCACCCGCCACAGCAATTGTTCTTCCAGGCCGCAGGCGATCAGCGCCGGCAGGAATGCGCCGGGCAGCAACGTGCCGTGCTCGGGATGAATCCAGCGCACCAGTGCTTCGGCGGCCACGATCCGGCCATTGTTCAGGGCTTTCTTGGGCTGGAACCAGGCTTGCAGTTCGCCGTTGTCCAGCGCCTGCAGAATACTCTGACGGTCGATGCCTTCGCGGTTCTCGGTCGGCGCCGACTGGCGCAGTGCCTGCAATTGATCGATCAGGCAGCGCAGTGCGGCCGTGCTCACCGGCTTGGAAATCAGCCCGATCACCTTCACTTGCAGGTTGCTCGCCACCAGGCTGGCACCCATCAACATACGGCGTGAGGCTGCACTCATGATGGCCAGCGCGGGACGCGAACGTTGTGCGGCAAGGCCCTGAATGAACTGCACGCCGTCCATGCCTGGCATCAGCAGGTCGGTGAGTACCAGGTCGAAGTCGCGTTTTTTCAGGCAGGCCAGTGCGGCTTCGCCGTCCCTGGCACACACGACGTCGAACTCACCCAGTTCGTTGAACAGGTTCTGCAAGTACAGGTGCTGGAAGGGGTGGTCTTCGACAATCAAAATGCTACAGGGCTTCATGAGCAACTCGTGCGTAGGGAGCCAGGACAGCGAACAAGGCTCGTAGCGTAAATGGTTTGACCAGGCAGTGATTCATGCCGGCGGCCAGGCACAAGGCGTCTTCACCGCGCATCGCGTTGGCGGTGGCGCCGATGATCGGGGTGGTACCGCCTTGGCGGCGCAGGGCCATGGCCAGTTCGTAGCCGTTGAGTCGGGGCATGTTGACGTCGGTCAGAACGATGTCGAACGCGCGCTCGCGCCAGAGCGACAACGCTTCCTCGCCATCGCCGGATAACGTCACTTTGCAGCCCAGTTCCTCTAGCTGATCGCGCAGGATCAGCTGGTTGATGACGTTGTCTTCTGCCACCAGAATATGCAGGCGCAATGGCCGCACAGCGTAGGGTTCGCGTGGTTCCGTGCGCTGCGCAACCGGGCCGCCCTGGGCCAGGCGAACCGCGCGCTGGATCGCGGCCAGATCGTTCAGGTTGACCTTCCAGCCATCACCGTTGAACGGTGGCTCGTGGGCAGCGTCGCCGCTGGCCAGTACTCGCGGCCCTTGCCATGCTGGTCTGGAACGTTGTTCGCAGGGCGTGGGATAGAGTTCCAGCAACACAGCCGTCGTGTCAGGTTCCAGGGCGTCAGGTGCGCCGATCTGCGGTCGGGCACCCCAGCGGCGTAGCCAGCCGCTGATGCTATCGGCCAGTTCGCGGATGGGCGAGACTACATAAACCGTATCCGGCGCCAACGCCGGCAAGGCTGCAGGTGGTGCATTGCAGGGCCGCTGCTCCAGCGGCACGCTCAGGGAAAAACTGCTGCCCAGCCCGGGCTCGCTGACCATGCGCAGGGTGCCATTCATCAAGTGCGTCAACCGTTGGCAAATGGGCAGGCCCAGGCCGGTGCCGGCCACCACGTTGGTGTTGCCCTCGGTCTGGTAAAACGGTTCGAAAATGAAGGCCTGATCGTCATGAGCGATGCCTTTTCCGGTGTCCGAGACTTGCCATTGCAGGCACACGCGCTCGCCTTCGCGACGAAGCAGTTTGACCCTTAGCACCACACGGCCGGAGTCGGTGAACTTGACCGCGTTGTTCAGCAGATTGTTGAGGATCTGCCGCACGCGGCTGGCATCCCCCCTCAAACAATCCGGCAGTTGCGGGTCGAGGCAGGCATACAGTTGCAAGCCTTTGCTCTGCGCCGCTGCCGCGTAACCTTGCACGACCTCTTGCGCCAGTGTCGTGGGGCAGAACTCGCTCAACTCCAGGGCCAATTGTCCGGCCTCGATCTTCGACACATCCAGCACGTCGCAGATCAGTTGCAGCAGCGTGGCGGACGAGCCCTCGATGGCTTGCAGGTAACTTTTCTGTCGGCTATCCAGTTGTGTTCGGGCAAGCAATTCCAGCGTGCCGAGCACGCCGTAAAGCGGTGTGCGGATTTCGTGGCTCATGGTCGCTAGGAACAAGGTCTTGGCTTCATTGGCGGCGTCTGCCGATTGGCGGGCTTGCTCCAGTGCCGCTTCGATTTGTCGTCGCGCACTGATGTCGCTGAACGCACACAGCAATACGTCCTCGCCTTTGTAGCGGGTGGGCGCACAACTCAGGTAAAGGTGGCGGCCGTCTGTGGTCTCGAAGTCATCCGTCAGGCGCGGCTCGGTAGCGTCGAAAGCCTCGCGGATCCAGCCGGCGCCCAGTTGCGCGCGGCACTCGCCCAGCCATTGGCGGGCGAGAGTGTTTTCCAGCACCACCTGGCCATCGGTGCGTCGCAGTACGCAGAGCGCCACCGGGGCGGTCTGGATCACGTCGCGACTGAACAACTCGCTCTCCACCAGTGCCTGGATCCGATGAATCGCCGGGTTGATGAAGCGGTATTCCAGACGTCGGGTCAACCCGCACACCAGGCCGCTACTCAGCAGGCAGAACAGCAGCGCCCCCAGCATTTGTGGCCACAATGCCGACAGCACCGCCAGCAAATCGATGGAGTAGGTGAGCTGCCAGTCCGATGACTTCAATTGTTTGCGCAGCACCAGTTGCTCGGGCCACCAGCCGTTTCCGACAAAACCGAAAAAGTCCTGCTGCCGCAGAAGCGGCAGATCCTGTCCCGGCGGCGGTTTAAGGCTGTTGCTGAAGAGCGGCATGCCCTGCGCGTTGAACATAGTGAACTCGCCTGCACTGTGGTCACTCAAGGCACTGGAGACTTCGCGGTCGTCCATTTCCAGGCCGAGCCAGCCGGAGTCGATGTCGCGTTCGTCCAGCCGAATGAAAATGTACAACTGCGAATGCCCGTCAACGGCATGGGTCAGCCAGAGTTCTTGCAGGGCGCCGGTGTTTTGATATTTGAGGGCTTGCAGTTGATCCAGCATGGCCTGAGAAACGTCACCGACCATCGGCGTTGCGTTGTGCAGGCGTAACACTTGGGCCCGGGAATCGCTGCTGACGTAGATCAGGTTCAATTGTCGGGCCGTGAGGTAATCGCGCATGCGCCGGGTCAGCCAGATACTCCATTGCGGGCCCGGTGCTTGCCCCAGCAGCAGGCGTATTTCTTCATCGGAGACCGGAGCCTCTATTTCGACTTTGCGCGTCGCCGACAGGCTCAGGCTTCTGAGCAGTGCTTCGCGAGTGGTGAAAAAAGTGTGCGCCTCGGCGATGGCGCTGCTCATGTAGCTGCGCCGCTGTGAGATTTCATTGTTGAAGGTAAACAGCAGGAAGCTGTATGCGCCGCCGAGTATGCCCACCAGCAGTACGAAGGCAAAAATGCGCAGCAGGCGGCGCGCGGCATGGGGCGTGGACAGGACGGGGCTGATCTGATGGAGGTAGTTCTTTAATCTCATCCCGGCACTGTAGGGACGGTCGGATACCGGGAAAATCAGACGATCCTTAGATTGGTTACAGGTAGTTCACGATGAAGGTGACTTCGGTGTTGGCGCTGCCGGCCTTGAGTTCCTCTGTCGTCAGACGGTAATACG
This sequence comes from Pseudomonas sp. KCJK9016, assembly GCF_046231795.1. Lineage (NCBI taxonomy): Bacteria > Pseudomonadati > Pseudomonadota > Gammaproteobacteria > Pseudomonadales > Pseudomonadaceae > Pseudomonas > Pseudomonas sp. KCJK9016. The sequence goes on along the minus strand of NZ_JBJJMM010000012.1, from coordinate 19,404 downwards.
ATGCCGACAAGGGAATCTTGAAGTCGGTGCCGGTGGTCGTGAACGCATCGAACGGGTAGGTCGTGTCCAGTCCGATCGGTTGCCCGGCATCATTGAACAACTGCAGGCCGACGTCTTTCGCGGTGGAGCTGTCGTTGAGCGTGACGATGCCTTTTGCGGCGTCGATGACCGGGGTGTTGGCCTTGAGCGAGTAAGTGACTTTCTTGATGCCGGTCCGGCACTGATTCAAGCCAATGTTGAACCGCACCTTGCGAGGGGTGGCGCCAGCCTCGCGAAACTCATGGAGTTGATAGTCATCACCCATGGCCACCGGTACGGACGGGGTCTGGCACGAGGCGGCATTCAGTACGATGGGGTTGCTCAGATTGAATCTTATCAGGACAAGATCATCGTCTTGCAGGGTGCCCAGGGCGCCTGCATCGACCTTGACCTGCGAAGCCAGCTCGCCGCTCTTGATGATCTCCAGGCGGATACTGCCGGCGTTGAAGCCATAATTCGCACCAGCGGGGGTCGCATTGATGGTGCTCAACGACGACTCGTATCGATCCAATGCCCCTATCCAGATGCGGTACGACAGTCCGGATTTGCCTAAGGGGAACGTCGTTACTTTGCCGGAGACGTTGCCCAGTCTGGAATCCAGCAGTACGCCATATTGCGATGCCTGCGCGCACTCCCAGGTGTGGGCGGACCCTTGCAGGGTGTCTTGATAGACCACCGTTCCATTAGGCGTGTCAGCAGGAATCGTCAGACTGGTGTTGGCCAGGCTGGCGCCGAAGTTAAGGGTTTCGGTGGTCGAATCGACGACTGTGCAGCTGCCGGCCATGGCTTGCGAGACGCATGCCAGCATCATTGTTGAGACCAGGGGGAACAGGAAGCTCTGAAGTTTTAAATGCTTCATGAAGAGGGCTTTACGTGTCGGCCAAAGGGCGCCGTAACTTAAGCGCGGTGCCTGCCGATGGACATCAGGCGATTCCTAGAAAGCTGACTTGCCCTCTTTGCTCAAAACGTTCAGCCGCGCGCTGGCGCCCACGCTGTCTTACTTCTATGCGAGCACGTCCGATCCCGGTGCCGTGGCCATTTTTTGGGTTGGCGCATGTCCCGAGGGATTCGCTCGTGAGGACATCCCGCCCGAAAACCCCAGTCCGCTGGTCAACTAATTACAAAGCAACCTAACTATTACGTTGACATTCGCTGCCTAGGCAGTAACATCTCGACATACATTCACTGCCTAGGCAGTTATTAGGTGCGTACATGAAGCATTTCACCCCGGATGAATTCAAGCATTGTCACCTCGGCCTGTTGCTCGGCCGTGCCGCCTTGCTCAAGGACAGGATCATCGACACCCACATGGAACCCCACGGCATCACCGCCGCGCAGTTCAAGGTGTTGATCATCATGGCCCAGTTCGGCGTCGACACCCCGGCCGAGCTGTGCCGGCACCTGTCGCTGGACAGCGGTTCGATGACTCGCATGCTCGACCGTCTGGAGCAGAAAGGTTTTCTGGTTCGCCAACGCAGCGAAGGCGATCGCCGTCAGGTGCAACTCAAACTCACCGAGCAGGGCCAGCAACTGGCCGATCGCCTGCCATACATCGGCGCCGACGCCATGAATGAACTGGCTGGCGCCGTCACTACGGACGAGTTGAAAACCCTGGAATACATCCTCAAGAAAATTTTGCTGGCGGCCGGTGACCCGATCACCATCCAGCGGCTAGGTGAACACAATGAGCGGTAAAACCTTGCGCAGCAGCCTGACACTGGTGCTGTCGACGATGATCCTCGCCGGTTGCGCCAACTACAGTGGCCTCGATACCCAGGGTGCCAGCCTCGATGCGAAAACCCTCAAGGCCGGGCAATCGCTCAACGGCGTCAGCCTGTCCCAGGCCGCGTGGCCGAAAAGCGACTGGTGGACCAGCCTCGGCGATCCGCAGCTCGACGGCCTGATCCGCGAGGCCCTGAAAGACAGCCCGGACATGCAGATCGCCGAAGCGCGCGCTCATCAGGCCAGCGCCGCGGCCTATGCCGCCGATGCCGAGCGCTATCCGACCCTCGACGCCAGCGCAGGCATCAGCCGTTCGCGTCTGGCCAAGGATCAGGACCCGCGAGGGCAGGGCGATGCCTACGCCACCACGCGCAACATCAGTGCCGGTTTCAATTACAACTTCGACCTGTGGGGCGGTCAGCGTGACGCCTGGGAAGCTGCGCTCGGCCAGGCACGTGCCGCTGAAGTCGACCGTCAGGCCGCGCAACTGACCCTGGCCGCCGACGTGGCCCGGGCCTACAGCGATCTGGGTGAGGCGCACATCGTTTATGACCTGGCCAGCGAAGACCTCAAGCGCACTCAGCAGATGCTCGACCTGAGCCAACGTCGTCTGGGCGCCGGAATCGACAGCCAGTACCAGTTCCAGCAGACCCAAAGCCTGGAGGCCAGCGCCGAAGCCAGCCTGATCGACGCCGAAAAGCGCCTGAACAGCGCGAAAATCGCTCTGGCGGTATTGCTCGGCAAAGGCCCGGATCGCGGCAACGAGATCGCCCGGCCGAAAGTCTTGCAGGCCAGTGCTGTGGCGTTGCCATCGGTTTTGCCCGCCGAACTGCTGGGTCGTCGCCCGGATCTGGTCGCCGCGCGCTGGCGTGTCGAGGCTGCGAGCAAGGACATCGACTCGGCCAAAACCCGCTTCTATCCCAACTTGAACCTGTCGGCCTCCGCCGGTGCCGAATCGTTATTGGGTGACGCAATGTTCGGCTCCGCCAGTCGCTTCTTCAACATTGCCCCGACTGTTTCGTTGCCGATCTTCGACGGGGGCCGGTTGCGCGCCAACCTCGATGCCCGGGATGCCGATTACGACCTGGCCGTGGCGCAGTACAACAAAAGTCTGGTGAAAGCCTTGGGCGATGTCGGTGACACGATCAACCAGTTGCGTGACATCGGCCGGCAGATCGGCGCCCAGCAGCACGCGACCGATATTGCTCAGGATTCTTACAACACCGTGGTCCAGCGTTACGGTTCCGGCATCGGCAACTACCTGGACGTGCTCAGCATCGAGCAGCAATTGCTGCAGGCCCAGCGTCAGCTGGCGACCTTGAATGCCGAGCAGATCGACCTGTCGATTCAACTGATGCAAGCACTGGGTGGCGGCTTTCAGGGGCAAATCCTGACCGCCGGCAACGCCAGCCCAGCCATCGCGCACAACTAATTCAAGGTATTTGTCATGGCCACTGCCGAAAACACTCAAGCTCAAGACAACGCCCCCGACACCGGCAATCCGCGCAAGCGCAAAGTGATGCTGCTGGTGCTGGCCCTTGTGGTTGCGCTCACCGGCGCCGGCGTCTGGGCGTATCACGAATTCATCGGCCGCTGGAGCGAAAGCACCGACGACGCCTACGTCAACGGCAATGTGGTGGAAATCACGCCGCTGGTGACCGGCACCGTGGTCAGCATCGGCGCCGATGATGGCGATCTGGTTCACGAAGGCCAGGTGTTGATCAATTTCGACCCGAACGACGCCCAGGTCGGACTGCAAAGTGCACAGGCGAAGCTGGCGCGCACCGTGCGTCAGGTGCGCGGCCTGTACAGCAACGTCGATGGCATGAAGGCCCAGGTCAATGCGCAGCAGGCCGAAGTGCAGAAAGCCCAAGACAACTTCAACCGGCGGAAGAATCTCGCCGCCGGCGGGGCCATTTCCCAGGAAGAACTGTCCCACGCTCGCGATGACCTGACCTCGGCGCAAAACGCCCTGGCCAATGCAAAACAGCAACTGAAAACCACCAGCGCGCTGGTCGACGATACCGTGGTGTCGTCGCACCCGGACGTGATGGCCGCCGCCGCAGAGTTGCGTCAGGCCTACCTGAACAACGCTCGCAGCACGCTGATCGCGCCGGTCACCGGTTACGTCGCCAAGCGCACCGTGCAGCTCGGTCAGCGTGTGCAGCCGGGTACCGCGCTGATGGCGGTGATCCCGCTGGATCAACTGTGGATCGACGCCAACTTCAAGGAAACTCAATTGCGCGACATGCGCATCGGTCAACCGGTGGACATCGAATCCGACATCTACGGCAGCGACGTGAAGTTCAGCGGCACCGTTGACAGCCTCGGTGCCGGCACCGGCAGCGCGTTCGCCTTGTTGCCGGCGCAGAACGCCACCGGCAACTGGATCAAGATCGTGCAGCGTGTCCCGGTGCGGATTCACATCAACGCCGAAGAACTGGCCAAGCATCCGCTGCGCGTCGGTCTGTCGACCAACGTCGAGGTCAATCTGCATGACCAGAGCGGTCCGGTACTGGCCCAGCAACCGCCGCAACAGGCCTCGTTCAGCACCAGCGTCTACGACCGTCAATTGAGCGAAGCCGACGCGATGATCACGCAACTGATCCACGACAACAGCGCCGTGGTCAGCAAGACCGCGCAACGCTGATTTCCTTCCTCTGTGGGAGCGAGCCAGCTTGCGAAGCTGCCTGACATTCAACATAGACGTTGTCTGACACACCGCTTTCGCGAGCAGGCTCGCTCCCACAAAGGGCAGCTGTGTCTGTAACAGACACGCCGCCAACCCGGCTCCATAGGATTCGCGATGAGCAATAACGCTTCTTTTTCGCCACCCAGCCTGTTGCTCAGCACCATCGGCCTGTCGCTGGCGACCTTCATGCAAGTGCTCGACACCACCATCGCCAACGTGGCGCTGCCGACCATTTCCGGCAACCTCGGCGTGAGTTCGGAGCAGGGCACCTGGGTCATTACCTCGTTCGCCGTGAGCAACGCCATCGCGCTGCCGCTCACCGGCTGGCTGAGCCGGCGTTTCGGCGAGGTGAAGCTGTTTCTCTGGGCCACCATGCTGTTTGTGCTGGCCTCTTTTCTCTGCGGTATTTCCACCTCGATGCCAGAGCTGATCGGTTTCCGCGTGCTGCAAGGGCTGGTGGCCGGGCCGCTGTACCCGATGACCCAGACGCTGTTGATCGCGGTGTACCCGCCCGCCAGGCGCGGCATGGCCCTGGCGTTACTGGCGATGGTCACGGTGGTGGCGCCGATTGCCGGCCCGATTCTCGGCGGCTGGATCACCGACAGTTACAGCTGGCCGTGGATCTTCTTCATCAACGTGCCGATTGGCGTATTCGCGGTGATGGTGGTGCGTTCGCAACTGGCCAAACGCCCGGTGGTCACCAGCCGTCAACCGATGGATTACGTCGGGTTGATCACGCTCATCATCGGCGTGGGGGCCTTGCAGGTGATTCTCGACAAGGGCAATGACCTGGACTGGTTCGAATCCGACTTCATCATCATCGGCGCGGCGATTTCGGTGATTGCGCTGGCGGTGTTCGTGATCTGGGAAATGACCGACCGGCATCCGGTGGTCAATCTGCGCCTGTTCGCCCACCGCAACTTCCGCATCGGCACGCTGGTGCTGGTGTTGGGTTACGCCGGGTTCTTCGGCATCAACCTGATCCTGCCGCAGTGGTTGCAGACCCAGATGGGTTACACCGCGACCTGGGCCGGTCTGGCGGTGGCGCCGATCGGAATTCTGCCGGTGTTGCTGTCGCCTTTTGTCGGCAAGTATGCGCACAAGTTCGACTTGCGACTGCTGGCCGGGCTGGCGTTCCTGGCGATCGGTCTGAGCTGCTTCATGCGTGCCGAATTCACCAACGAAGTGGATTTTCAGCACATTGCGCTGGTGCAGCTGTTCATGGGGATCGGCGTGGCGCTGTTCTTCATGCCGACCCTGAGCATCCTGATGTCCGACCTGCCGCCGAGCCAGATTGCCGACGGCGCCGGTCTGGCGACATTCCTGCGGACACTGGGCGGCAGCTTTGCAGCGTCGCTGACCACCTGGATCTGGATTCGCCGGGCGGATCAGCATCATGCCTACATGAGCGAAAGCATCAGCACCTATGAGCCGGCAACCCGTGAGGCGCTGAATCAATTGGGCGGGGCGAGCAATCCGGCGTATGCGCAGCTCGATCATGTGCTGACGAGTCAGGCGTACATGCTATCCACCGTGGATTACTTCACGCTGCTGGGATGGGGGTTCATGGGGTTGATCTTGATTGTTTGGCTGGCCAAGCCGCCGTTTGCTGCCAAGGCAGGCCCGGCAGCCAGCGGTCACTGAGTCGGCAATCCGATCAAATGTGGGAGCGAGCCTGCTCGCGATAGCGATGAATCAGTCAACAGAAATGCTGAATGTAATACCGCGATCGCGAGCAGGCTCGCTCCCACAATTGGACCTGTACTCAGTCAGTTGGCGGGTGCTGCCAGCTGTGGCGGCGGGGCAAAATCAAACGGCGCCAACGCAAACCCGTTCTCGTCCACCTGCAACGCCCAGCCCTGACGATCCCAGTCCCCCAACACAATACGCTTCGCCGCCTGATCGCCGATCTGCAACTTGTGAATGGCCGGGCGGTGGGTGTGCCCGTGAACCAGGGTTTTCACGCCGTACTCCTGCATGATCCGCGGAATTTCCTCCGGCGTGACATCGACGATGTCATTGGCTTTCATCCGCGTCTGTGCGCGGCTTTCGCTGCGCAGCTTGCGCGCCAGTTTGTGGCGGGTGCTCAAGGGCAGATGGCGCAGGATGAACAGGGTGATCGGGTTGCGCAGGTAGCGACGCAGCTTCATGTAGGCTTCGTCGCGGGTGCAGAGGCTGTCGCCATGCATCAGCAGCACCGGCTCGCCTGCGAGCTGCACGACACTCGGGTCTTTCAGCAGCGTGCAGCCGGCCTCCTTGCAGAAAGTCTTGCCGAGCAAAAAGTCGCGATTGCCGTGCATGAGAAAAATGGCCGTGCCGCTGTCGCTCAATTCGCGCAGGGCCTGGCAGATGGAACGCTGGAAAGGGGTCATGGCGTCGTCGCCGATCCATGCCTCGAAAAAATCGCCCAGGATGTACAACGCACTCGCCGAGCGGGCGCGTCCGGCGAGCAAATCCAGAAACGCCCGGGTGATGTCCGGGCGCTCCTCTTCCAGATGCAAGTCTGAAATCAGCAATATCACGCTTCGATGATCTCGGCTTTCTCGATGATCACGTCTTCGCTTGGTACGTCCTGGTGGCCAGCCTTGGAGCCGGTTGCCACTTTCTTGATGCTGTCGACGACTTCAGTACCGGCGGTCACTTTGCCGAATACTGCATAGCCCCAGCCTTGAACGTTCTTGCCGCTGTGGTTCAGGAAGGTGTTGTCGGCCACGTTGATGAAGAACTGCGCGGAAGCCGAATGCGGCTCCATGGTGCGGGCCATGGCGATGGTGTACTTGTCGTTGGAAAGACCGTTGTCGGCTTCGTTCTGGATGCTTGGACGCTTGTCTTTCTTTTCTTTCATGCCTGGCTCGAAACCGCCGCCCTGGATCATGAAGTTACCGATGACACGGTGGAAAACGGTGTTTTCGTAGTGACCGGCTTTGACGTATTCGATGAAGTTGGCCACGGTGATCGGGGCTTTTTCAGCGTTCAGTTCGATGACGATGTCACCGTGGTTGGTGGTCAGTTTGACTTGAGTCATGGTCATTACTCTTTATTGGGAATCCGTGGTCTTGGAGCCTCAAGCCCCGCAACCGGTTCAGCCTGCTTCGGCCAAGGAGCGCAGTTTAGCGTGACAGACGCGAATTTCGAGGCAGTTTTTCAATTGCCGGCGATTAAATGCACGCCTTTATAAGGGCCTGCTCTGTCAGCCCCTTGACAGCATCGGCTATGATAGCGGCTTTGTTTTGTCTGGCCCCCTTTGCGGCCGCGCACATGTAAGTCAAGGATCCTATGAGCAAGCCCACTGTCGACCCTACCTCGAATGCCAAGTCCGGCCCTGCCGTGCCGGTCAATTTCCTGCGGCCGATCATCCAGGCAGACCTGGACTCGGGCAAGCACACCCAGATCGTCACCCGTTTCCCGCCTGAGCCCAACGGCTACCTGCACATCGGCCATGCCAAGTCGATCTGCGTGAACTTCGGCCTGGCCCAGGAGTTCGGCGGCGTCACGCACCTGCGTTTCGACGACACCAACCCGGCCAAGGAAGACCAGGAATACATCGACGCCATCGAACGTGACGTCAAATGGCTGGGCTTCGAGTGGTCCGGCGAAGTGCGCTACGCCTCGCAATACTTCGATCAGCTGCACGACTGGGCTGTCGAGCTGATCAAGGCCGGCAAGGCCTACGTCGACGACCTGACGCCTGAACAGGCCAGGGAATACCGCGGCAGCCTGACCGAGCCGGGCAAGAACAGCCCGTTCCGCGACCGTTCGGTGGAAGAGAACCTGGACTTGTTCGCCCGCATGCGCGCCGGCGAGTTCCCGGACGGCGCCCGCGTGCTGCGCGCCAAGATCGACATGGCCTCGCCGAACATGAACCTGCGCGACCCGATCATGTATCGCATCCGCCACGCCCATCACCATCAGACCGGTGACAAGTGGTGCATCTACCCGAACTACGACTTCACCCACGGTCAGTCGGACGCCATCGAAGGCATCACCCACTCGATCTGCACCCTGGAGTTCGAAAGCCATCGTCCGCTGTACGAGTGGTTCCTCGACGCACTGCCGGTGCCGGCGCACCCGCGCCAGTACGAGTTCAGCCGTCTGAACCTCAACTACACCATCACCAGCAAGCGCAAGCTCAAGCAACTGGTTGACGAGAAACACGTCAACGGCTGGGACGATCCGCGCATGTCCACGTTGTCGGGCTTCCGTCGCCGGGGCTACACGCCGGCATCGATCCGCAACTTCTGCGAAATGATCGGCACCAACCGTTCCGACGGCGTGGTCGACTTCGGCATGCTCGAATTCAGCATCCGTCAGGACCTGGACGCGAACGCCCCGCGCGCCATGTGCGTGCTGCGCCCGCTGAAAGTCGTGATCACCAACTACCCTGAAGATCAGGTCGAAAACCTCGAACTGCCGCGTCATCCGCAGAAAGAGGAACTCGGTGTGCGCAAGCTGCCGTTCGCCCGTGAAATCTACATCGACCGCGATGACTTCATGGAAGAGCCGCCAAAGGGCTACAAGCGTCTGGAGCCGAACGGCGAAGTGCGTCTGCGCGGCAGCTACGTGATCCGTGCCGACGAAGCGATCAAGGACGCCGACGGCAACATCGTCGAACTGCGTTGCTCGTACGATCCGGACACCCTGGGCAAGAACCCTGAAGGCCGCAAGGTCAAAGGTGTGATCCACTGGGTGCCGGCCGCTGCCAGCGTCGAGTGCGAAGTGCGTCTGTACGATCGCCTGTTCCGCTCTCCGAACCCGGAGAAGGCCGAAGACAGCGCCAGTTTCCTGGACAACATCAACCCTGACTCACTGCAAGTGCTGACCGGTTGTCGTGCCGAACCCTCGCTGGGCAATGCACAGCCGGAAGACCGTTTCCAGTTCGAGCGCGAAGGTTACTTCGTCGCGGATCTCAAGGACTCGAAACCAGGCCAGCCGGTATTCAACCGTACCGTGACCCTGCGTGATTCGTGGGGCCAGTGATTCTGCGTCAAGGAAATTAAAGTGCTGACGATCTACAACACGCTCACCAAGAGCAAAGAAGTCTTCAAGCCGCTGGATGGCAACAAGGTGCGCATGTACGTCTGCGGGATGACCGTATACGACTACTGCCACCTGGGCCATGGCCGCAGCATGGTCGCATTCGACCTGGTGACCCGCTGGTTGCGGTTCAGCGGGTATGACCTGACCTACGTGCGCAACATCACCGACATCGACGACAAGATCATCAACCGGGCCAACGAGAACGGCGAGTCGTTCGAAGCGTTGACCGAGCGCATGATCGCCGCGATGCACGAAGACGAAGCGCGCCTGAATATCAAGAAGCCGGACATGGAGCCGCGCGCCACGGATCACATTCCGGGCATGCATGCGATGATCCAGACCCTGATCGACAAGGGTTACGCCTACGCCCCGGGCAATGGCGACGTGTACTACCGCGTCGGCAAGTTCATGGGCTACGGCAAGCTGTCGCGCAAGAAGGTCGAAGACCTGCGCATCGGTGCGCGGATCGAGGTCGACGAAGCCAAGGAAGATCCGCTGGACTTCGTGCTGTGGAAAGGCGTCAAGCCGGGCGAGCCGAGCTGGGAATCGCCATGGGGCCCCGGGCGTCCGGGCTGGCACATCGAGTGCTCGGTGATGTCCACCTGCTGCCTCGGTGAGACGTTCGACATTCATGGCGGCGGCAGCGATCTGGAGTTCCCGCACCACGAAAACGAAATCGCCCAGAGCGAAGCGGCGACCGGCAAGACCTACGCCAACGCGTGGATGCACTGCGGCATGATCCGTATCAATGGCGAGAAGATGTCCAAGTCCTTGAACAACTTCTTCACCATTCGCGACGTGCTCGACAAATACCACCCGGAAGTCGTGCGTTACCTGCTGGTGTCGAGCCACTACCGCAGCGCGATCAACTACTCGGAAGACAACCTCAAGGACGCCAAGGGCGCCCTGGAGCGTTTCTACCACGCGTTGAAAGGCCTGCCGAACGTTGCTCCGGCCGGTGGCGAAGCCTTCGTCGAGCGTTTCACCACGGTGATGAACGACGACTTCGGCACGCCGGAAGCCTGCGCGGTGCTGTTCGAGATGGTGCGTGAGATCAACCGTCTGCGCGAGAGCGATCTCGACGCAGCGGCCGGTCTGGCGGCGCGCCTGAAAGAACTGGCCAGCGTACTGGGTGTGTTGCAGCTCGAAGCCGATGACTTCCTGCAGGCCGGCGCCGAAGGGCGTGTCGATGCCGCCGAAGTCGAGGCGCTGATCGCGGCGCGTCTGGCGGCACGTGCCGGCAAGGACTGGGCCGAGTCCGACCGCATCCGCGACCAGCTCACCGCCATGGGCGTGGTGCTGGAAGACGGCAAGGGCGGCACGACCTGGCGTCTGGCTGACTGATTGCCGTGATTGCTACAAACAAAACCCGCCTTGTGCGGGTTTTTGTTTTTCCGCTGTTCAGGCGCTAGTTGCTTTTGCTCTGCGCGTAGGTCTTGATGTCTGACGAGGCCGACATGGGCTGCAGCCCTTGTAGCGGGATGTTGGTCGGCGACGCTCATGGAATGGAGAAATCATGACAAACCACTATCGCGAACTCCTGACAACCCCAGGCGCAACGGGGTTGATGCTCGCGAGCGCTATTGCGCGATTGCCGCAGGCGATGATCGGCATTGGCATCATTACCATGTTGGTGGAGCAAACCGGTGTCTACTGGCTGGCCGGCGCAGTCGCCGGTACGTTTACCCTCGCCAATGCACTGATCGGCCCGTACATCTCGAAACTCGTCGATCAGCGTGGTCAGAGCCGCGTGCTGCCTGTCGTGACGACTTTCAGCATCGGCATGTTGCTGGCCCTGATCTTCGTCGTCCATATGAGCGCGCCGGCGACGTTGTTTTTTATTCTGGCCGGATTGGCGGGCACGATGCCAAGCATGCCGTCGATGATCCGGGCACGCTGGACACAATTGTTCCGGGGCAAGCCGCAGCTGCACACAGCGTTCTCTGTGGATTCGGTGTTGACCGAACTTGCTTACATCATCGGCCCACCCTTGGCGATCGGTTTGAGCGTGAGCCTTTTTGCCGAGGCCGGGCCGCTGGTCGCGGTCGGGCTGCTGGCCGTCGGGGTGACGGCGTTTCTCCTGCAGCGTCAGACCGAGCCCAAGGTAGTTGTGGGCCATACGAGGCATACGGGTTCAACCTTGCTGATTCCCGGTGTTTCCACCATCGTGCTGGCGCTGTTGGCGATGGGCGCAATCGGAGGCTCGATCGATGTCGCCGTTGTCGCCTTCGCCAATGCGCAAGGCTGGCCTGCCTCTGCGACCTTCATCCTGGCCGCCTATGCGTTTGGTTCGCTGGTGGCGGGCCTGACGTTTGGTGCGTTGAGGGTTTCCCTGCCGATAGAAAAGCAGTTCTTCGTCGGGATATTGGTCACGGCAATCACAGGCGTATTGCCTTTGTTCGCTCCTGACGTTTATGTCCTCTCGGCGATGCTGTTTATCGCCGGCCTGTCGTTCGCGCCAACGATGGTCGTGGTCATGAAACTGGGGACGATCATCCTCCCACCGTCGAGGATCACCGAAGGGCTGACATGGATGGCCACCGGCATCAGCATTGGCGTCGCCCTGGGAGGTTTGCTCTCAGGTCTGATTGTTGATGCTTATGGCGCTCGTGCAGGTTTTGGCGTAGCCGTTCTCGCCGGGCTGGGGATGCTGATAGTGGTGTTGCTCGGGTTGCGTACATTGGGTGCCGTGTCAACCACCAGTGTTGAACCGACCTGCCCCTGACATGCGTTGTACGAAAGCAAAAAAAACAAAACCCGCACCAGGCGGGTTTTGTCTTTTGCGGCAGGTCTTAGCTCAACAGACCTTTGCTGACCGCCACGATCAGGAAGACTCCGAGCAGCGCGCGGTAAATCACGAAAGGCCAGGTGGAGAACTTCTCCAGAAAACGCATCAGGCCCCAGATCGCGAAAAACGCCGAGATACTGGCAATCACCAGCCCGAAAATCAGGTGCGCCCAGACTGGTGCCGGCAGCTGCGCATGGAACAACACCCACAACTCCTTCAACCCCGCCAGCGCGATGGCCGGCAACCCGAGGAGAAAGGAGAAACGTGCTGCTTCTTCCCGTTTGAAATTGAGGAAAAGCGCCGCCGTCAGGGTTGAACCCGAACGCGAAACCCCGGGAATCAGCGCCCCGATCTGTGCAATACCGACGATCAGCGCATCGCGCAGACGCATTTCGCCGACGGTGCGGCGATGACGACAGGTGAGTTCGGCGATGGCCAGCAGCACCGCCATCACCACGCAGGAAACCCCGATCACCATCAAGCCGCGCAATGGCGAGTTGCAGGCATTGAGCGTCGAGGACAAGGCGATGCCGGCAATACCGATGGGGAGGGTCGCCAGTACGATGGCCACCGCGAGAATGAACCATTGATTGTTGAAGTCCCGTTGTCGCACGGCCTCCAGACTGCCGGTCGCGACTTGTCTCACGTCGCGCCAGAAATAACTGACCACCGCCGCCAGTGCGGCCAGTTGCATGGCCGCGGAAAACGCCGAGCCGGGATCCGGCCAGCCGAGCAGGGCCGGGACGATGCGCATGTGGGCGGTAGAGGAAACGGGCAGCAATTCGGTGATGCCTTGAATGATGCCGAGGAAACCGATTTGCAGGTAATCCAGCGAGGCGAAGCCGATATCAAGGCCGGTAGAACAGATGTTGGTCAAAGAACGTACCCTGTGAGGATCAGGAAGAGGGGAAGTCTGAAACATTTCGTCACAGTCTAGTCGGTACGGTCAATGGCTGCAGTGAAGGGTTTTTTAGGGTGTCCGGACTGACGTCTTCGCGAACAGCCGTCAGCCTTCCGCCTGACGCAGCCGCTTGTAAAGGGTATTGCGGCTTACCCCCAACCGCCGCGCCAGGTGGGAAATATTGCCCCCGGCCGCCTTCAACTCCCTGCTCAACGCTTCGCCATCATTCAGATCGATTGCCAGGGGTTCCGGCGTATCCAGCGGCTCCATTTCCAGATCGACAAAGAAATCATCCGGCAGATGTTCGGGCCGTATCGGTTGCTCTTCAGCCATGGCCAGCGCCACCTGCATCACGCTGCTGACCTGCCGCAGGTTGCCCGGCCACGGATGACGATCGAACAACTCCAATACTTCACGGCTCAATCCTGCCCATTGTGTGGATTCGCGATGCTGTTCCCACAAACGCTTGAACAGCGCTTGTCTGTCGCTGCGCTCGCGCAGCGGCGGCAGTTCCAGGGTCAGGCCGCCGATGCGGTAGTACAAATCCTCGCGAAACCGCCCCAGTTGTACCTGCTCGCGCAATGAGCGGTTGGTGGCGGAGATGATCCGCAGGTCCACCGGGAACAACTCGCTGCTGCCTACCGGTTGCACGCAACGCTCCTGCAACACGCGCAACAGGCGGGCCTGGGTCGGCAGCGGCATGTCGCCGATTTCGTCGAGGAACAGCGTGCCTTTGTCAGCCTTGCGGATCAGGCCGATGCTGCCTTTCTGGTTGGCGCCGGTGAAGGCGCCTTTTTCGTAGCCGAACAGTTCGGACTCCACCAGTTCGGCGGGAATAGCCGCGCAGTTAACGGCGATGAACGCCTGTTTGCTGCGGGAACTGGCCTGGTGCAGGGCTTTGACGAAGACCTCCTTGCCGACGCCGGTTTCACCGTGGATCAGCAGAGGAATGTCTTTTTCCAACAGCCGTTCGGCCTGGCGCACAGCCTTTTCCACGCGGCTGTCGCCGAAGTGCAGGGTGTTGAGGCTGATGCCTCTGGGTGGGGCAGATTCGGGGACTGCGGCAAACACCCGCGCCTGAACCGGTGCCTGTTTGGGCCGTTTCAACAGGCACTGGAATCGGTTGCGCCCCGACGTCTGCAAGGAAAACGGCAAGCCGTCCGGCTGATTGAGCAACTCCAGCAGTGACACCTTGAACAGACTTTCGACACTCACCCGTGACAGGCGCACGCCCAACAGATTGTCGGCCCGGCGGTTGGCAGAGAGCACCTGGCCACTCTCATCGAAGATCAGCAGCCCTGCCCATTGGCTGTCCAGGTTGTTCAGCCCGGTGTTGAAGGTCAGTTGAAAATGCTGGCCATGGAACAGGTTGAGGATCAGCCGGTTCTCCACGGTCTGGCTCATCATCTTGACCATGCCAAGAGTGTGCGAGGGCGGCAGGTAGCTGTCGCTGGACACATCGAGCACCGCGATGACCTTGCGTTCGGCGTTGAAAATCGGCGCGGCAGAGCCGGTCATGAACCGGTTGGCCTTGAGGAAATGCTCGTCATGCTCGATGTGTACCGCCTGTTCGCAGGCCAGCGCGGTGCCGATCGCATTGGTGCCGCTGGCGTGTTCCATCCAGCTCGCGCCGGCCTGAAAGCCCCGGGCCAGATTGGGCTCGATGAAGCGCTGGGTGCCCCAGGACGTCAGCACCTGGCCCTGATTGTCGGCCAGCATGATCAGGCAATTGGAGTTACTGAGGATGTTTTCGTAGTAGGGCAGCACTTCCTGATGGGTGGTCTGCACCAGCGAATGATGGCTGTCGAGCAACTGCGCGATGCCGGAGGCGGGCAACTGATCGAATGCCGGAACGCTTTGATGCTTGAGACCGAAGGCCCGGCAACGGGACCAGGAGTCCTGGACGATGGCTTCATGGGAAAGCGGCGGGGCAGGTGCGGGCATGGCCGTCAGCCTCTGAAAGCAGCGTTTTTATTGTTGTTATGAGCCCATTTCTTGAACACGACACAGATCCCTTGTGGGAGCGAGCCTGCTCGCGAATGCGCCCGATCAGTCAGAACTGCATCGACTGACACACTGCATTCGCGAGCAGGCTCGCTCCCACCGAGATCTGAATCGCGTTTGAGAACGGGTAAAAAGCGTTCATAGAGTGTTGTTCACTATTGTTCATTGTCAATCATTGAACTGTTCAAATGTGTTCAGCAATGAAGGTTGTTTGCCTGTGTTTTCGGCGATTTTCGCGGCGAATCAACGGCTTGGGGTTTCTGGCACGAATGTCGCTCTACTGCATACGTCGCTTGATTCCAATAATAAAAAGGCCGAGCCATGTCACTCACCCTGGAGCACGTCAGCCGCACCGTCGACGGCCAGACCTGGATCGATGATGCGAACCTGAAATTCGAACCCGGATCCTTCAACGTTCTGCTCGGGCGCACGTTGTCCGGCAAGACCAGCCTCATGCGTCTGATGGCCGGTCTGGACAAGCCCGACAGCGGGCGCATCCTGATGAACGGGGTCGATGTCACACAGCGCCCGGTGCGTCTGCGCAACGTGTCGATGGTGTATCAGCAGTTCATCAACTACCCGACCATGACGGTCTTCGAGAACATTGCTTCACCGCTGCGCCAGGCCGGGATTTCCAACGAGCAGATCCAGGCCAAGGTGCAGGACACTGCGAAGATGCTGCGCATCGAGAAATTCTTGCAGCGTTATCCGCTGGAGCTGTCCGGCGGCCAGCAACAGCGCACCGCCATGGCCCGGGCGCTGGTCAAGGATGCCGAACTGATCCTGTTCGATGAGCCGCTGGTCAACCTCGACTACAAACTGCGCGAAGAGCTGCGCCAGGAAATGCGTGAGCTGTTCAAGGCGCGCCACACCATTGCCATCTATGCCACCACCGAGCCCAACGAAGCGCTGGCGCTGGGCGGCACCACCACACTTCTGCACGAAGGCCGGGTGATCCAGAGCGGCCCGTCGACCGAGGTCTATCACCAGCCGCAAACGGTGCTGGCGGCTGAATTGTTCTCCGAGCCGCCGATCAACCTGATGCCGGGACGTATCGCCGGCAACGAAGTCAGCTTCGCCAATTTCGTGCACTTTCCGCTGAATGTCGATCTGCGTCCGGTGGGCGAGGGTGAGTTCCGTTTCGGCGTGCGCCCGAGCCATATCTCGCTGGTGCCGAGCAACGACGATGACCTGGAACTGGCGGTGACGGTCGAGGTGGCGGAGATCAGCGGCTCGGAAACCTTCCTGCATGTGCGCAACGAGCATTTCCTGCTGGTACTGCACCTGCCCGGCGTTCACGAGTACGACGTCGATGCGCCGATCCGCGTCTATATCCCGACCCATAAACTGTTCGTGTTCGATGCGCAGGGCCGTCTGGTCCAGGCACCGGGCCGGCGCGTCGCGAGGGTTGCCTGATGGCCGAAATCCGTTTGCAACACCTCGCCCACAGCTACAGCAAGCACCCGGGCGGGCCGGAAGACTACGCGATCCGCGAGATGGACCACATCTGGGAGCAGGGCGGCGCCTATGCCTTGCTCGGCCCGTCAGGTTGCGGCAAGTCGACCTTGCTCAACATCATTTCCGGCCTGCTCAGCCCGTCCCAGGGGCATGTGTTGTTCGACGGCCAGGCGGTCAACGACCTGACCCCGGAGAAACGCAACATCGCCCAGGTTTTCCAGTTTCCGGTGGTGTACGACACCATGACCGTGTTCGACAACCTGGCCTTCCCGCTGCGCAATCAGGGTATGGGCGAGGCGAAGGTGCACAGCAAGGTGCAGGAAATCGCCGAAGTCCTCGACCTGCAAAACCTGCTGAACAAAAAGGCACGCAACCTCACCGCCGACGAAAAACAGAAAGTCTCTATGGGCCGTGGTCTGGTGCGCGACGACGTCTCGGCAATTCTGTTCGATGAGCCGCTGACAGTGATCGACCCGCACCTGAAATGGAAACTGCGGCGCAAGCTCAAGCAGATCCACGAGCAGTTCAATATCACCATGGTCTACGTCACCCACGATCAGCTGGAGGCCTCGACCTTCGCCGACAAGATCGCGGTGATGTACGGCGGTCAGATCGTCCAGTTCGGTACGCCACGGGAATTGTTCGAGCGGCCAAGTCACACCTTCGTCGGTTACTTCATTGGCAGTCCCGGAATGAACCTGATCGATGTGCAGCCGCAGCCGGGCGGAGTGGGTTTCAACTCGACCCATCTGCCACTGCCCGACGCGCTGCAACGGCATATCGAGCATGGCCACTGGAAAAACCTGAAGGTCGGCATCCGCCCCGAGTTCATTCATGTGTGGGACGAGCCGTTCGATGACGCGATGCAGGCGCGGGTCGTACACGTCGAAGACCTCGGCACCTACAAGATCATGACCCTGGATCTGGACGGCGCACCGCTGAAAGTGCGCCTGGCCGAAGACAAACCGGTGCCGCAGGGCACGGCGTATATCAGTTTTCCGGCGCAATGGCTGATGGTCTACGCCGATGAATTCCTGCTCGAAGCCAGCGAAGAGGTGCAGCCATGAACAAGGTGCAGAACAACAAGGCCTGGTGGCTGGTGTTGCCGGTGTTCCTGCTGGTGGCGTTCAGCGCAGTCATTCCGATGATGACCGTGGTCAACTACTCGGTGCAGGACATTTTCGACCAGTCCAGTCGCTACTTCGTCGGCGCCGATTGGTACAAGCAGGTGTTGCTCGATCCACGGCTGCATGACTCGTTGCTGCGCCAGTTCATCTATTCGGCGTGCGTGCTGCTGATCGAAATTCCGCTGGGAATCGCCATTGCCCTGACCATGCCGACCAAAGGCCGCTGGTCGTCGGCGGTGCTGATCGTGCTGGCGATTCCGTTGCTGATTCCATGGAACGTGGTCGGCACCATCTGGCAGATTTTCGGCCGCGCCGACATCGGTCTGATGGGGTCAAGCCTGAACGTCATGGGCATCAGCTACAACTACGCGGCCAACACCATGGATGCCTGGGTCACGGTGCTGGTGATGGATGTGTGGCACTGGACTTCACTGGTGGCGCTGCTGTGTTTCTCCGGGCTGCGGGCGATTCCCGATGTGTATTACCAGGCGGCGCGGATTGACCGGGCTTCGGCCTGGGCGGTGTTCCGCCACATCCAGTTGCCCAAGCTCAAAAGCGTGCTGCTGATCGCGGTGATGCTGCGCTTTATGGACAGTTTCATGATCTACACCGAGCCGTTCGTGCTCACCGGCGGCGGGCCGGGCAATGCCACGACGTTTCTGAGTCAGACCTTGACCCAGATGGCCGTGGGCCAATTCGACCTGGGGCCGGCGGCTGCCTTTTCGCTGGTGTATTTCCTGATCATCCTGCTGGTGTCCTGGCTGTTCTATACCGCCATGACCCACAGCGATGCCAACCGCTGAGGCCCGGCCATGAGCAAAAGAAAGCTTGTTCCGTTGCTGCTCTACATCCTGTTCCTGCTGGTGCCGATCTACTGGCTGCTGAACATGTCGTTCAAAAGCAACACCGAAATCCTCGGCGGCCTGACGCTGTTTCCCCAGGATTTCACGCTGCACAACTACAAGGTGATTTTCACTGATCCGAGCTGGTACACCGGTTACCTCAACTCGCTGTATTACGTGAGCCTGAACACGGTGATTTCCCTGACCGTGGCATTGCCGGCGGCCTATGCGTTTTCCCGTTACCGCTTTCTCGGCGACAAGCACCTGTTCTTCTGGCTGCTGACCAACCGCATGGCGCCGCCGGCAGTGTTCCTGCTGCCGTTCTTCCAGTTGTATTCGTCGATTGGCCTGTTCGACACCCACATCGCGGTGGCGCTCGCACATTGCCTGTTCAACGTGCCGCTGGCGGTGTGGATTCTCGAAGGGTTCATGTCTGGCGTGCCGAAGGAAATCGACGAAACCGCCTACATCGATGGCTACAGCTTTCCCAGGTTCTTCGTGAAGATTTTTATCCCGCTGATCGGTTCAGGGATCGGGGTGACGGCGTTTTTCTGCTTCATGTTTTCCTGGGTCGAACTGCTGCTGGCGCGCACGCTGACCTCGGTGAACGCCAAACCGATCGCGGCGGTGATGACGCGCACGGTGTCGGCATCCGGCATTGACTGGGGCGTGCTGGCAGCGGCGGGGGGGTTGAACACTTTGCCGGGCATGCGGGTGGGCTGGGGTGTTCGCAAACACGCGGGCCCAGGCTTTTCCCGCGGCCGGGGGCTAGGGAACGGATGTGGGAAGGAAGG
>NZ_JBJJMM010000011.1:0-217718 GCF_046231795.1 Pseudomonas sp. KCJK9016 | reverse complement strand
CCGATATTTAATATTTAAATAAGAAATCGTCAGACAATTAGGCAAACTCACCATACTTGCAACATTCTTTCGGCGGCACGCGCTTTGTTTACGGGGCTTTCCCGGAATAGTTCAATTTGATCTCGAAAAAACGCTAGACGACAGATTTCAAATTGTGTCAGGTTGCTTACGCCTTCATTGGGCGAGTGATAGGACAATCTCGCCAGAGGTTGTCGCTATCGGACAAAAACTGTTCCATTGCTAAACAAGGAAGTGTGTTTATGTCGAAAGTAAAAGCTAATGCTATTGATACCGCCGAACAGCTTTTCCCGCTGAACGCGGCGCCACAACCTCTGGCTGCGACCAGCTCGGCGTACAACCAGATCAATAGCTTCAGCCATCAGTACGATCGTGGCGGCAACCTCACGGTCAATGGCAAACCCTCCTTCACGGTGGATCAAGCCGCCACTCAGCTGCTGCGCGACGGTGCCTCCTGGCACGACCTCGACGGTAGCGGCAAGATCGAGCTGACCTACACCTTCTTGACCTCCAAGACCGCCAACTTCGGTGGCCTGGGCGTCACCGGTTTCAGTCAGTTCAGCTCCCTGCAAAAAGCCCAGGCGGTGCTCGCCATGCAATCCTGGGCCGATGTCGCCAACGTGACCTTTACCGAAGCCGCCAAAGGTGGCGACGGCCACATGACCTTCGGTAACTACAGCGGCGGTCAGGAAGGCGCAGCGGCATTCGCGTTCCTGCCAGGTACCGAGCCAGGCTATGACGGTCAGTCCTGGTACTTGACCGGCAGTGGATACGATGTCAACAAAACCCCGGGCGTGAACAACTACGGGCGTCAGACACTGACCCACGAAATCGGCCACACCCTGGGCCTGTCTCACCCTGGCGACTACAACGCCGGCAATGGCAACCCGACCTACAATGACGCGACCTACGGGCAAGACACCCGCGGTTACAGCCTCATGAGTTACTGGAGTGAAAGCAACACCAGCCAGAACTTCAGCAAGGGCGGCGTCGAGGCCTACGCTTCGGGCCCGCTGATGGATGACATCGCCGCCATCCAGAAGCTCTACGGCGCCAACATGTCCACCCGTACCGGTGACACCACATACGGCTTCAACTCCAACGCCGGTCGCGACTTCCTCAGCGCGACTTCGTCGGCGGACAAGCTGGTGTTCTCGGTGTGGGATGCCGGTGGCAAGGATACCTTCGACTTCTCGGGTTTCACCCAGAACCAGAAGATCAACCTCAATGAAGCCTCGTTCTCTGACGTGGGCGGCCTGGTGGGCAACGTGTCCATCGCCAAGGGCGTCACCATCGAGAATGCCATCGGCGGTTCGGGCAACGACCTGATCATCGGTAACAGCGCAGCCAACGAACTCAAGGGTGGTGCCGGCAACGACATCATCTACGGGGCCGGCGGCGCCGACAAACTGTGGGGCGGTTCGGGCTCGGACACTTTCGTGTTCGCGGCCAGCTCCGATTCCAAGCCGGGTGCAATCGATCAGATCCTCGATTTTGTCAGCGGCCTGGACAAAATCGACCTGACCGGCATCACCAAAGGTGCAGGCCTGCATTTCGTCAGCGCCTTCACCGGTGCGGCGGGTGACGCGATCCTGACCACCTCGGGCGGCAACAGCCTGCTGTCGGTGGACTTCTCCGGGCATGGCGTGGCGGACTTCCAGGTCAGCACCGTTGGCCAGGCGGCGTACAGCGACATCGTGGCGTGATGTGAACGGGAAAGCGGCGTGTCATGCGCCGCTTTCTTTCACTTGCATCGCCCTGGCCGGTAAGCAAGGCTACACGCCGGAGTGAAATTTCCTATGATCCAATTCGCTTTTACCCGCAAAGCGGCGGCGTACCTGTTGCCGATGCTGATGATGTATGGAGAAACAACCATGGCAAGCAGCCTGAGACTCGAAGATCCATCGGTATTTGCCGGGCCGTGGCAGGCGACCTTGAGCGCCCGCAGCGACAGCCCCGAATCACAAGCGATGCAGGACAAACCGTCGAACACCTGCGTGGTCGATCTTGAGGCCAATCAGGTCCTGGGCAAGGGCGCCGACTGCCTGAGTGCGTGGTTGCAGGAGACGGCCACCGGCTGGTTTCCGGATCCGGACGGGCTCTCCATCACCGGCAAGGAGGGCTCAAGAATCCAGTTCTTCAGCCGACAACGTGATGGGCTTTATCTGAGTACTTTGAAGTCGGGCCTGGTGATTACCCTTGAACGGGCGGCGAAACAGCCGTGATGGCCAGGATCGATACACAGTTTAAATATAAGGCAGTCCGTTACAGTTATAAGCGGGGCTTTAATAATCACGGATTCCGGTTTTATGGCGGAAGTTGTTGTTGAAGTGTAAGCGGATACTGTTGGTGTATGTCCCGCTTCGTGCGCGGGCTCATTAATTGAAGACTCGCCAAGTATGGCGGGAAATATCATTTCAGGAATAAACAATGAAGATGGCGAAGGCCCCGGCCACCGCTCCCTTATTCAAGGCATTGGGTGACTATAAAGGCATTCTGATCAGCGTCGGATGCTTTACCGCACTGATTAACGTGCTGATGCTGGTGCCCTCCATCTATATGCTTCAGGTCTATGACCGAGTGCTGTCTTCGCAAAACGAAACCACCCTGGCGATGTTGTCGCTGATGGTCGTCGGTTTCTTCGCGTTCATCGGCCTGCTGGAGGTGGTGCGCAGCTTCATTGTGATCCGCATCGGCAGTCAACTGGAGCGTCGTTTCAACCTTCGGGTCTATCAGGCGGCGTTCGAGCGCAACCTGTTCAAGGGCGAGGGCAATGCCGGCCAGTCTCTGGGCGACCTGACTCACATTCGCCAGTTTGTCACCGGGCCTGCGCTGTTCGCGTTTTTCGATGCGCCATGGTTCCCGGTCTATCTGTTTGTCATTTATCTGTTCAACGTCTGGCTCGGAGTGCTGGCCACTGCCGGTGCAGTGCTGTTGATCGCGCTGGCGTGCCTCAACGAATACATGACCAAGTCTCCGCTGGGCGAAGCCGCCGGTTTCTCGCAGAAGTCCAGCCAGTTGGCCACCAGCCACCTGCACAACGCCGAAACCATCCAGGCGATGGGCATGCTCGGCTCCCTGCGCAAGCGTTGGTTCCAGGTGCATTCGCGGTTCCTTGGCCTGCAGAACCAGGCCAGTGACACCGGCGCAGTCATCAGTTCCCTGAGCAAGACCTTGCGTCTGTGCCTGCAATCGCTGGTGCTGGGGCTGGGCGCCTTGCTGGTGATCAAGGGCGACATGACCGCCGGCATGATGATCGCCGGCTCCATTCTCATGGGCCGGGTGCTGAGCCCGATCGACCAGTTGATTGCCGTGTGGAAACAGTGGAGCGGGGCGAAGCTGGCTTATCGCCGTCTCGATGCCTTGTTGCAGGCGTTCCCGCCGAGCGACGACGCCATGGCGCTGCCGGCGCCGAAAGGCCAGATCGCCTTCGAACAAGTCAGCGCCGGCCCGCCCGGGCAACGTGCGGCGACGTTGCACATGATCAACTTCAATCTGGCGGCCGGTGAAGTGCTGGGCGTGCTCGGTGCCTCCGGTTCCGGCAAATCGACCCTGGCGCGGGTGCTGGTCGGTGTGTGGCCGACCCTGGGCGGTACGGTGCGCCTGGACGGTGCCGACATCCACCGCTGGAACCGCGATCAGCTCGGTCCGTACATCGGCTACCTGCCGCAGGATATCGAACTGTTCAGCGGCACCATCGCCGAAAACATTGCGCGCTTCAGCGAGACCGATCCGCAGAAAGTCGTGGCCGCCGCGCAACAGGCCGGGGTTCACGAAATGATCCTGCGCATGCCGCAGGGTTACGACACCCAGCTGGGCGAGGACGGCAGCGGTCTGTCCGGCGGCCAGAAACAGCGTGTGGCGCTGGCGCGGGCCATTTACGGTACGCCAAGCCTGGTGGTGCTGGATGAGCCGAACTCCAACCTCGATACCGTCGGCGAAGCGGCGCTGTCCAGCGCCATCGTGCAACTCAAGGCGCAGGGCGCCACGGTGGTCCTGGTGACGCACCGTTCCTCGGTGCTGGCCCAGGCCGACAAGCTGCTGGTGCTCAACGATGGTCGCCTGCAAGCCTTCGGCCCGAGCCATGACGTACTCAAGGCGCTGTCCGGCAACCAGCCGCAACAGCCCCAGCAGACGGAAAAAACCGCGCAGGCACCGGGCGGGCTCAGCATGAGCCGGCAGTACCAGCCCTCGACAAGGAATTCGGGTGTATGAGCAGCGCGAGCATGAACACAGAAAACGAAGCGACCATGGAACACGCCTACATCACCGAACGTCCGGAACGCGACGCGAAGTTTTTCGCCCGCATGGGCTGGATTCTCGCCATCGCCGGCGCCGGCAGTTTCTTTGCCTGGGCGGCCCTGGCGCCGCTGGATCAGGGGATTCCGGTGCAAGGCACGGTGGTGGTTTCCGGCAAGCGCAAGGCCGTGCAGTCGATGAGCAGCGGCGTGGTCAGCCGGATTCTGGTGCGTGAAGGCGAGATCGTGAAGCAGGGCCAGCCCTTGTTCCGCCTCGACCAGACACAGGTTGCCGCCGACGTGCAATCGCTGCAGGCCCAGTACCGTATGGCCTGGGCGAGCGTGGCGCGCTGGCAGGCCGAGCGCGACAACCTCAAACAAGTGACGTTTCCACCGGAACTGAGTGACAGCGCCGACCCGCGCCTGGCGCTGGTGCTGGAAGGCCAGCGTCAACTGTTCAGCAGCCGGCGTGAAGCTTTCTCCCGCGAGCAGGCCGCCTTGCGTGCCAGTATCGAAGGTGCCACGGCCCAACTGGCCGGCATGCGCCGCGCCCGGACCGACCTCAATGCTCAGGCGCAATCCCTGCAGCAGCAATTGAGCAACCTGCAACCGCTGGCAGACAACGGCTACATCCCGCGCAACCGGCTGATGGAATATCAGCGTCAACTGTCGCAAGTGCAGCAACAGTTGGCAGAGAACACCGGTGAAAGCGGCCGGGTGGAGCAGGGCATTCTCGAGTCGCGCCTGAAACTGCAACAGCACGGCGAGGAGTACCAGAAAGAAGTCCGCAGCCAACTGGCGGATGCGCAACTGAAAAGCGTCACGCTGTCCGAGCAACTGACCTCCGCCGGTTTCGACCTGCAACACAGCGAAATCCTTGCGACCTCGGACGGCATCGCCGTCAATCTCGGCGTACACACCGAAGGCGCGGTGGTGCGTCAGGGCGAAACACTGCTGGAGATCGTTCCGCAAGGCACTCGCCTGGAAGTGGAAGGGCACCTGCCGATCAACCTGATCGACAAGGTCGGCACGCACCTGCCGGTGGACATCCTCTTTACCGCGTTCAACCAGAGCAAGACACCTCGTGTTGCGGGCGAAGTCAGCCTGATTTCCGCCGACCAGATGGTCGACGAAAAAACCGGTGCGCCTTATTACGTGTTGCGCAGCACTGTCAGCGATCAGGCCATGGAGAAGCTCAACGGCCTGGTGATCAAGCCGGGCATGCCGGCGGAAATGTTCGTGCGCACGGGCGAACGCTCACTTCTCAACTACCTGTTCAAACCGTTGCTCGACCGGGCCGGCTCCGCATTGACTGAAGAATAAGGATGTTCGGCTGTATGAATAAGCTTTCCATGCTGGCGGCAGCGTTCGCGCTGCTCGCGGGCAACAGTGCGATGGCGGCCATGGGGCCGTTCGAGATCTACGAACAGGCATTACGCAACGACCCGGTGTTTCTCGGCGCGATCAAGGAACGTGACGCCGGTCTGGAAAACCGTGCCATCGGCCGCGCCGGGCTGCTGCCGAAACTCGGTTACAACTACAACAAGGGTCATAACACGTCGAAGGTCACGCAACTGACCGATCGTGGCAATTTTTCCGAGAACCGCAACTACAACAGTTACGGCTCGAACCTGACCCTGCAACAACCGCTGCTCGACTACGAAGCCTACGCGGCCTATCGCAAGGGCGTGGCACAGTCACTGTTCGCCGACGAAAACTTCCGTGGCAAGAGTCAGGAATTATTGGTGCGCGTCCTGGACAACTACACCAAGGCCCTGTTCGCCAAGGACCAGATCGACATCGCCCAGGCCAAGAAAAAGGCCTACGAACAGCAGTTCCAGCAGAACGAGCACATGTTCAAGCAGGGTGAAGGTACGCGGACCGACATCCTCGAGGCCGAGTCGCGCTATGAACTGGCGACCGCCGAGGAAATCGAAGCGCGCAACGAGCAGGATGCTGCACTGCGTGAACTGGGCGCACTGATCGGCGTACCGGCGGTGGACATCGCCGATCTGGCGCCACTGGATCAGAACTTCCAGACTTTCGCTCTGGTACCGGCCAATTACGACACCTGGCACGAGCTGGCGATCAGCAACAACCCGAATCTGGCCTCGCAGCGCCAGGCCGTGGAAGTGGCCCGCTACGAAGTCGAACGCAACCGCGCCGGGCACCTGCCGAAAGTCAGTGCCTACGCCACGGTGCGTCAGAACGAATCGGAAAGCGGCAACACCTACAACCAGCGCTACGAAACCAACACCATCGGTTTTGAAGTCAACGTGCCGCTGTACGCCGGTGGCGGCGTATCGGCCTCGACCCGTCAGGCCAGCCGCAACATGGAGCAAGCCGAATACGAGCTGGACGGCAAGACGCGCGAAACCCTGATCGAACTGCGCCGCCAGTTCAGTGCCTGCCTGTCCGGGGTCAACAAGTTGCGCGCGTATCAAAAGGCCCTGACCTCGGCCGAAGCGCTGGTGGTCTCGACCAAACAAAGCATCCTCGGCGGCGAGCGGACCAATCTGGACGCGCTGAACGCCGAACAACAACTGTTTACCACCCGCCGCGATCTGGCCCAGGCACGCTATGACTACCTCATGGCCTGGACCAAATTGCATTACTACGCGGGCACCTTGAGCGAGCAGGATCTGGCTCGGGTGGATGAAGCATTCGGGCAAGGCCCGCGAACGCGATAACACAGTCGCTTTTACACCAAACAACAAAAACGAGTGGTGAACATGGACGTACGCTTCAAGCCGGCATCGGTCGGCACTCTGTTGCTCGCAGTTTCTATCTCCCAGGCTCATGCGCAATATCTGGAGTCGGGCAAACCCGGTGATCCTGCGAGTTGGCGCTCGGCTGAATTTCTGCGTGACTGGGGCCTGGGCCGGATGCAGGCCGATCAGGCCTACGCCGCCGGCATCACCGGCAAAGGCGTGAAAATCGGTGCGCTGGACTCCGGTTTCGATGCGGCCCATCCGGAGTTCGCCAGCGACCGTTATCATCCGCTGCTGACCAGCGGCAGCTACGTCGATGGCTCGCCGTTCAGCGTCAATGGCACGCTCAATCCGAACAACGACTCCCACGGCACCCATGTGGTCGGCACCATGGGCGCCTCCCGTGACGGCAACGGCATGCACGGCGTGGCGTTCAATGCGCAGATCTACGTCGGCAACACCAACAAGAACGACAGTTTTCTGTTCGGCCCCAATCCCGATCCACGCTATTTCAAAGCGGCCTATGACGCCCTGGCTGACGCTGGCGTACGGGCGATCAACAACAGCTGGGGCAGCCAGCCGCCGGATGTCAGCTATCGGACCTTGGCGGATCTGCACGCCGCTTACGCCCAGCACTGGAACAAAGGCACTTGGCTCGATGCCGCCGCCGATGTTTCGCGTCGCGGTGTGATCAACGTGTTCAGCGCCGGCAACAGCGGTTATCCCAACGCCAGCGTACGTTCGGCGCTGCCGTACTTTCAGCCGGATCTGGAAGGTCACTGGCTGGCGGTGTCGGGACTGGACCAGAGCAATCAGCAGAAATACAACCAGTGCGGCCTCGCCAAATACTGGTGCATCACCACGCCGGGCGCGAAGATCGACAGCACCATCCCCGACGGTGGCTACGGGATCAAGTCCGGCACCTCGATGGCCGCACCGCATGCCACCGGGGCGCTTGCGTTGGTGATGGAACGTTACCCGTACATGAACAACCAGCAGGCGCTGCAAGTGTTGCTGACCACCGCGACCCAGCTTGACGGATCGGTGACCGACGCACCGACCACGCAAGTCGGCTGGGGTGTGGCCAACCTGAAACGGGCGATGGGTGGGCCGGGGCAACTGCTCGGCGTGTTCGACGCGCATCTGCTGGCCGGGCAGAGCGATGTGTGGAGCAACGACATGACCGACAAGGCGCTGATCCAGCGGCGCAGTGAAGACCTCGCCGAGCACGATGCCTGGCAGCAAACCCTGCGTGACAAGGGCTGGCAGAACGGCGTTCCGGCCGGTGCCAGCCAGCAGGACCAGACCGATTACGCCATCGGTACGGCCCGGGACGCAGCCGCCGCGAGCCGGGTTTATGAGGGCAGTCTGATCAAGTCCGGCGCCGGTCGTCTGCTGTTGACCGGTAACAGCAGCTATCGCGGGCCGACCACGATCAACGGCGGCCTGCTGAGCGTTAACGGCTCGCTCACTTCGACAGTCACGGTCAACGACAGCGGCACCCTCGGCGGGTCCGGACGAATCGGCGCACTGATCGCCAATAACGGTGGTCGTGTGGCGCCGGGCAATTCCATCGGCACATTGAATGTGGCCGGTGACGTGAGCTTCGCAGAGGGTTCGACTTACGCGGTGGAATTGTCCCCGACGGCCAGCGACCGGATTGTCGCCGGCGGCATCGCGACGATCAGTGGCGCGACCGTCAGTCTGTCGCTGGAAAACAGCCCGACCTTGCTCAGCACCACTGAAACCAGAAGCCTGCTCGGTCATCAGTACGACATTCTGCAAGCGGCGGGCGGCATTCAGGGGCAGTTCGGTGCGGTGGTGCCGGATTACCTGTTCATCGGTGGCAACCTGGCGGCCACCGGCAACGGGATCACGCTCAGTGTCGAGCGAAACGACACGTCGTTTGCCAGTATCGGCCAGACCCCGAACCAACGGGCCGTGGCCGGCGCCGTCGAGGGCATGGGCGCAGGCAACTCGGTGTACGAAAGCCTGTTGCTGTCGGCTACTGCCAGCGATGCCCGACAAGCCTTCCAGCAACTGAGCGGGGAAATCTACCCGGCTCTCGGTTCGGTGCTGATCAACGACAGCCGCCAGTTGCGCGACGCCATCGGCGAGCGTCTGCATGACGTTGACAGCACCCGAAGCAACGGCTGGGTCAAGGCCCTCGGCGCCTGGGGGACAACCGACTCGCGACACGACACCGCCGGTTACAGCACCTCGATCGGCGGCCTGCTGGCCGGTGTCGATGGGGCGTTGGATGAGCGCACCCGTATCGGCCTGGTCACCGGTTACAGCGACAGTTCGTTGAGCATGGGATCCGGCACGCATTCATCGGCCCAGGTCGACAGCTATCACCTCGGGGCCTACGCCGGGCACGACATCGGTGCCTGGCGCCTGAGCACCGGAGCGGCCTACAGCTGGCATCGCGCCGACGTGAAACGCGATCTGCAATACGGCGACGTCAGCGCCAAACAGAAAGCCAAGGTCGATGCCGCCACCACACAGGTGTTCGGCGAGGCGGCGTATCGCCTGAATCTGCAAGCGCTGGCCCTGGAGCCGTTCGCCAATCTGGCCTACGTGCATCTGGACAGTGAAGGTTTTACCGAGAAGGGTGACGCGGCCGCGCTGAAAAGCCGTGGCGACCAGCGTGACGCGGTACTCGGTACGTTGGGCGCCAGGGCGATCAAGACCATCAACCTGTCGGGCTCGCAGAAACTCGATGTCAGTGGCCGTCTCGGCTGGCAGCACAGTCTCGGCGACATCGAATCCGGACAGCATTTGCGCTTCGCCAGCGGCAGTGCGCCGTACAGCGTCGAAAGCTCGCCACTGGTGCGCGATGCCGCGCTGGTGGGCGTGCAGGCCAGCCTGGCGCTGAGCCGCGACGTGCGGGTCAACCTCGATTACAACGGACAACTGGCCAGCCGCGAGAAGACCCACGGCGTTGGCCTGAGCCTGAACTGGCAGTTCTGAATAAACGGATTTTTCGCAACATCACTAAGGAAGGTCGCTGGATGAAAAACAACAACACCCCCGCGCAATCGGGTGGAGGCTTTCGCCTGAAATCTCTCAACTGCGCATTGCTCTGCGCCATGGCCACCTGGGGCAGCGCACAGGCTGCACCTTATGTGGAGAACGGTCGGGCAGGGGACCCGGCCAGTTGGCGCAGCGCCGAGTTCAAGGCGGATTGGGGCCTTGGCGCGATTGGCGCGGATTACGCCTACGCCGCCGGTTACACCGGCAAGGGTGTGAAACTCGGGATCTTCGACCAGCCGGTGTACGCCGCGCACCCGGAGTTTTCCGGTCCGAACAAAGTGATAACGCTGGTCACCAGCGGCATTCGCGAATACACCGACCCGTACATTCCGGTCAAAGCCGGGGATGCGTTTCTTTATGACGGTTCACCTTCGGTGGGTTCCAACGGCAAACTCGGCGCTCACGGCACCCACGTCGGCGGCATCGCGGCGGGCAGCCGTGACGGCGGGCCCATGCACGGCGTGGCATTCGGTGCGCAGATCATCAGCGCCGACAACGGCGACCCGGGCCCGGAAGACGGCATCGTGCGCGGCAACGACGGCGCGGTGTACAAGGCCGGCTGGGATGCCCTGATCGCCAGTGGCGCGCGGATCATCAACAACAGCTGGGGCATCGGCATCACCGACCGCTTCGACCTGGGTGGTCGTGACCCGGCCTATCCGCATTTCACTGTCAATGACGCGCAACTGCAGTTCAACGAGATTCGTACGCTGCTCGGTACCAAGCCCGGCGGCGCCTATGACGGTGCGATTGCCGCTGCACGCAGCGGGATCGTGACCATTTTCGCCGCCGGCAACGACTACAACCTGAACAACCCGGACGCCATCGCCGGTCTCGGTTACTTCGTGCCGGAAATCGCGCCGAACTGGATGACCGTCGCCGCCCTGCAGCGAAACCCGGATCAGGCCAGCGCCAACCCGTACATCATGAGTACGTTCTCCTCGCGTTGCGGTTACACCGCGAGTTTTTGCGTCTCGGCGCCGGGCACCCAGATCTACAGCTCGATCATCGGCGGCACCAACGCCGACAACCTGACCACCGGCTACGCCAACTACAACGGCACCTCGATGGCTGCGCCGCACGCCGCCGGTTCCGTGGCGGTGCTGATGGAGCGCTTCCCGTACATGACCGGTGCCCAGGTCGCCAGCGTGCTGCGCACCACCGCCACCGACCTCGGCGCACCCGGGATCGACGCCCTGTACGGCTGGGGCATGATCAATCTGCGCAAGGCCATCGACGGCCCGGCGATGTTCGTCACCGAGCAGGACATCCCGACCGAGTTCCGCATCGAGGGCGCCTACGGCTCCAGCCAGTTCGTGGCAGACCTGCCGGGCATCGGCGCGATCATCGATGCCGGCAAGCCCACTCAACGTGTGTGCACTGACATCACCTGCGGGCTCGACACCTGGCGCAACGACATTTCCGGCCATGGCGGCCTGACCAAGCAGGGCATCGGTACGCTGGTGATGACCGGCGCCAACACCTACACCGGTCCGACCCTGGTGAATCAAGGGCGACTGGCGATCAATGGCTCGCTGCAATCGGCGGTCACGGTCAATAACGGCGGTATCCTCGGCGGCAACGGCAGCATCGCGGCGCTGACCGCGAAAAGCGGCGGTATCGTTGCGCCGGGCAACTCAATCGGCACCTTAAACGTGGCCGGGAATGTGACGTTCGAACCAGGCTCGACCTACGCCGTGGAAGTCTCGCCTACCAGCAGTGACCGCGTCGTGGCCGGTGGTACTGCAACCATCGAAGGCGCGACCGTCGCGCTGTCTCTGGAAAACAGCCCGACCTTGCTGACCACCGGCGAGGTGAAATCCCTGCTCGGCAGCCAGTTCAACATCCTGCAGGCGGCGGGTGGCATTCAGGGCCGTTTCGGTCAGGTCCTGCCAAGCTACGCATTTTTGGGTGGCACCCTCGATTACTCGTCGGGCGGTGTGCAACTGAATGTGGGGCGTAATGGCGCTTCGTTCGCCAGCGTCGGCCTGACTCCGAACCAGCGGGCCGTCGGTGCCGCCGCCGAACGTCTGGGCGCGGGCAATGCGTTGTTCGAAACCCTGTTGCTGTCGCCAACCGCTGCGGTGGCGCAGGACGCGTTCCAGCAACTGTCCGGCGAAATTCACCCGGCCATCGGCACGATGCTGATCAACGACAGCCATTACCTGCGCGATGCGGTGGGCGAACGTCTGCGTGAACGGGATATGTTCGATGCCGGCGCACCGACCGACGACCGCAGCAACGC
Source organism: Pseudomonas sp. KCJK9016 (assembly GCF_046231795.1). Lineage (NCBI taxonomy): Bacteria > Pseudomonadati > Pseudomonadota > Gammaproteobacteria > Pseudomonadales > Pseudomonadaceae > Pseudomonas > Pseudomonas sp. KCJK9016. The sequence goes on along the minus strand of NZ_JBJJMM010000011.1, from coordinate 205,470 downwards.
CTGGATGAAGGTACTCGGTGCCTGGGGCAAGAGCGATGGCGGCCATGACAACGCCAATTCCAACAGCTCCATTGGCGGACTGTTGCTCGGTGTCGATGGCTTGATCACTGAAGATACCCGTCTGGGTTTCGTTACCGGTTATAGCGACAGCTCGTTGAACATGGGCAGCGGCACGCATTCTTCGGCGTCAGTCGACAGCTATCACCTGGGGGCGTACCTGGGGCATCAGATCGATGCGCTGCGCCTGAGCGCCGGTGCGGCTTACAGCTGGCATCGCATCGACGTCAAACGTGACCTGCAATTCGCCGGTGTCAGCGGCAAGCAGAAAACCAAACGCGATGCGGCCACCACGCAACTGTTCGCCGAAGCGGCGTATGACCTGGGCCTGCAACCGATGAACCTGGAGCCGTTCGCCAACCTGGCTTACGTGCACCTCAACAGCGACAGCTTCACCGAAAAAGGGGATGCCGCCGCACTGAAGGGCGGTGAAGACAACCGCGACGCGGTATTGTCGACCCTCGGTGTGCGCGCCAAGCGCACGTTTGCCCTGTCCGAGAAACATCAGCTGGAACTGGGTGCGACACTGGGCTGGCAGCACAACCTGAGCAGCGTGGACGCCGAAAACCATCTGGCCTTCGCCAATGGCAACAGCGCATTCAACGTGCAAAGTGTGTCGATGGATCGTGACGCAGCGGTGGTTGGCGTTCGTGCCGGTCTGGCGCTCAATCGCGATGTCCGGGTCAACCTGGACTACAACGGACTGATCGGTTCGAACGAGAAGGACCACGGTGTGGGCCTGACGCTGGACTGGCAGTTCTAAGGTGTAGCGGCAGTTCTGCAGAGAACTGCCGTTTTTGAAAGGAAGAGAGAGCACGACATGGGACTGTTTGATTACAAGAATGCCGACGGCAAAGCGCTGTACAGCGATGCCATCGCGCTGACGTTGTATTCCTACACGCCGACCGGGCAGGCGTTGCCCGGTACCGGGTGGAAACCGCTCGGCGCCTCGGCGCTGGGCTATCAAGGCAAGACCGACGCGAAAGGCACGTTCTTCGGCGAGAAGGACGGCTTCACCAGCGCCGAGGCCGAGGTGCTCGGCAAATACGACGCTGCCGGCAAGCTGATCGGCATCGGCGTGGCCTTTCGCGGCACCGGCGGCCTGGGTTACAGCGATACTTTTGGCGACATGAAAAACAACCTGCTGGCCGCCATCGGGCCGGTGGACTACGCCAAAAACTATGCGAAGAACGCCTTCGACAACCTGCTCAAATCCGTGGCCGCGTTTGCCACGGCTCACGGCATCGCAGCCAAAGACGTGCTGATCAGCGGCCACAGCCTCGGCGGGCTCGGGGTCAACAGCGTGGCGGAGCTGAGTGCCAGCGACTGGGGCGGGTTCTTCAAGGACGCCAACTACATTTCGTTCGCTTCGCCGACCCAGAGCAGCACCGGCCCCCAAGTGCTGAACATCGGTTACGAGAACGATCCGGTGTTCCGTGCACTCGACGGCACCACGTTCAGCACGGCGTCGATGGGCAAGCACGACAAGCCGCACGACTCGACCACCGACAACATCGTCAACTTCAACGAAAACTACGCGTCCACCGCGCAGAACCTGGTGCCGTTCAGCATCGTCAATCCGTTGAACTGGTCGGCTCACAGCTCGCTGGGCTACGCCGATGGCCTGAACCGGGTGATCGACTCGAAGTTCTACAACCTGACCAGCCAGGACTCGACCATCATCGTGTCCACCCTGGAAGCGTCATCCCGGGGCAAGACCTGGGTCGAGGATCTGGGCCGCAGCGGTGAGCCGCACACCGGCAGCACCTTCATCATCGGCACCGACAGCAACGATTGGCTCAAGGGCGGGGCGGGCAACGACTTTCTCGAAGGCCGTGCCGGCGATGATCTGTTCCGCGATGACGGGGGCTACAACATTCTGCTTGGCGGTCAGGGGCACAACACCTTCGACCTGCAAAAGCCGTTGCAGAACTTCAGCTTCGCCAACGACGGTGACGGCACGCTGTACGTGCGCGATGCCTACGGCGGTATCAGCATGACCCGTGACATCGGCGCACTGGTGAGCAAAGAGTCCGGCTCGCTGTGGAGCAGCAAGGAAATCACTTGGACCGTCACTGCCAAAGGCCTGGCCAACGGTGCCGAGCTGACTCAGTACAACCATTCGCTCAATGGCGGCGCACTCGGCGACACGCTGAAAGCCACCGCCGATGGCGACTGGCTGTTCGGCCTGGGCGGTGACGATCACCTGTTCAGCGACAAGGCCCATGTGACCTTCGTCGGCGGCGCCGGCAACGACGTGATGAATGCGGTGGGTGGCAACAACACCTTCCTGTTCAGCGGCGCGTTCGGTTTCGACTCGATCCACGGTTACCAGGGCAGCGACAAACTGGTGTTCATGGGCGTGCAGGGCGCAGGGCAGGGCTACGACTACAAGCAACACGCTTTGCAGTCCGGCGCCGATACCGTGCTGAAGATTGGCGACTATGCCGTAACCCTGATCGGGGTGGGTGTGGCTAACCTGTCGGATTCGAGTTTCGTGTTCGCCTAGTGAACCGGTGGGCGCGAGCCTGTTCGCTCCCACAGTATGAATACGCAGTAAATGCTCCGGGACGCCCCGAGAGGGGCGTTCTGGTTGTGAGCTATCTCTGAATAATTCCAACAAAGAGAGAGGCAACAGCAATGGGTGTGTATGACTACAAGAACTTCAGCACAGCGGACTCCAAGGCCTTGTTAAGCGATGCCATGGCCATCACGCTGTACTCCTATCACAACCTCGACAACGGTTTTGCGGTCGGCTATCAGCACAACGGTTTCGGCCTCGGTCTGCCGGCCACGCTGATCAGTGCGCTGATCGGCGGCACTGACTCGCAAGGGGTGATTCCCGGCCTGCCGTGGAATCCGGACTCGGAAAAACTCGCCCTCGATGCCGTGAAAAAGGCGGGCTGGACGCCCATCACCGCCGCGCAACTGGGCTATGACGGCAAGACCGACGAGCGTGGAACCTTCTTCGGCGAAAAGCCCGGCTACACCAGCGCCCAGGTGGAGATCCTCGGCAAGTACGATGCCCAGGGCCATCTCACGGAGATCGGCATCGCCTTTCGCGGTACCAGTGGGCCCCGGGAAATCCTGATCGGAGATTCCATCGCCGACGCCATCAATGACCTGCTGGCCGCGTTCGGTCCCAAGGATTACGCCAAGAACTACGTCGGCGAAGCCTTCGGCAATCTGATGAACAACGTGGTGGCCTTTGCCAAGGCCAACGGCCTCAGCGGCAAGGACGTGCTGGTCAGCGGCCACAGCCTCGGGGGGCTGGCGGTCAACAGCATGGCGGACTTGAGCGGCAGCAAGTGGGGCGGCTTCTTCCAGAACGCCAACTACATCGCCTACGCCTCGCCGACCCAGAGCAGCACCGACAAGGTGCTCAACGTCGGCTACGAGAACGACCCCGTGTTCCGCGCCCTCGACGGCTCGACCTTCACCGGCGCATCGCTGGGCGTGCACGACGCGTCAAAAGTCTCGGCGACCGACAACATCGTCAGCTTCAACGACCACTACGCCTCGAACGCGTGGAACGTGCTGCCCTATTCGATCGTCAACATTCCGACCTGGATCTCGCATTTGCCCACCGCTTACGGCGACGGCATGAACCGGGTGATCGAGTCGAAGTTCTACGATCTCACCAGCCGCGATTCGACAATCATCGTCGCCAACCTGTCGGACCCGGCACGGGCCAACACCTGGGTGCAGGACCTCAATCGCAACGCCGAACCCCACAAGGGCAGCACCTTCATCATCGGCAGCGACGGCAACGATCTGATCCAGGGCGGCAGCGGCAATGATTACCTGGAAGGCCGAGCCGGCAACGACACTTTTCGCGACAGCGGCGGCTACAACATCATTCTCGGCGGCTCGGGCAGCAATACCCTCGAACTGCAGCAGTCGGTGAACAAGTTCGCTTTCGCCAATGACGGCGCCGGCAATCTGTACATCCGCGATGCCAACGGCGGGATCAGCATCACCCGCGACATCGGCAGCATCGTCACCAAGGAGCCTGGCTTCCTCTGGGGCCTGTTCAAGGATGACGTGACCCACAGCGTGACCGCCGAGGGGCTGAAGGTCGGCAGCAACGTCACGCAATACGCATCGAGCATCAAAGGCACCAACGGCGCCGACACCCTCAAGGCCCATGCCGGCGGTGATTGGCTGTTTGGCCTGGACGGCAACGACCACCTGATCGGCGGGGCGGGCAACGACGTCTTCGTCGGTGGCGCCGGCAACGACCTGATGGAGTCGGGTGGCGGGGCGGATACTTTCCTGTTCAGCGGTACGTTCGGTCAGGACCGGGTGGTGGGATTCACCGGCAATGACAAACTGGTGTTCCTCGGTGTGCAGGGGGTGCTGCCGGGCGATGACTTCCGTGCCCATGCCTCGGCGGTGGGGCAGGACACGGTGCTGAAGTTCGGTGCCGACTCGGTGACGTTGGTGGGGGTTTCGCTGAGCAGCCTCAGTGCCGATGGGATCGTGATCGCCTGATGTGTGTGGCGCCTGCAAAGGCGTCATGGCAAACAGGCTCGCTCCCGCAATCAGTCAAATGTGGGAGCGAGCCTGCTCGCGAATGAACGATAACGCGGTATTGAAAGTGACCCGCAAGCCACGACCTGACTCAAACCCTTGCATCAACAGAAAACGCGGACTAAAGCCTTCGCATGCGCACTCGTCATGCAAGGGCAAGCCGCCATTGAGTACAGGAGATTCAAACGTGAAAGGTTTCAAGGGGTATATCGGTGTCATCGGGTTGGCGCTGCTGTCGGCCAACGCCTGGGCCGATCTGCCTCACAGCTCGATTCTGAGCCGCTACGGCGTCGATTCCGATGAGTTGCCGAAACCGGCACCTGCCGAGCACACCGAGCCGGTTGAAGAAAAAAGCCGCTTTCAGCTCCAGCCGGAGCAGCCCTTCGTAACGATCCGGCTGGGTGACGGCAAACAGCCGGAAACCACCGGCAACCTCAGCATCGATCGCATGACCCAACAGGAGCGGGAGCGTTGCCAGCGACTGCAAGCCGAACTTGCCCGTCGAGGTGAGCGTTACTTCACTTGCGACAACAGCATTCCGGGCATGACCCTGCCGCAATAATCGCGCTGTTCAGGGAGCTGCCGCAGGGGCAGCTCCGCTGGCGCAGTCAATCTTCCTTGCGCACCGTCGCCACGTCATCGGCCTTGACCCGGATCTTCGCGCCGGAAATGTCCCGGAACTCATAGAAACCGTCCTCGGATTTGGTTTTCGGCATGTCCTTGGTCAAGTACTGCGTACCGTTCTGCAGGGTCACCACGGTGGGGGTGGAGCAACCGGCCAGCGCCAGCAGCGCCACTGTCGTCACTGACAAACCCAATGTCCTGAAATTCATATCCGGTATTCCTCCGTTCAAATTCGACCGCTGTCGGTCTTCTAACGCGGTTGGTGCCGCATCGTCCGTAAAAGTTCGATGAACCTTCAAAAAAAGCGGATCGCCGATGCCACTGATCCTTTTCCGTTTGCACCCGTCGGGACAGAACTGGTATCTGTACGCATAACCAGTATTCGCTTGCCATGGCCTTCGATCACCGTGACTTCCAGCTCCCTCGACGATCCGTTCTATTACCTCAACAACTTTCGGCAAGTGCTTGACTGGCTTGAGCTTCGCTATGCCGACGTGATGAGCGACACGGAGCATGCCTTCATTCGTGACTTCAAGTCACTGCCTCGTGGATCCCAAGGCTTGCTGGTGCGAATGGTGATGCGCAAGGGCGTGCATTTTCGTGCGGGCAAGCTCAATTATCCGGAAATCGGTGACATTGCGTCAGCCGCGCAACCATTGCTGGAACATGGCTGGCTGGATGAACGGGCGCTGCTGTCGATGCCGGAGCTGTTCGATCTGCTGCTCAAGGCCGAAGTCGTGCAAGCCTTCGGCCCGGCCATTGACGATCCGAAGGGCCGCAAGGTCGACTGGCTGCCGATGCTGCATGCGCGGTTTCCCGAGCCACGCTGCTGGCATGACTGGTGCCCGGCAATGGCTGATCGGCTGTTCAGCCTGACGCTGATGGGCCTGTGCGACCGGTTCCGCCTGATGTTCTTCGGCAACCTGTATCAGGACTGGTCGGAGTTCGTCCTCGCCGACCTCGGGATCTTCACCTACGAGAAAGTCCAATTCAGCGCCGACTCCAGAGGCCTGCGCAACCGTGCCGACGTCGATGCCTGCCTGTTCCTGCACGACTGCCAGCAGCGTTTCGAGGCGGGTGAGGCCATCGAACCGATCGCCGGGCAGTTGATTGCCCTGCAGTTCGACAATCCGTGGCTGCAGCGCAGGCTCGGCAAGTTGCTGTTCCAGATCGGCCAGCATTGTGAGCGCATCGCAGCGTTTGCACTGGCCCTGAGTCTCTATCGTGACTGCGCCTATCCCGGTGCGCGGTTGCGGATGATTCGTGTGCTGGAGCGTTGCGGCGAATATGCGCTGGCGCTGGAACTGGGTACGCAGGCCGAACTGGCACCGCAAAGCGCCGCCGAACAGCAGGGCCTGCAACGGATGCTGCCACGCCTGCGACGAAAACTGGGTGGCCCGCCGCTCAAGCGTGTTGCACCAGAGCCTGTCGAACGCCTTGACCTGCATCTGCCACGGCTCGACCCGGCATTGTCCGTCGAGTATCACGTGCAGGCCCATCTGCATGATGACGCCGGCCCCGTACATTACGTGGAAAACAGCCTGATCAATTCGCTGTTCGGCCTGTTGTGCTGGCCGGCGATTTTCGCGCCGCTGCCGGGGGCGTTTTTCAATCCGTTCCAGCGTGGACCGGCTGATTTGCTTCATGAAGACTTTCATGGGCGGCGGGCCGAGCTGTTCGCAGCCTGCCTGGCGGAGCTCGACGACGGGCGCTACGCCGACACCATTCGCAGCCGGTTTGCCGCCAAGTGGGGCATTCAGTCGCCGTTCGTGTTCTGGGGTGCACTGAATGAGGCACTGCTGGAGCAGGCACTGACCTGCCTGCCGGCCGAACACCTCAAACACTGGTTCAATCGCCTGTTGCTCGACATCAAGGCCAACCGCGCCGGCATGCCCGACCTGATCCAGTTCTGGCCGCAGCACAGGACCTACCGGATGATCGAAGTCAAAGGTCCCGGCGACCGCCTGCAGGACAACCAGTTGCGCTGGCTGGAGTTCTGCCACACGCACCGGATGCCGGTGGCGGTGTGTTACGTGCAATGGGCGGAGCAGGGCGCTTGAGCTACAGCATCGCCGTACGGGCACTGTGCGAATTCACCGCCAAAAGCGGCGACCTCGACTTGCGCTTCACCCCGTCACCCACCGCGCTGGAGGGTATCGCCGGCCATCGTACCGTCGCCTCGCGGCGCAATGACGCCTATCAGAGCGAAGTGGCGCTGGAAGGCGAGTTTCGCACCTTGAAGGTCAAGGGCAGGGCGGACGGCTACGATCCGGCGCAGAACTGCCTGGAGGAAGTCAAGACCTACCGTGGCGACCTGAGCAAGCAACCGGCCAATCACCGCGCTCTGCACTGGGCGCAGGCGAAGATCTACGGTTGGCTGATGTGTTGCAGACTTGAACTGGAGCAGATCAATCTGGCGCTGGTGTACTTCGACATCGTCAGCGAAAAGGAAACCTGTCTGGTCGAAGCCCACAGCGCCGACGCGCTGCGCGAGTTCTTCGAACAACAGTGCGGCTTGTTCCTGGCGTGGGCCGAACAGGAAATGGCCCACCGCGAGGCCCGCAATCACGCGGCTCGGCAACTGCGCTTTCCCCATGATGATTTTCGTCCTGGCCAGCGTCATCTCGCCGAGTCGGTGTTCAAGGCTGTCAGCACCGGACGCTGCCTGATGGCCCAGGCACCCACCGGCATCGGCAAGACCCTTGGCACGCTGTTTCCGATGCTCAAGGCCCTGGCGCCGCAGCAACTGGACAAGGTGTATTTCCTGACCGCCAAGACACCGGGGCGCAAACTGGCGCTGGATTCGGCGCAAGTGTTGTTCGATCACAGCGCAACCCTGCCGCTGCGGGTACTGGAGATGGTCGCCCGCGACAAGGCCTGCGAGCATCCCGACAAGGCCTGTCACGGCGAGTCCTGCCCGTTGGCACAGGGCTTCTATGATCGCCTGCCCGCGGCACGCGAGGCGGCCAGTCGATTGCGACTGATGGATCAGGCGGCACTGCGAGAAGTCGCCGCGCAACATTCGGTCTGCCCGTATTACCTGAGCCAGGAAATGGCCCGCTGGGCCGATGTTGTGGTCGCGGACTACAACTACTACTTCGATTTCAGCGCATTGCTGTTCGGCCTGGCCCAGCTCAATCAATGGAAGGTCGCCGTGCTGGTGGACGAGGCGCACAACCTGGTCGAACGCGGTCGGCAGATGTACAGCGCCACCCTTGATCAGGGGATCTTCAACAGCGTGCGCAAAACCGCGCCCGACGTCCTGAAAAAGCCCTTGCAGCGGGTCAATCGCGAGTGGAATGCCCTCAATGAAGCGCAACTGGCGCCGTATCAGGCGTACGACAGGGCACCGGAGAAACTGCTTCAGGCCATTACATCGTGCAGCGCGAGCATCGGTGACTACCTCAATGACCATCCTCAGGGGCTCGACAGCGGCTTGCAGAACGCCTGGTTCGAGATGCTGCAATTCGGCCGGGTCGCGGAGTTGTTCGATGCGCATTACCTCTTCGATCTCGGTAAGCGCGACCTCGACCGCAAGCGCCCGCTGTCACAACTGTGCCTGCGCAACGTAGTGCCTGCCGCGCTGCTCGGCCCGCGCCTGACGGCGGCCCGCAGTTGCGTACTGTTTTCTGCGACGCTCAGCCCGCGCCACTATTACGCCGACCTGCTCGGCACGCCGCCGGACACGGTGTGGATCGACGTCGAGTCGCCCTTCAGCGCCGAACAGTTGCAGGTGCGGATCGTCAGCCGGATCTCCACCCGTTTCACCCACCGCCAGGCGTCGCTGGAGCCGATCGTCGAACTGATCGCCCGCCAGTTCGGCGAGCGCCCGGGCAATTATCTGGCGTTCTTCAGCAGCTTCGATTACCTGCAACAGGTGGCGCAATTGCTGGCCGAACGGCATCCGCACATCACCCTCTGGCAACAGTCACGGGGCATGGCCGAGGGGCAGCGGCAGGCGTTTCTCGACCAGTTCACGGCGCACAGTCAGGGCGTCGGGTTCGCGGTGCTCGGCGGCGCGTTCGGTGAAGGCATCGATTTGCCCGGTGCCCGGCTGATCGGAGCCTTCATCGCCACACTGGGCCTGGCGCAGTTGAACCCGGTCAACGAGCAGATGAAGCGGCGCATGGCGGCGATTTTCGGTGCCGGCTACGACTACACCTATCTGTTCCCCGGTGTGCAGAAAGTCGTACAGGCTGCCGGCCGGGTGATCCGTACGCAACAGGATCGTGGTGTGGTCATGCTGATCGACGACCGCTTTGCCGAAAGCCGCATCCAACAGCTGCTGCCGCGCTGGTGGGCGCTCGATCATGCAGATGCTGCTGTCCTATCCGACGGTTTGACGCATACTCCAGCTATTGAATATCTGCGTTGAGCCAAGCCTGATGAGCGAGAACAACAAGTCCGCTGCGATCGAAGACATGCGTTTTCGCCTGCTGATCGATGCCGTTGTCGATTATGCGATCTACATGCTTGACCCCGATGGCATCATCACCAGCTGGAACTCCGGGGCCAGACGCTTCAAGGGGTATGAGGAAACCGAAATTCTCGGCGAGCACTTTTCGCGGTTCTACACTGATGAAGACCGCGCCGCCGGCAAACCGCAACGTGCGCTGGACACGGCAATCCGCGAAGGCCGGTTCGAAGGCGAAGGGTGGCGGGTGCGCAAGAACGGTACGCACTTCTGGTGCCATGTGGTGATCGATCCGATTTTCAGCCCGGACGGTCAACTGCTCGGATTCGCCAAGATCACCCGTGACCTGACCGATCGCAAGATGGCCGAAGAAACGCTCAAACAAAGCGAACAGCAGTTTCGCCTGCTGGTTCAGGGCGTCAGCGACTATGCGATCTACATGCTCAGCCCTGAAGGGTGTGTGACCAACTGGAATCCTGGTGCGCAACGGATCAAGGGTTACGCACCGGAGGAAGTCATCGGCAAGCATTTCTCGATGTTCTACACCCCGGAGGACCGGGAGGCAGGCGAGCCGCAGCGATCCCTGGAAACCGCGGTGCGCGAAGGCCGCTTCGAGAGCAAGAGCTGGCGTTTGCGCAAGGATGGCACGCGGTTTCTGGCCCATGTGGTGGTTGATGCGATCCGTGGCGACACCGGTGCGCTGCTCGGTTTTGCCAAGATCACCCGCGACGTGACCGAAGCCCACCAGGCGCAACAGGCGCTGGAGCAGACCCGCGAGGCATTGTTCCAGGCGCAGAAGATGCAGGCCATCGGCCAACTCAGCGGCGGTATCGCCCACGACTTCAATAATCTGCTGACGGTGATCCTCGGTAACCTGGAGATCGTGCGCAAACGGGTGGGCGACGATCCGAAAGTCAGCCGTCTGCTGGAAAACGCCACGCAGGGCGCCTTGCGCGGCGTGTCGCTGACGCAACGCATGCTGGCCTTTGCCCGGCGCCAGGAACTCAAGACCGAAGCCGTGGACATTCCCACACTGGTGCAAGGCATCACCGGCCTGCTGCGCAGTTCGCTGGGGCCGGGCATTCTTATCGAAACACGGTTCCCCGACGATCTTGAAGCGGTGCTGGCCGACACCAACCAGCTTGAACTGGCGGTGCTGAACCTGGCCACCAATGCCCGTGATGCGATGTCCGAGGGGGGCACCGTCATCATCAGTGCCGAGCCGCAAGTGGTACTTGAGCAAAGTCAGTCGAGCCTGGCGGCGGGACGCTATGTGTGCCTGAGCATGACTGATACCGGCGAAGGCATGGACGACGCGACGCTGGCGTCGGCAACCGATCCGTTTTTCACCACCAAAGGGCTGGGCAAGGGGACGGGGCTGGGTTTGTCGATGGTGCACGGCTTCATCGAGCAGTTGGGCGGCCGTTTCATCCTCAAAAGCGTAAAAGGGCAGGGAACCTGTGCCGAGCTCTGGTTGCCGGTCGCTGCCGATGGCGTTGTTGCCAGACCTCTGAAGCCGGGCACAGCCATGGCGTCGGTGCCGAGGCTCAGTGTCCTTGTGGTGGACGATGATGCACTGGTGCGGACCAGTACCAGCCTGCTGCTCGAAGACCTGGGGCATCGGGTCATCAGTGCAAGCTCCGGCGCCCGGGCGCTGGAGCTTTTCGATCAGGGGGAAGTCATCGATCTGATGATCACCGACATGGCCATGCCCCTCATGAGCGGCGCACAGCTGGCCCATGCCGTAAGGCTGCTCAAGCCGGACCTGCCGATCATCCTGGCTACCGGTTACGCCGAGCGCATCGACGGGTTCGCAGCCGAGTTGCCACGGCTGCCCAAACCGTTCAACCAGCAAGGTCTGATCGAGATCATCGCTACGTCAATGAAATGAATTCACTCCGCGCCAGCCAAAGCAAAGCCCGGCGTTGAAGCCGGGTTTTCGGGAAAGGTTCAGCACGTGGCTTGAAGCACCCGGCGCGGGCCAACGCTGTTTTGCATCGATCCCTGAAGCGGCGGGAAGTCTTCGTTGAGCACGCTCAGATGATCGATGGCGTCTTCGAAGCGCCGATCGGCTTTGCGGCGCACGACCCGATAGCGTTCGAACTGTTCGATATCCAGATTTTCGCCTTCCAGTAATTCATTGGCCGTGCGGTTGAGCGCCCGGGCCTCCTCGAACAGTTGCCTGTTGCGTTCCAGTGCCAGATTTCTGCATGCCTTGATCTGCGCGGGGGTTGAGTCGTTTTTCATGACCTTTGGCCTTGTTTTTCGGGATTCTCCGTGCCGGGCGCTATGGCCGTTGAGGAGTATCGAGCCTGTTGAGCCTCGCTGATGTACGAGGGGTTAAGGTTGTGACTGCGGACAAAGGGTATGGGATCCATTTATTTGGAGAAGGAATTTTGATGTTTCCGTGCGGGCTGGCGCCCCGTACTCATCATGTTTTCTGTTTCTTCCGCTGCTCGTAGCGGGTGAGGACGGGCTGTGTGCTGATACCGTGCAGCAAAATACTCAGGGCCACGACTGACAGCGTCAGGTCTGTGCATTGGCTTGCCAGACTGTCGCCCAGTCCGTGATTGAGGGCATAAAACAGGTAGAACAGGCTACCGATGCCGCGAATGCCGAACCAGCCGATCAACACCCGCTGACGCCCCTCAAGCAGCGCTCCCCATGGCATCAAGGCAACGCAGGCCGGGCGGATGACGAAGAACAAAATGCCGCCGACCCACAATGCCCGCCAGTCCCAGTGTGTCGCCAGCACCACACCGAGCAAAGTGACCAGAAATACTTCCATCGCCCGCTCCACCAGACTGCCGAAAGCGAGCATGTCACCCATCATGATCCCCGCGGCCACCTGACTGTCCTCAAGCCGTTCAGTATCCCCATGTACGGCGTGTTGCGGTTCAACATGCTGATGACCCACCACCGGTTGAACCAGATGCTCGGCCGGAGGCTCACTGGCACCGGTGGATTTCACTTCCTCCTGACGCAAGCCCAACCCCGCGGCAAACACCGACAGAAAACCGTAGCCACCCATGGCGTCGGCCACCACATAAGCCAGTGCAATCAGGGCCAGCGTCAGGTAGTCGTTGGGGCTCACGGTGCTGTCTTCATTGCGGATCTGCAGGGCGAGGGTGATGCGTCCGATTCCGCGCCCCAGCCAGTACCCGGTGAGCAATCCGGCGGGAACGGCCCAGAGGACGTCACGCGCTATCCAGTGACTCCACTCGGTGGCCATGCCATTGCCCTTGAGCCACAACAGCCCGAGGATCACGAACGGAAAGGCAATGCCGTCATTGAGACCGGCCTCGCCCGACAGACCGAAGCGCACGCTGTCGATATCCCGTGCGTCATTGACCTGTACCAACGAAGCCAGCACCGGGTCGGTGGGCGCCAGGATCGCCCCGATCAGCAACGACGGCCCCCAGCCCAGGTTCAGACCGTAATGCAGCAACAGGCTGACGCCGATGATCGTCAGCACCATCACCGGGCCAGCCAGGCCGAAGGCGATCCGCCAGCGCTTGTCGCGCAACGGCAGGCGCAGCTTCAAACCGCAGACGAACAGCGAAAACAGCACGGCGACTTCGGTCAGGTGCTCCATCCATAAGGACGACTGTTCCAGCGGCAGCTTCAACAGATCGAGACCGCCCGGCCCGATACCGATGCCGAGCAGCAGGCACACGGCCGATGTCGTGACCGGCAGCCAGCGCAGGTAGGACGAGGTCAGCGCAAGAACCAGCAGAACCGCGCCGAGCACGGTGACCCAGATAATGAAACTCATGGCACGCGGCTCGTGCTGACAAGCGTTGCTGTGTCGTGGCGACAACGCATTGCGAAGGACTTAGCCAACGGTCGTGCGCAGGTACTCGGGTGTGAGCACGTTGAACCACAACAGGATCATCGAGACCAGCAGGGTCACCAGCACCAGCAGCGCAACACCCCACACGCTGGCTGAATAGAGCAAGCCTTGCTCCTTGCGCTCGTGCATGAACGTCGGCAGCCCGACGAACAGCAGGAACGTCGAATACATCGCCGCCGCACCCAGTACCAGTACCGCCAGCCAGCGGCTGGGCCAGAGACCGGCGATGCCCGCCAGGAAAAACGGGGTGACGGTGTACGCCGCAAAGCCGATGCACTGGTTGAGCGTGGGGCGTGCATCGAAGGTACGTGACATCCAGCGGATGAAACCTCCGATGATCGCGACGCCCAGGACCGTGGTGACGTACAGCAGAATGCTCAATTGCAAGGCGCTGGCGGTGCTCAGCCTGACCGTTTCGCCTGCCGCCAGGCTCCAGCCGACCGACGTCGTGCCAATGAACAGACACACGGGGGGAATGAGGGCGAGCAAAAGCAAATGAGTCATGTAATGACGCGGGTGCGCCTCTTCTTCGCGGCGGATGTCGGTCCACGCAAAGTTCGGCTGGGTGAAAAGCTTGACGATAGGTGCGGACATGACGACCTCCTGATCTTTCGTGGCACGAGAGCGGGCCTTAAAGGTATTGAGAGGCCGTCCTGTTCGACGGTTCACTTTTTCCGCCCACCGTTCAGAGCATCGGCTTGCCGCCGGTCACCCCGTAGCGCTGGCCGGTGATGTAGCTGGCTTCATCCGATGCCAGCAGCACGTAGATCGGCGCGACTTCCACCGGTTGGCCGGGGCGACCGAGCGGGGTCTGCTCGCCAAAGTGTTGTACTTCTTCGTCCGGCATGGTCGAGACAATCAGCGGCGTCCAGATCGGCCCAGGGGCCACGCAATTCACGCGAATGCCACGAGGACCGAGCATTTGCGCCAGGCCACCGGTGAAATTGGCAATCGCACCTTTGGTCGTGGCGTAGGCGAGCAGGGTGGGTTTGGGCATGTCCGAGTTGACTGAACTGGTGTTGATGATCGAGGCGCCACGCCCCATGTGTTTGAGCGCTGCCTGGCACAGGCGGAAAATCGCCGTGATGTTGACGTCGAAGGTCATCAGCCATTCGTCATCGGGAATCTCTTCGAAGGTTTCGTGGGTCATCTGGAACGCGGCGTTATTGACCAGCACATCGATGCGGCCGAAGCGTTCGACGGTCTGGTCCACCAGGGTCTGGCAATGGGCTTTTTGTGCAATGTCGCCGGGCAGCAGCAGACACTGGCGACCGGCCTGTTCGACCCAGCGCGCGGTTTCCTTGGCATCTTCGTGTTCGTTGAGGTACGCGACCGCCACGTCGGCGCCTTCGCGGGCGAAGGCAATGGCCACGGCGCGACCGATGCCACTGTCGGCGCCGGTGATCAGGGCAACTTTGCCGGCGAGCCGACCAGAGCCGGTGTAATGTTGCTCACCGCAGTCGGGGTACGGTTCCATCTTGCGCTGGGAACCGGGTACGGCTTGCGCCTGTTGCGGGAAGGGTGGAACGGGATAATCGGTCATCGTCAATCTCCGGGCTTATGGCAGGTGTGGCCGGTTGACTCGGCGTCTTTGCCAGGAGTTCGATCGGATTGACGATGACCTCTACGAGATTCAGGCCCGGCGTTCGGCCAGACTGCGTTCCATCCGCGTTATGCCTTCTTCCAGCAATGAACGCGGGCAACCGAAATTCAGGCGCACGAACTGCTGGCTGTGGTCACCGAAGTCGATGCCGGGGCTTAGCCCGACCCGAGCCTGTTCGAGGAAGAACTGCTGCGGATTGTCCAGGCCCAGCGCCGAGCAATCGAGCCAAGCCAGGTAAGTGCCCTGCGGCACATTGATCGTCACACCCGGCAGACGACTGCGAACGGCCTCGACCAGATAATCCCGGTTGGCCTGCAGGTACTGTTTCAGCTCCTTCAGCCATGGCCCCGCGTCGCTGTAGGCCACGCGGGTAGCCTCCATGCCCAGCGGGTTGACGCTGTCGACCATGCCGCAGCGGGCGTGGTTGACCCGTTCGCGCAGTGCGCTGTCCTGAATGATCATGAACGAGGTCTTGAGGCCGGCAATGTTGTAGGCCTTGCTCGCCGACATCAGGGTGATGGTGCGGCGGGCGATCTCCGGGCTCAGGGAGGCGGTCGGAATGTGCACGCGACCGTCGTAGCACAGCTCGGCGTGGATTTCGTCGGAGATGATCCAGGCGTCCTGCGCCATGCAGATGTCCGCCACCGCTTGCAGTTCTTCGCGGTCGAAGACCTTGCTGATCGGGTTGTGCGGGTTGCTCAGCAGCAGGGCGCCACCGCCGGTCAGGGCATCACGCAGTGCCTCCAGCGGCGTGGCGTAGGTGCCGTCGGCCTGCGGATTGAACTCCAGCTCGACCTTGTTCAGGCCCCAATGGCCCGGTGCATGGCGCAGCGGCGGGTAGTTCGGGGTCTGCACCACGACGTTCTGCTGCGGCTGCACCAGCGCCTTGAGCGCCATGTTGAAACCCGATTCGACGCCCGGCAGAAAGATCAGCTCCTGAGGTTTGACCCGCCAGGCGAACTTGTTCCAGAGGTCGGCGACGATGGCCTCGCGCAGATTGTCCCGGGCCACGCTGTAGCCTACCAGCGGGTGCAGCAGACGCTGTTGCAGCGCCTCGATGACCACCGGTGGTGCCGCGAAATCCATGTCAGCGACCCACATCGGCAACACATCGGCCGGATAACGGCTCCATTTGGTGCTGCCGGTGTCGTGGCGGTCGAATACCTGATCAAAATCGAAAGTCATGCGAGGTCTCTGAAGGCGGAGAGGGGTCGTGCCGGCGATGATAAACCTCCATCCCCTGCGGGCGCGAACTTGTGACCGACGAATGGCCGACGGTCGGTTTTCACACAGACGACGGCGACGTTGTCTACAGTGAAAAAGTCGGCACTCGCTTGCCGGCACCGTGATTGTCCAGAAAAACCCGGCTCGAGTACCGGGTTCCACCTGATCAGGAGTGCACGATGGATCTCAGCCGTCGTCAATTCTTCAAGGTCGCCGGTATCGGCCTTGCAGGCTCTAGCCTGGGCGCGTTGGGCATGGCCCCTCTGCCTGCCTTCGCCGAGCAGGTGCGCCACTTCAAGCTTGCCCACACCCATGAAACTCGCAACACCTGCCCGTATTGCTCGGTCGGTTGCGGCTTGATCATGTACAGCCAGGGCGATGCCGCGAAGAACGTTGCGCAAAACATCATCCATATCGAGGGCGACGCCGACCATCCGGTCAACCGCGGCACCCTGTGCCCGAAAGGCGCCGGCCTGCTGGATTTCATTCACAGCCCGGGCCGCCTGCAGTACCCGCAGGTGCGCAAGCCCGGCAGCAGCGAATGGACCCGGATCACCTGGGACGAAGCCCTCGACCGTGTCGCCGACCTGATGAAGGCCGACCGCGACGCCAATTTCGTCGAGAAGAACGCCCAGGGGCAAACGGTGAATCGCTGGCTGACCACGGGGTTCCTCGCGGCGTCGGCGGCGTCCAACGAAGCGGGTTACATCACCCACAAGGTGGTGCGCAGTCTCGGCATGCTGGGGTTCGATAACCAGGCGCGTGTCTGACACGGCCCGACGGTGGCAAGTCTTGCCCCGACGTACGGCCGTGGAGCCATGACCAACACCTGGACCGATATCGCCAACGCGAACCTGATCCTGGTGATGGGCGGCAACTCCGCTGAAGCGCATCCGTGCGGCTTCAAATGGGTGACCGAAGCCAAGGCGCACAATGCGGCCCGGCTGATCGTGGTCGACCCGAGATTCACCCGCACCGCCTCCGTGGCCGATTACTACGCGCCGATTCGCACCGGCAGCGACATCGCGTTCATGGGCGGGCTGATCAATTACCTGCTGACCGAGGACAAGATCCAGCACGAGTACGTGCGCAACTACACCGACGTGTCGTTCATCGTCAAAGCCGGGTTCGGCTTCGAGGACGGGCTGTTCACCGGTTATGACGCGGCCAAACGCAGTTACACCGACAAATCCAGCTGGGGTTACGAACTGGGCGAGGACGGCTTTGCCAGGGTCGACCCGACCCTGCAGGATCCGCGTTGCGTCTATCAATTGATGAAGCAGCATTACAGCCGCTACACCATCGACCTGGCGAGCCAGATCTGTGGCATGCCGGTGGAGGCGATGAAGAAAATCTGGGAGGAAATCGCCACTTGCTCGCAACCGGGCAAGACCATGACCATCCTTTACGCGCTGGGCTGGACCCAGCACTCGATCGGCTCGCAGATCATCCGCAGTGCAGCGATGGTGCAACTGTTGCTGGGTAACGTCGGCATGCCCGGCGGCGGGGTCAACGCCTTGCGCGGGCATTCGAACATTCAGGGCCTGACCGACCTCGGGCTGCTGTCGAACTCGCTGCCGGGTTACCTGACCCTGCCGACCGACGCCGAACAGGACTACAACGCCTACATCAAGAAGCGCACGCAATCGCCGTTGCGCCCGGGCCAGTTGTCCTACTGGCAGAACTACAGCAAGTTCCACGTCAGCCTGATGAAAGCCTGGTACGGCGCCAATGCGACCGCCGAGAACCAGTGGGCCTACGATTACCTGCCCAAACTTGACATCCCCAACTACGACATCCTCAAGGTGTTCGACCTGATGGGGCAGGGCAAGGTCAACGGTTACATGTGCCAGGGCTTCAACCCGATTGCCGCGCTGCCGGACAAGAACCGGGTGATGGCCGCACTGGCCAGACTGAAATGGCTGGTGGTGATGGACCCGCTGGCCACCGAAACCTCGCAGTTCTGGGAAAACGTCGGGCCGTACAACGATGTGAAAAGCGCCGACATACAGACCGAAGTCATTCGCCTGCCGACCACCTGCTTTGCCGAGGAGGACGGCTCGCTGGTCAACAGCAGCCGCTGGCTGCAATGGCACTGGAAGGGCGCCGACGGCCCGGGCGAGTCACGCACCGACGTGCGGATCATGACCGAGCTGTTCATGCGTCTGCGCCAGCGATATCAGACCGAGGGCGGGGCCTATCCCGATCCGATACTCAAACTCTCCTGGCCATACAAGGTGCCGGAAGAACCGTCGCCGGAAGAGATCGCCAAGGAGGTCAACGGTTACGCCACCACCGACTTCACCGACGCCACGGGTGCCGCGATCAAGGGCAATTCGCAACTGGCGGGGTTCGCCCAGCTCAAGGACGACGGCAGCACCGCCTCCGGCTGCTGGATCTTCTGCGGCAGCTGGACCGAGGCCGGCAACCAGATGGCCCGCCGCGACAACGCCGACCCTTACAACATGCATCAGCATCAGGGCTGGGCGTGGGCCTGGCCGGCCAACCGGCGGATTCTCTACAACCGTGCCTCGGCGGACATGCAGGGCAAACCGTGGGATCCGAAAAAACGTCTGGTGTGGTGGAACGGCAAGGCCTGGGGCGGCACCGACGTACCGGACTACAAGGCCGACGTGCCGCCGGAAGCCGGGATGAACCCGTTCATCATGAACCCCGAAGGTGTGGCACGGTTCTTCGCCGTCGACAAAATGAACGAAGGGCCATTCCCCGAGCACTACGAGCCGTTCGAAACGCCGATCGGCATCAACCCGTTGCACCCCGAGAACAAGAAAGCCACCAGCAACCCGGCGGCGCGGATCTTCGATTCGGTGTGGGACAGCCTCGGCGTGGCCAAGGACTATCCGTACGCCGCCACCAGCTACCGGCTGACCGAACATTTCCACTTCTGGAGCAAGCATTGCCGGTTGAATGCGATTGCCCAGCCGGAGCAGTTCGTGGAAATCGGCGAAGTGCTGGCGAAGGAGAAGGGCATTGTGGCCGGCGACCGGGTACGGGTCAGTTGCAAGCGCGGGTTCATTGAAGCGGTAGCGGTGGTGACCAAAAGGATCCGACCGTTGCAGGTCAACGGTCAGGTCGTGCATCAGATCGGCATCCCGCTGCACTGGGGCTTCACCGGCCTGACCCGCCACGGTTACCTGACCAACACCCTGGTGCCGTTCCTCGGCGATGGCAATACACAGACCCCGGAATCCAAGTCATTCCTGGTCAACGTGGAGAAGCTCTGATGGAGAATCTTTAAATGGCCAGCCAAGACATCATTGCCCGCTCGGCCACCACGACCCCGGCGCCCTCGGTGCGCAATCAGGAGGCCGTCGCCAAGCTGATCGACACCACCAAATGCATCGGCTGCAAGGCCTGTCAGGTCGCGTGCTCGGAATGGAACGAACTGCGCGACGAGGTCGGCCACAACCACGGCACCTACGACAACCCGCAGGATCTGAGCGCAGAGACATGGACGCTGATGCGCTTCACCGAGCACGAAACCGACGCCGGCAACCTCGAATGGCTGATCCGCAAGGACGGCTGCATGCACTGCGCCGAGCCCGGTTGTCTGGCGGCGTGTCCGAGCCCGGGGGCGATCATCAAGCACGCCAACGGCATCGTCGACTTCGACCAGGATCACTGCATCGGTTGCGGCTATTGCATCACCGGGTGCCCGTTCAACATTCCGCGCATCTCGCAAAAAGACCACAAGGCCTACAAATGCACCTTGTGTTCGGACCGCGTAGCCGTGGGACTGGAACCTGCCTGCGTGAAAACCTGCCCGACCGGGGCGATTGTCTTCGGCTCCAAGGAGGACATGAAAACCCACGCGGCCGAACGCATCGTCGACCTCAAGAGCCGTGGCTTCGACAACGCCGGTCTCTACGATCCCGAAGGCGTCGGCGGCACTCACGTCATGTACGTGCTGCATCACGCCGACACGCCGAAGATCTACGCCGGGCTGCCGGAGCATCCGGCGATCAGTCCGCTGGTGGGGCTGTGGAAAGGCATCAGCAAACCCCTGGGCCTGCTGGCCATGGGCGCGGCGGTGCTGGCCGGGTTCTTCCATTACGTGCGGATCGGCCCGAACCGCACCGAAGAGGATGACCATCCGGAACCACCCGACACCTCGGTCCACGTGGTCGATCCGGCGGTGCACACCTTCGATCCACGCAGGGAGGACCGGCCATGAGCAACAAGACGATCCTGCGCTACACCGCCAACCAGCGCACCAACCACTGGCTGGTGGCGATCCTGTTCTTTATGGCGGGGCTGTCGGGGCTGGCACTGTTTCATCCGTCGATGTTCTGGCTGACCCATCTGTTCGGCGGCGGGCCGTGGACGCGGATTCTGCACCCGTTCATGGGCGTGCTGATGTTCGTGCTGTTTCTTGGCCTGGTGTTTCGCTTCTGGCGTTCCAACTTCTTCATCGACAACGACTGGAAGTGGCTGCGGCGCATCGACCGGGTGCTGGTCAACGACGAAGAGACCGTGCCGCCGGTGGGCAAGTACAACGCCGGGCAAAAACTGCTGTTCTGGACTTTACTGCTGTGCATGCTCGGGCTGCTGTTCACGGGGCTGGTGATCTGGCGTGCGTACTTCAGTCATTACTTCGGCATCACCACCATCCGCTGGGCGATGTTGCTGCATGCCCTGGCCGGGTTTGTGCTGATCCTGAGCATCATCGTGCACATCTATGCCGGCATCTGGATCAAGGGCTCGGTGGACGCGATGCTGCACGGCTGGGTCAGCCGCGCCTGGGCGAAAAAACACCATGCACTCTGGTATCGCGAGGTGGAATCCAGGGATCCACCAGAGCGACCGGTCACCAAAAAGGGCTGACAGTTGCCGACCATTCTTGAACCCGGGGAGATCGAAGCGGCGGCCAGTTCGCCGCCGTTTCTGCACTTGCCGCCGCACGACCTTTTCGCGTTGCGCGCCGAACGTCTGGACCACCTGGCGATCGGTCATCCGTTGGCCGACTACCTGCGTCTGATCGCCGGACTGTGCCGTGTGCAGCAACAAGTCCTCGACGATCCCCCTTCAAACGCCCCGATTGATGAACAACGCCTCGAAGTCTGCCGACAACACGGCATGCCGCCGTTCGCTGCCGACACCCTGATCCGCGAGGACGGCTGGCAGGCGTATCTGGACGCCTTGCTGCAACGCTACGGTGTACCGGAACAACCCGCCGTTGCCGATGCGGTGAGGTCGTTGCGGGCTGCCAGTCCCGGCCAGTTACGGGCCTGGGCGGTGGCGTTGGTGAGCGGCCAGTATTCGCTGGTGCCGGCGGCGCTGGTGCCGTTTCTGGGCGCGGCGCTGCAAACGGCCTGGAGTCATTGGCTCTTGAGCGCACCCAACCTGCAACTGGCCCCCGGCAACAGCCTCGGCCAGTGCCCGGCCTGTGGCTCGCCGGCCATGGCCGGGGTGATCCGTCATCGCGGCAAGCAAAACGGCCTGCGTTATCTGGTGTGCTCGCTGTGCGCCTGCGAATGGCATGTGGTGCGGGTCAAGTGCGTGTATTGCGAACAAAGCAAAGGCCTTGAGTACCTGTGTCTGGAGGATGACCGCCACGCCGCCAATCAGGCGCCGCTGCGGGCGGAAGTCTGCCCGGGTTGCAACAGCTACCTGAAATTGCTGTATCTGGAGAACGATGCCGAGGCCGAAGCACTGTCGGCGGACCTGAGCAGTCTGCTGCTGGACATGCGTCTGGCCCAGGACGGCTATCAGCGACTGGCACCGAATCTGTTGCTGGCACCCGGAGACGAATAAGCAGAGCGTCTACACTCTGGCGCAACGGCTTTTTATCCGGAGCGCCTGATGCCTGCCAGTGTTGCCCAGCGGTTGCCTTCCATCGACAGTCTGTTGCGTCATGACGCCTTTCAACCCGTGGCCGAGCGGCACGGTCGCCAAGCGCTGCTGGCGATGCTGCGTCAGTTGCTCGACGATTTGCGCGAATCGGTCGTGGCGGGGCAACTTTCCGCTGTCGAGATCAGCCCTGAAGCGTTGGCCGGCAGGACTGCCGAGCGCCTGGCGTTGCAACAGCGCAGCCAGGTGCGGCGGGTGTTCAACCTGACCGGCACCGTGTTGCACACCAATCTGGGGCGTGCCTTGTTGCCGGAAGAGGCCATCGAGGCAGTGCAACGGGCAGCCCGCTATCCCTTGAATCTGGAATTCGATCTGGCCAGCGGCAAGCGCGGTGATCGCGATGACCTGATCGAAGGCCTGATCCGCGAGCTGACCGGCGCCGAAGCCGTCACCGTGGTCAACAACAATGCCGCCGCGGTGCTGCTGACCCTCAACAGCCTCGGCGTGCGCAAGGAAGGCATCATTTCTCGGGGCGAACTGATCGAAATCGGCGGTGCGTTCCGCATTCCCGACATCATGGCCCGTGCCGGCGTGCGTCTGCATGAAGTCGGCACCACCAATCGCACTCATGCCCGGGATTACGAAGCGGCCATCGGTCCGCGCAGCGGTTTGATCATGCGTGTGCATGCGAGCAATTACAGCATCGAAGGTTTCACCGCACGAGTTCCGACGGCCGAATTGGCGGAGCTGGCCCATCGTCATGGCTTGCCGCTGCTCGAAGACCTCGGCAGCGGCAGCCTGCTGGACCTGACCCGCTTCGGATTGCCGGCCGAACCGACCGTGCGCCAAGCGCTGCTCGATGGCGCGGACATCGTCACCTTCAGCGGCGACAAACTGCTCGGCGGGCCGCAGGCCGGGGTGATTGTCGGGCGCAAGGCGTTGATCGCGAAGATCAAGAAAAACCCGCTCAAACGCGCCTTGCGGGTCGACAAGATGACCCTGGCGGCGCTGGAAGCGGTGCTGGGGCTGTATCGCGATCCGGATCGGCTGGCCGAGCGGCTGCCGACCCTGCATCTGCTGACACGCCCGCAAGCCGAGATTCTGGCTCAGGCCGAACGCCTGCAACCGGTATTGTCCGGTGTGCTCGGTGCAGGCTGGACAGTCTCTGCCGTGGCGGCGCTGGGCATGATCGGCAGTGGCAGCCAACCGGTGGCGAGATTGCCTAGCGCCGCATTGTGCGTGCGCCCACAGGTTTCAAAACGCCTGCGCGGACGCTCGCTGCTGAATCTGCAAACGGCCTTGCGCGAATTGCCGATACCGGTGCTCGGGCGTCTGGACGATGACGCGCTGTGGCTGGATCTGCGGCAACTCGATGATGAACCGGCGTGGCTCGCCCAACTCGGGCAGTTGCAGACATGATCGTCGGCACCGCCGGGCACATCGACCACGGCAAGACCTCACTGCTGCAAGCCTTGACCGGGCAGTCGGGCGACCGTCGCCCGCAGGAACGCGAGCGGGGCATGACCATCGACCTCGGTTATCTCTACGCCGAACTGGCGCCCGGCACAGGGCTGACCGGCTTCATCGATGTGCCGGGCCACGAAAAATTCACCCACAACATGCTGGCCGGCGCTCAAGGCATCGATCTGGTGCTGCTGGTGGTCGCGGCGGATGACGGCGTGATGCCGCAGACTCGCGAGCATCTGGCAATCGTCGAATTGCTGGGGATTCCTCGGGCGCTGGTGGCGATCACCAAGTGTGATCGCGTCGAGGCGGGCAGGGTGGTGGACGTTCGCCGGCAAATCGAACAGCTGTTGGCGCCCGGCCCGTTTGCCGGAGCGCCGATGCTGGCGGTTTCAAGTGTGACGGGCGAGGGCATCGATGAACTGCGCCAGGCATTGTTGCTGGCACAAAGTGAAGTGTTGAAGCGGGGACGCGAGGGGGGATTTCGTCTGGCCATCGACCGGGCATTCAGCGTTGCCGGCGCCGGGATTGTGGTGACGGGCACCGCGTTGTCGGGGATGGTCGCCGTGGGCGACAGGCTGATCCTCGGGCCTTCGGGCAAAGCCATACGGGTGAGAGGGCTGCACGCCCAGAATCAACCTGCGGAAATGGCATTTGCCGGCCAGCGTGTCGCCCTGAACATCAGCGGTGATCGCCTGGCGCTTGGGCAAATCCATCGCGGGCAATGGCTGCTCGCCGAAACGCTCTTCGCACCGACTCAACGTCTGGACATCGATTTCCAGTTGCTGCCCGACGAGACGCGCACCTTCGAACACTTTCAGCCGGTGCACCTGCACCTCGGCACACAGGACGTGATCGCCCGTGTGGCGTTGCTCGAAGGACCTCGGCTGCTGCCGGGCGAGCGCATGTTTGCGCAACTGCTGACCGATGTTCCGGTACACGGCGTGAAGGGTGACCGGCTGATCCTGCGTGACCCGAGTGCCCAGCGCACGCTCGGTGGCGGTCAACTGCTCGATCCGTTCGCCCCGGCCCGGCAGCGGCGCAGCCCCGGGCGTCTGGCGCAGCTGCGAGCCTTGGCAATCAGTTCGGACCTGGAGCAGGTGCTGCCAACGCTGCTGGAATACAGCGAAAGCGGCCTCGATCCGCAGCGGCTGGAGCGTCAGTTCAACCGTCCGCGTGAAGGCTGGTCATTGCCCGATAACGTTCGTCTGATCGACACCCGCCAGGGACCGCGGCTGTTCAATGCCCAGCGCTGGGGCATCCTGAAGTTCACATTGCTGGAGCAACTGGCGCGCTTCCATGAGCTGGAGCCCGACCAGATGGGCCCGGACCGTGACCGATTGCGACGCTTCAGCGGCTTGAACATCGAGCATTCGACCTTCATCAGCCTGCTGGAAGAATTGCGCAGCGCCGGCTCGCTCACCGCCAGCGGCCCGTGGCTGCACCTGCCGGATCATCAGGTGCGCCTGAATGCCGACGACCAAACCTTGTGGCAGGTGCTGCAGCCGCTGTTCGAGCAGGCAGGCTTCGACCCGCCCTGGGTACGTGACCTGGCCCAAACCGTGGGACAGGAGGATGCCACAGTGCGGTTGCTGTTACGCAAACTGGCGCGCCAGGGGGTGATGCATCAAGTAGTGCGCGATCTTTTTTACACCGACATTACCCTGCGGCAAACGGCAGCCCTGCTGCTGCGCCTCGGTGAAGAAAATCCACAGATTCAAGTCACGGCGTTCCGGGATGCGCTAGGCTTGGGTCGCAAACGCAGTATCCAGATCCTCGAATACTTCGACCGCCTCGGCCTGACCCGACGAGTCGGCGAAGGGCGACAGATCCGTTTCGACAACGCGCTGGCCAGTCCCGGCGCCGACTGAGTTCAAGGAAGGCAATCGCGCCCGGTGGCGCGGCCGGGCTTCAAACCCGGTTGGGGACGGCATCCGTTCCCGGGCAGGTTCGACTCCGGCTGCCTTCCGCCATTTCTTCCAGGCTGTTCAGTTGCATTTGCGAATAAAGCGGCACAAAGCCTCAATGCGCTCTGCCAGGTCAAGAATCGAGTAATCAGGGGCGTACTGGCTGGTGATCTTCGCCGCTACCTTGACCTTGTTGGCCACCAGTCGCTTGGGAGGGGTTACTTTGCTTGCCTTGCCCGGCACTTTTTTCGCGACTCTTCTGAGCGTTTTGTATTCCAGGGGATTGGCCCAGATGGATGGGGAAACGATTGAGTCGACGTGACGGTGGTGATTTCTGATCACAGCCTCAATATGAGCCGGCGCAATGTAGTTTTCGATTTCCCGGCCTTTGGTGACCCAGGCAACCCCGCCACTGGCCTCGATTTCTTTCATGACTCGCACTTTGCTTTGACGTAACGCCCCTTGTGCACTGGATCTGTCGCTGTCGATCAGGATTGCCGAGTTCCTGTTGAGTGATTGCAGGTCAATAAAGTCATCTGCTCCATCCTCCTGCTCGTCCGCTGCAAGGTGGCTCAACAAGCGGCCACCATAGAACATGATCGAGTAATGCAGACCTTCAACCAGATCCGGCGTATGGCCTTTGATCCAGTGGTTCAGGTAAATGCGATCGGAAGGGCCTTCGACCCACAGGATGCAGTTGGCCTGCAAAATATCGGAAGCGAGATACCCGAGGCGATCGAGAATGTCGCGCAAGTCAGGCTTACTTTTGATATGACTGCCGCACGTCTGGAACAGTGTCAGTCTGTCCTTGGCTGCAACGTTGATCACGGTTGCCGAATGGGTGCTGAGCAGCAGTTGTTGATTGCGCTCCTCGGCAATGGCGATCAATGAGTCGATGACAAACCTGAGCATTTTCGGGTGCAGATGGGTTTCCGGCTCCTCCAACAGGCAGATGGAGTGCTCGGGGCACTCTCGCAGCCAGGCGGCCATCAAGGCGTAGGCTTTCCAGCCAGAAGGGAGCCAACTGGCCGGAAGTTGATTGGGCATGAGCGGATCGTCTTTGATCCAGACCGACAATCTTCCGTCCTCACCCAACTGGAATGTCCCGTCATCCAGTGGTTCATGCCCGAAGGGGTCTTGGCGTTCGATGTCGAGATTGCACAGGAATGGCTTGCTCCTGTTCAGCTCGGCGACTGCGGCCTCGGTAAAGGACTCTTCCAGCGTCATTCCGTTGCGGTAATGAATGTTTTCATGCGTGATAAATCGCGGAATCGGAGAGCACAGTGCGTGTTTGTGCAGGTCGCCGGAACGTTGCCGGAGCGGTTTAAAGGGTGACTCTACAACCTGCCTGCAGGCGACGTCCTCGATGCCGTCAAGCGTGTCGTCGAACGTCGATGCGGAAAAGATGTAGGACCAGCGCTCACCGTTATCAAACTCGACACTGGCGCTGGGCAGGATCTGCCGGGGAGGGTTTTCACGAGGCAGCGAGGCCAGCACCTCCGGGTATCTCAGAGCCCTGACCATGTCGAGGACAGTCGATTTTCCGGAACCGTTTTCGCCAATGAAGATATTGATCTGGCCCAGACTGACCGGTTCATTGCGCCACAGCACCCGCATGTAGCCCCAGAAGTCGCCGGAGCTCACCGCAACATCGGGTGTGTTCAGCGTCCGAATGGCGGATAGCCAGATATTTTTGATTTTCATCGGGTTAGCGCGCATCCATGACTCACTATGAAGGGGGCGCAGACTAAAAGAAGTAATGGCACATAGCTAGTCAACTTGCGGAGCCTGGGGGTCCCTAGAACCCCAACGGGTACTGAATCACCACGTAAATCCGGTCAATGTCATCCCCCGCCTGAGCACTGTTGGCCCGGTGCGAGACGTGGGACAGTTGCACGGAAAGATCCTTGGCCGCGCCGGACTGGACGATGTAGCGCAGGTCGATGTCGCGCTCCCAGTGTTTGCCGCCATCTCCTTGCTGAGGCTGGTACTGGCCGCTCTGCGGGTCGAATGGATTGTAGGCGCCGCCCTTGGGTGCATGGGTGCCGTCGATGTGGCTGCCGGAGACGTAGCGGGTCATGAAGTTGAGCCCGGGAATGCCGAACGCACCGAGATCCAGATCATAGCGGGCCTGCCACGAGCGCTCATGGGCGCCGTTGAAGTCGGCGTATTTGATCGAGTTGGCCAGGTAGATCGAGTCGCCGCCGACGAAATCGAACGGTGTATCGCCGTTGATCCGTTGCCAGCCAAGCATCACTGCATGCGGGCCAAAGGCGTATTTGCCCGAAAGGCTGAACGCGGTGTTATCGATTTCCCCGGCCAGCGCCTGCCCGCTGTCGCGGGTGTGGTAGACGTTGGCGTCGAGCAGCAGACCGGACTGTTTGAAATGCAGGTTGGCGTAGTACTGGTGCCAGGTGTCGCTCAAGTCGGACGCGTACAACGCACCGCCAACCGGGCTTTCGGTGAACAGATCGGCGCCGATGAAGCTGATTGCGCCAGCCTTGGTATTGGCGCCGTAGCCCTGAAAATCGCCTTGGCCGGATGAGCTGTCCTGATTCTTGAACGCGGTGAAGCGCCCGGCCACCAGATTCACGTTGTCGATTTCCCGGCTGTCGAGCAGAAAACCGGTGGCGTATTCCGGTTGCAGGCGTTTGTCGGAGGTGTCGAATACCGGTGTTTCGACGGTCATTTCGCCGAAGGCGAGGGTGGTTTCCGACGCCTTGAGCTTCAGCGCACCGCCTGCGCTGGAATAGTCGCTTTCGCTGCGACCGTCACTGTCCACCGGTAACAGACCGGTGCCCGAATGTCCCCGGCCGCCGTCCAGTTTCAGCCCATAAAAGGCGTGCGCATCAAGGCCGAAACCGACCGTCCCTTCGGTGAAACCGGATGAGAAAGTGCCGATAAACCCCTGAGCCCACTCCTGTTTGTAATTCTTGCCGCTGGGCGAGGGCGAGCGGTAGTCGTTGCTCAGAAAGAAGTTGCGGCTGAGCACTTCGCCTTTGGCGTCATCCAGAAAACCACTGGCCAGTGCCGGGTTGGCGATACCGCCCAGCAGCAAGGCCAGCGTGATACCCGATGGCGATAAATCTTTCATGTGTCGGTCCGGCGTTGATGGGATGTCGCCGGATTGTCGTGCGGATGATCTTCGATTGATTGAGCGGATGTGCTGCGTCAGTCAGCCACCGGCAATTGCACTTTCGCCACCAGCCCCGAGCCCGTGCGGTTGCTCAAGGTCAGTTCACCACCCTGTTCGCGCACGATTGCCCGGGCCGCCGAAAGGCCGAGCCCGACGCCGCCGGTTTCACGGTTGCGCGAGGTTTCGAGGCGGAAGAAAGGGTCGAACACCCGTTGCAGCGCCTCTTCAGGAATGCCCGGGCCTTCGTCGCAGATTTCGATGCAGATCGAATGGCTGTTGCGACTCAGCGAGATGTGCGGACGCTCGGCGTATTTCACGGCGTTTTCCAGCAGGTTGACGATCACCCGCTTGAGGCTCAGCGGACGACCGTCATAGACCAGGTGGGCCGGGCCATTGAAGTCGATGAGGACGTGCTGGTCGCGGTAGTCGTCGAGGATGGTCTGCAGCAACTCCGACAGATCGAACGCGGTGGTTTGCTCCAGGCGTGTGCCCTCGCGGAAGAACGCCAGAGCGGCGTTGATCATCGATTGCATTTCTTCGATGTCGCGAATCAGTTTCTGCTGGTGTTCCAGGTCTTCCATGAACTCGCTGCGCAGGCGCATGCGGGTCAACGGTGCGCGCAGGTCGTGGGAGATGGAAGCGAGCATATGGGTGCGTTCGCCGATGAAATGCTGGATCTGCGCCTGCATGGTGTTGAAGGCAATGATGGCCTGGCGGATTTCGTGGGGGCCTTCGATGTCGATGGGCGGCGCGTGCAGGTCGCCGCCAAACCGCCGGGCGGCGCTGGCGAAACGTTGCAAGGGCTTGGCCAGTTGACGGGTAGCGACCCAGGCCACCAGCAGGGTGGCGATCAGGCCCAGGGCGACAATCACTGCAATCCGGGCATTCAGGGTCAGCCCCCAGCTGCGTTCCGGCGGCGTGAACGACAGCCAGCTGCCATCGGTCAGCGGGATGAGGGCGACATAGTGAGCCTGCGCACTGCCGGCCGGCCAGTCGTCCGGGTTGAACACTTCGAACGCCCGATGACTGCCCAGCAATTGTTCCAGCGCCGGAACCTCCGAGGTTTCGACTGCTGCACCGTCGCCGGGAAGGTTGAACAGGGTGCGTCGGACATTCCACTCCACCTGGAGCGTCGGGCTGCTGGCCGCGCTGGCCAGTTGCGGACGCAGCGAGGCGGGGGCTGCTTCGATCAGGCGGGTGGTTGCGGCGATCCGCTCCAGCAGGCCGGTGCGTTCGATGGGCGGTTGGGCCCAGATGCCGGCCACTTGCACGAAGAGGGCGTTGAGCAACAGCGAGGCGAGCATGGCCGCGACGATCGTCAGGGCGATCCGCCGACTGAGGGTGTCACGCGGCAGGATTCGACCGATCATGAGCGGCTGACCTTGGCCGTGAACATGTAGCCGCCGTTGCGCACGGTGCGGATCAGGTCCGGGCGTTTGCTGTCCGGTTCGATCTTGCGCCGCAGGCGGCTGACCTGCACGTCGATGCTGCGATCGAAGGCTTCGTGGCCCTGGCCGTGGGTCAGATCGATCAATTGTTCGCGGGTCAGGATGCGCTGGGGATGTTCGAGAAACACCAGCAGCAGGTCGAATTCCCCGCCGGACATCGGGATCATCACGCCCTCGGGCGAACGCAGCTCGCGGCACGTGATGTCCAGGTGCCAACCGGCGAAGGACATGACCGGGCGTGCCGGTTCATTGTTGCGGCTGACATTCTCGCCGGTACGGCGTTGCAGCGCACGCACCCGGGCCAGCAGTTCCTGGGGCGCGAAGGGCTTGGTCAGGTAGTCGTCGGCCCCCAGTTCCAGGCCGACGATCCGGTCACTCAGTTCGGCCATGGCCGTGAGCATGATGATCGGGATCCCCATCTGCGCACGGATTTTCTGGCACAGGCTCAAACCGCCTTCACCCGGCAGCATCAGGTCGAGAATGATCGTGTCCGGGCGCGTCTGTTCGATGGCGGCCCACATGGCCTGGCCATCCGCTGCCACATCCACCTCGTAGGCGTGCTGCACGAAAAACTTCTTCAGCAGGGAGAGAATTTCCACGTCGTCGTCGACGATCAGCAATCTGCTCACGGTTGCAGGATCCCTGTACCCAAAAAAAAGGCATCTAAAACCATTTCGCGGCCGGGGTCATTTATTTCAATCCGGCAACATTTCTTCAGCGCGGACATCAGCCGGACATCGTCGGGCAAAAAAACTCGGGCACTCTGCGCGCATTCCATCCAAGGGGGTTCATATGAAGGATATGAAAAGCGCTTATACCAACCCGGGACATGGCGTCGTGCGCCCGTTGATCCTGACGCAGCGCACCACGACCGGCATGCTCAACGCGCCGATTCTTTTCCAGGAAACCTGCCTGGGGATTGCTCAGGATCAAAGCCAACTCGTCATGCGCCGCTACTTCGAGCGTTTCAGCCCCGCCGACAGTCATTGGGTGGAATACATCCATTCGATTCCCACCAGCGAATTCATCCAATGGATCATGACCCACGGTCACTTGCGCATCGAGTGCTCTGACAATACGCCCTCCAGTCAGATGCAGGCCGCCGGGGAAACGCATTGATAGAAGTCGTCACGCGCACGGCTCGACCGGCGAGGTGGTGGCGAAGGTCGTTCGCAAGGGCACGGGCGTGCCGCTGGAAAACGACAGACAAGTGATGACCGCTGATCATCTCAAAGGCGTGCTTGACGGCTGGGCCAGCGATCTGAGTCAGACCTGTATCGCTTCGCGAAAGCTCAAGTGACACGGTTCTTGCGTGACGGCTGCCGCTCGGCGCGGACGTCTCTGGACGTCTGCAACAGACGGGCGAAGGCTTCCTTGTCGATGGGGCGGCTCATGTAATAACCCTGCACCTCGTTGCATTGGTCCTTGCCGAGAATGTCCAGTTGCTCCTCGGTTTCGACGCCCTCGGCCGTGACGGTCAGGCCCATGGCCTTGCCCAGCCCGATGATCGCTTGCACCACCGCCCGGTCATTGGCGCCGCTGCTGATGGAGGCGATAAAGCGTTTGTCGATCTTGATGCCGTCGAAGGGGTAGGCGCGCAAATAGCCGAGCGAGGAATAGCCCGTGCCGAAGTCATCCATGTTCAGCCTCACGCCCAGCTCCTTGAGGGCGTTCATGGTGGTCAGGGCACCGTCGGTATCGTTGAGCATGACGTTCTCGGTGATTTCCAGCTCCAGGCGGCTGGCCGGAAATCGCGTGCCGACCAGCACTTCGCGAACGTCCTCGACCACATCGCTGATCGCGAACTGGGCCGGGGACAGATTGACCGACAACAGGATGTCGCCCGGCCAGGTCAGCGCCGTTTCGCAGGCCTCACGCAGGACCCAACGGCCAAGCGGCACAATCAGATCGGTCTGTTCGGCCAACGGAATGAACACGTCCGGCCCGAGCAATCCCCGGGTCGGATGCTGCCAGCGCACCAGCGCTTCGACCGAAACGATCTCCTTGCCATCGACCGTGTAGCGCGGCTGGTAATGCAGCACCAGTTCCTGGTTGCTCAGCGCGCGCCGCAGATCATCTTCCATCTGCCGCCGTGTCTGGATCTGATCGCTCATGTGCGCTTCGAAATAGCACCAGGTGTTCTTGCCATCGGACTTGGCCCGATACAGGGCGATGTCCGCGCAACGGATCAGCTCGCTGGCCACGAAGCCATGGCGCCGGCTCAGGGCGATTCCGATGCTGGCTCCGATGTGCAAGGGATGCTGCTCGAAGATGATCGGTTGATGCAGGCTGCCGATCAGGCGTGTGCAGAACTTGTCGATTTCCTGACGGGTGTCCATGCCGTTGAGGACCACCACGAATTCGTCCCCGCCGAGCCGGGCGACGATGTCCTGATCGCGGGTGCATTCACGCAGGCGACTGGCGACCTCCTGCAACACGGCATCTCCGGCGGGGTGCCCCAGCGAGTCGTTGATCGGCTTGAAGTTGTCCAGGTCAATCATCAACAGCGACAACGGGGCCGCGTGTTCCTTGAGCAACAAGGCGTCGTCCAGGTAGCGCGCCAGTTTGTTGCGGTTGGGCAGGCCGGTCAGCGCGTCGTGCAAGGACAGGTGCTGGATCTGCGCATGGGCCGCCACCTCATCGGTGATGTCACTGGCGGTGCCTCGATAGCCGATGACACTGCCGTTTTCCAGGTAGGGCCTGGCCGAAAGGCGACAGTGGCGCAATTGCCCGGCGTGATCGCGATAGGTACAGCGCAAATCGCTGGCGTTGCCGCCCTCGTCGAGTTTTCTCAGCCACAGTGCCAGTGGCGTGGTATCGCAGACCAGCAAATGACCGATGTCCTGACCGATCCACTGCATCTGAGCGTGGCCGGTCACTTCGCTGAAACGGTTCGAAAGGTAGGTGATGGACAAATCCCGGTCGACTTCCCAGATCCAGTCGGAAGCCGCTTCGGCCACCGCCCGGAACCGTTCTTCACTGGCCTCCAGTGCCCGCTTCGAAGCCAGCATCGCGGCGACACTCTTGTCGACGTGCTGGGAAGAGCGCATGGCGTGGCGAAAAAACCACGCCGTCAGCACCATCAGTACCAACAGGGCAGAACCCAGCGTCGGCAGCAACGACCACAGAAGATGCTGGCCCGGTCGGTCCAGGTCGGCGACCAGGCTGTAGCCGGTGCTGTCCAGCGGGACGCGGGGCTGGGCCGGGTCAATGGTGTCGTCGGGGGCCAGGGTCAGGTTGTTGAGGCCGTAACCGCTGCCGATCTTGCGCAGCTTGGTGGGTGTCAGCTTGTCGACGAACACCAGCACCGAGGTCTTTTGCGGGTCACCGATGGGACGTTCGTCGTTGGGAATGATCGCGGCAGCGGTGATCAGTGCCGGCCAGTCCTCGAACAGTGAATAGGTGTTGACGGGTTTGGTCAGGTCCGGCTGATTCTGCACTAGATCGATCAGTGTCTGCGCCGGTACCTGCAGAAACGCGGGCATCTGCGCGTCGAGCAACTGTCCGCGAACCACCGCGTATTTGGTTCGTTCGCGGTCCAGCACGAATACGCCGTCGTAGCCATCGTTGGTGAACAGGGTCTTGCCCATGTTCTGCTCGGTGTACGCCCAATTCGTATCGACCTGGCCGCTTAAATGCTCGTAGGCCGTCGTCCAGTAGGCGTAGCTGGTGATGTAGTTTTTCGATGCCGTGATACGGTTTTCCAGCGCACGGGCTGAATAGAAGTGCACGTCATTGAAGTCATCTTCATCCAGGTGCGTGGCGATACTGAACAGTGCCGCCGTGGCGGCGGTGACACCGGCAATGAACAGTGCCCCGACTGCCAGGGCCAGACGTCGGGTGATTGCGCCTTGAAGGGTGGCGAGAGGCGTCGCATCGCTGGAAATGTCCATTTGCTCGTCCCTGATCCGGTGTCTATTGAATGTAGAACACTGGCGAGCGCAAGACGTTCAGATCTTCTGCGCAACGCTTCGTAGCCACCCGTAAATGGCTGCTTACAGCGCGGCTTTCACCTGCAGACCGACCACCAGCGCATTGTCGATGTCCTGCCCGGAAAACGCGCCCGGCTCGATGATGTACTGCAGGTTCGGACGCAAGGTCAGCCAAGGAGTGGCCTGGTAGCCGTAACCAAGTTCGATCAGTTGCTCGGCGCCATCGAGGCTGGAAAGCGGCGTGCCGTTGGCCAGCGCCGCGTCTTGCTGCACGTCGCGGCTGCGCGGGTTCTGCACGGCGCGACCGTAACCCAGGGCGACGGTGTCACGCGGGCGGCCTTCGAACGGTTTGTACAGGACCACCCCGGCGCCATACCACTTGGTGAACGGCGATGCCGCTTCGCTGGCTGCCGAATACTGGCCGAAGGCGTGCAGGCTGCTGCCCTCGGACGTTGGCGAGCTCCACACGGCCTGATCGATCAGCAGGTAATGGCCGCCGCGACCGGAAACGTCCTCGTTGCTGCCGATGCGTTTCACATCCGAGCTGTCGTAGTAGTAACCGAGCTTGTATTCGCCGGGCAGGGTGCCTGCGTGTTTGTAGACCAGTTCGACCGGCACCACGGTGCCGGTGGTGTGTTTCGGACCCAGGTGCCAGGCACGGCTGGAGTTGCCGTTGCTTTCAGGATCGACGTTGAACGCCGCCACGCGCAATTGCCATTGCGGTGTCAGGTCGTATTTCACCCGTACACCCAAATGGGCGTTGGGGTAGTTGGTCCAGCCGCTGCCACCGGACATGTTCAGCGGGTGCCCGCAGAAACCGGCGTTCATGAAGTTGCAGAGAATGCCGCTGTCGAGACCGCCGAGGTCATTGCCCATGGCCATGTAGCCGAGTTTGACGTTCAGTGCCGGGGTGAAGAGCGTGCGCTCGTAACTCAGTTCGGTCAGGCGGGTGTAGAGGCCTCCGTAGTTTTCCTGGATCGGCAGACGGTTGCCGACCAGATCTTGCGAGGCGCTGTTGCCGCGCCGGTCGTTGATGGTCAGCTGGACTTTGCCGGCGTTGTCCACGCCATAGATTTTGCTCAGGTCAAATTGCGCGCCGAGCTTGATGTTCTGCGAGTAACGGGCCGAACGGTGCAGGCCGCCGTCGGCGTTGTAGGCGGTCTCGCCGGTGTAGTCGCCGGTGAATTTGACGCCGTCTTCGTCGAGCTGGTGGCGCAGGCCGCCCCAGTCGCCGGTCAGGGTGTTACGGGTGAACAGGTTTGAGTCGGCGTCGGCGAAGGCGGGCAGGGCGGTGCTGCCGGCAAGAGCGAGCAGTACTCCGGTGCAGGAAAAGCGAACCACGAATGACATTGCTGAAATCCAGAACGATAGACATGAAACGGCGCGACACCCGAAGGTGCCGCGCGCAGTGAAATGAAGGAGGGCGCAGCGGTTTACGGCAGGGCGTAAGCCATGACGTAGTCGCCCCGATCGGTCGACTGACGGGCACCACCGGCGGTGATGACCACGTACTGCTTGCCGGTTTTCGGCGATACGTACGTCATCGGGCCGCCCTGGCTGCCGACGGGCAGGCGCGCTTTCCAGATTTCTTCACCGTTGCCGCTGTTGTAGGCGCGCAGGTAGAAGTCCTGGGTACCGGCGATGAAGATCAAACCACCTTGAGTCGACAGCGTGCCGCCCAGGGTCGGCAGACCGATCTTGATCGGCAGGTGCATGCGGATGCCCAAAGGACCTGTGTCTTCAACGGTGCCGACCGGCACCTGCCAGGCGACTTTGCGGGTGTTCATGTCGATGGCGGTGAGGGTGCCGAACGGCGGCGCCTGGCACGGAATGCCGGCCACCGACAGGAAGCGGTTCTTGTTGACTGCGTACGGCGTGCCTTTCAGCGGAACGGCACCCATACCGGTGTTCAGCGCTTCGCCACCGGAGGTTGCTTCACCTTTGTTCTGCGACGGAATCATCTGAATCCACAGGCCCAGACGCATGTCGTTGACGAAGATGAAACCGTGCACCGGGTCAGTGGAAATGCTGCCCCAGTTCATGCCGCCCAGCGAACCCGGGAAGCTCAGGGACTTGTCGGTGCCTGGCGCGGTGTACAGACCGTCGTAGCGCATCGACTTGAAATCGATCCGGCACAGCAACTGGTCGTACGGCGTGGCGCCCCACATGTCCGATTCGGTCAGGTGCTGCGCACCGATCTGCGGCATGCCCACGGATTTCGGCTGGGTTGGCGAGTAGGGTTCGTTCGGAATGTTCGACGCCTTGACCGGTACTTCTTTGACTTCGGTCAGCGGTTTGCCGGTGGCGCGGTCGAGCACGTAAATCTGTCCGGCCTTGGTGCCGATCACCAGTGCCGGAATGGTTTTGCCGTCCTTGGTGAAGTCGATCAGGCTCGGCTGCATCGGCAGGTCGAAGTCCCAGAGATCGTTGTGCACGGTCTGGTAGACCCACTTTTCTTCGCCGCTGTTGGCGTCCAGCGCAAGGATCGATGCGCCATAGGTGTGATCGAGCTTGCTGCGCTCTACGCCATAGATGTCGGTGGAGGAACTGCCCATCGGCAGGAAGACCGTGTTGGTTGCCGGGTCGTAGGACATCGGCGCCCAGCTGTTCGGCGTGCTGCGTACGTAGGTTTTGCCGTCGGCCGGTGCTTTTTTATCCAGCGGGTTGCCCGGGTCGAAGGCCCAGCGCATGGCACCGGTCATCACGTCGAAACCACGGATCACGCCGCCCGGCATGTCGGTCTGCACGTTGTCGGCCACGCGACCGCCAACCACCACGGTGGTGCCGGCCATCAGCGGCGCGGAAGACAGTTGATAGTAGCTGTCCGGAACATCACCCAGACCGGCCTTCAGATCGACCTGGCCGTTGTTGCCGAAGCCTTGACAGAACTCGCCGGTGTCGGCATCGACCGCGATCAGGCGGGCGTCGATGGTATTGGTCAGCAGACGGCGCGTGCAGTTGGCGGCCGACGGGACTGGCGTCTCGGCTACCGGCGAGCCGGCCGGTTTGGCGACCGCAGTGCTGGCATCGAAGTAGGCCATGCCACGGCAACGCTGCCAGACTTTGGATTTGGCGTTGATCGCGTTTTTCCAGAGTTCCTTGCCGGTGTCGGCATCCAGCGCAATCAGGTTGTTGTGCGGGGTGCAGATGAACACCTTGTTGCCGATCTGCAGCGGGGTCAGCTGGTCTTCGGCGCCGTTGCCGTCACTTTCGGCGATGTCGCCGGTGTGGTAGGTCCAGGCGACTTTCAACTTGTCGACGTTGCTGCGGTTGATCTGGTCCAGCGCGGCGAAGCGGCTGCCGCCTTCGGTATTCCCGTAATGCGCCCAGTCTTTCTGCGCCTTTTCCGGTTCGACCGGGGTGAGGCCCGGGCCGGTGCCGGTAGGGGCGACCGTCGGGTGCGCAACGAACATGTTGCCGGCTGCCACGGCCAGCCCGACTGCCAGGACAGCGGCAACGCCATAAGCGCCGCGCCCGGCAACGCCGCCATTGGCGCGTTTGAGCATCGGGTAGACCAGCGCAACGACCAGGCCCACCGCACTGAACATGAACAGGCGCGAGAACACCGGCCAGAATTCAAAACCGGCATCGCAGACGGCCCAGATCGCGGTGCCCAGCAGAAACGCCGCGAACAACCAGGCACCGGCAGGCTTGCGCCGAGCGATCAGCAGACCGGAAACGGCCATGACCAGTCCACCGACCAGGAAGTACCAGGAGCCTCCCAGGCTGACCAATTTCACACCGCCAGCGGCCAGTGCCAGACCGAGCAGGGCGATGGTCACCCCGAGCCCGACCAGAATGAATGTTGATATGCCCGAGAGGCGTTGACTCTGCTTCACGTTGAATGTCCCGTTGAAATGAGGCGGGCATTATATCGTTAGGTAACTACCTAGTTAAATCACTAATTTTGATTGAAGAGGTGTTTACTGCCCGGTGGCAGAGTTAACAAGCACTTACTGACGATCAAGCGCCTTCATAAAGGTGGTGGTGTAGATGAAATTGTCTTTTTTGTCAGGTGAAGTGTTGTTTATGACAGGTATTCATTTCGCAGTCAGATGAAGGTCACAGTGCCTGCCTGTCGCGCAGGGATGACGCTCCCGTCTCGACCGTTGACCACAATTGTTTTGAACACCCTGGATTGGCGGGCGCCTAAACCTTACCGACTCCGGAGGATTGCCCAATGGCACAAGCAACCAGCTACTTCTTGATCGCCATGGCGGTGATCATTCTGTTGATCGACCTGTGGGCCATCATCAGTGTGTTTCGCAGCGACAAAACGGTGGGGATCAAAGCCGCGTGGGCCATCGGCCTGATCGTCTTTCCCGTGCTGGGACTGATCGTCTGGGGGATCGCCGGTCCGCGAGGGATCAAAGAGGGGCCGACATCCCCTGAACACAGTAAAGGCTAATCACCGGGACGACTGTTGTGCCTAGAATTCTGACTTCCCAGGTGAGCGACACCGAACTGTCTGCACGGGATGCAACGATGTTTGGTTCACCCAAACAGCGGCTGGACTTTTACCGGCGTGAAATCCAGTACGAAACCAGCATCCTCTCCAACCGGACCAATGCGTATTTGACTGCGCAATCCTTTCTGGTCATTGCGTTCGGGTCGTGCATGGCCAACGTCAACCCTGAATGGGGGAAACTGTTCACGCTGGTGGTGCCACCGTTGCTGGCGCTGCTGGGCATACTCACTTCGCTGAACGCCTGGCCGGGTATTCGCGCGGCGTACGACATCATCGACCATTGGTATTACAAGCAGAGCGAGCTGCTGCGCAGCGAACCTGTGATGGGACTGGCCTATGACGAGTCGCCACTGTTCAGCGAGCGCGAGTCCAGCCACAAGGGTTATCGCAAGGCGCTGCTGTTTTCGGTGCGCACGCCCTGGATCTTCGCGGCATTCTGGGTGTTGCTGACAGGGTGGTCCGTTTACATACAACTGGCCAATCCCGGGGGATGAGAACTTGGAACCCGTCATTCACATTTGCGCCCGCACCCCCGGCCCGTCCCATGGAAACGCTTGATTGCGCCCTGATGGCCG
The DNA here is from genome assembly GCF_046231795.1 of Pseudomonas sp. KCJK9016. Classification (NCBI taxonomy): domain Bacteria; kingdom Pseudomonadati; phylum Pseudomonadota; class Gammaproteobacteria; order Pseudomonadales; family Pseudomonadaceae; genus Pseudomonas; species Pseudomonas sp. KCJK9016. The sequence continues at coordinate 166,421 of NZ_JBJJMM010000011.1, read as the reverse complement.
CACGGGCGCAGTTTGCGATCACCATCAGTTTCCATATCGTCCTGGCGGCGCTGACCATCGGTCTGGCGAATTTCATGATGGTGCTCGAGGCCCTGTGGTTACGCAGCGGCAAGGCTGTCTATCTGGATGTCTATCGCTACTGGCTGAAAATCTTCGCGCTCAATGTGGCGGTGGGCACGGCGTCGGGGCTGATTCTGGAGTACCAGTTCGGGCTCAACTGGTCGCGTTTGTCGACGCAGGCGGGCGATATCCTCGGCCCCTTGATGTTCTACGAGGTGCTGGCGGCCTTTTTCCTCGAGGCCGGTTTTCTGGGAATCATGCTGTTCGGCTTGAACAAGGTCGGCCCGCGCCTGCATTTCTTCGCCACCTGCGCCGTTGCGGCGGGCTCGCTGATCAGTGCGTTCTGGATTCTTTCAGCCAATTCGTGGATGCAGACCCCCTCCGGTTATTCGATGGCCGCCGATGGTCGGTTCATTGCCCGGGACTGGTGGGCGATCATCTTCAATCCGTCCTTTCCATACCGGTTCGTGCACATGACCCTGGCCACGCTGCTGGGCACGGCCACACTGCTGGCCGGTGTCAGCGCCTGGCAGTTGCTGCATGCACCCGAGAATCCAAGGGCCCGGCTGACCTATTCCATGGCGCTCTGGGCGCTGGCAGTGCTGATCCCGGTGCAAATCGTGGTCGGTGATCTGCATGGCGAACACAGCCTCGAGTATCAGCCGCAAAAGGTCGCCGCCATCGAGGGCACATGGACGCGTCCACCCGAGGGCGCGGGCGAGCCCTTGCGTCTGTTCGCGATCCCTGACATGGACCAGCGGCGCAATCATTGGGAGTTGGCGATCCCGCGCATCGCGTCCTTGTATTTGCGCCACGACTTGAGCAGCACGATCCCGGCGCTCGATGAATTTCCGGCGCAGGACATCCCGCCAGTGCCGGCCGTGTTTTTTGCCTTTCGGGCGATGGTCGGCCTGGGCCTGTTGATGCTGGGGCAGGGCGTCATCAGCCTGGTACTGCGTTGGCGCGGTCGCTTGTACGCGGCACGCTGGATGCTTCGAGTCAGTGTCTGGATGGCGCCGGCGGGAATGCTGGCGATGCTCTGCGGTTGGGTAGTCACCGAAGTGGGCCGTCAGCCGTTCACCGTCTATGGTCTGTTGCGCACGGCCGACAGCCTTTCGTCCGTGTCCCGGGAGCAGGTCGTCAGCGCCACATGGACCATTTTGCTGTTCTATCTGGCGACATTCGGGATCGGCCTGTGGGTGCTGCTGCGCCTGTTGCGTCAGCCGCCTCGCGAGCACGAAGAAGGGCCGCAACCTGCTCTCGCACGGGAAACCGGCAAATGATGAGGCTTGAAGCGCATGTTCGGTACTGACTGGCTGACACTTCTCTGCGCGGCAGCGGTCGGGTTCTCCGTGCTGAACTATGTGCTGCTGGACGGCACGGATCTGGGCACGGGCACCCTGATGGGCGTGACTCGCAGCCGTCAACACCGCCGGGCCATGGCCGTGAGCATCCTGCCGATCTGGGACGCCAACGAAACCTGGCTGGTGCTCGGCGGCGGTGGTTTGCTCGCCATGTTCCCCAAGGCTTACGCCATTCTGCTGCCGGCGCTGTACCTGCCGTTCATGCTGATGTTTCTGGCGTTGATTGTCCGGGCGATGGCGCTGGAGTTTCGCGATCATGCGCCCGATTGCCGCATCAAGCGCGGGGTGGATGGTTTATTGATGCTCGGCTCGGTTGTGGCGGGCGGCTGTCAGGGAATCGTGCTGGGCACGCTGGTACAAGGTGTGCCCGAACAGAACGGCCAATACAGCGGTGGCGGTTGGGAATGGCTGGCCCCGTTCCCGTTGTTTTGCGGCACGGTGCTGGTGATCGGCTACACATGGCTGGGCGCAGGCTGGCTGTATTGGCGATGCGAAGGCGAACTTCAAATCCGAGCGCGGCGGCAGGCAAAGTGGTTGGCCATGCTGACCGTGGCTTTGCTGATCGTTCTGGTTGTCTGGACATCGACCCTTCACGCGCACTATGCGCAGCGCCTGGGAAATCCTCGGGTGTGGCTACCGACAATGGCGACCCTGACGCTGTTGTTGGCCGGATTCCGGGCGGCCTTCGCAACCCGACGCGACTATCTGCCGCTCTTCGCTGCCCTGGGCATTTTTGTCCTGGCATTCGCCTTGATGCTCGTCGTCCTGTTTCCGCTGATCATCCCGCCGCAATTGACCTTGCAGGCCGCTGCGTCGAGCCCGGTCAGTCAGGTGTTCATGCTGACGGGGTTCGCGGTGCTGATCCCGCTGACGCTGTTCTACAACACCTACGGCTTTCGCGTGTTCAGCGGCAAGATTCATCCCGCCGAAGATTGATTCTTCCAATGCTTGGTCAACGCTCCAGAGCGGCCCTGAACAGGGTCGGTGGCAGGGAATGGCAGTGTTTCGATCTGCTGCATCTGAGCTTCGCTGGGCGACTCGCGGCGAATGTCCGGATGCTGGCCAGGCGGGTAGGCGCCGACCACCAGAAAGTCGTCGCTGGCATTCAGGCTGCAATGACCGGTGCCTGCCGGCAACAACAGGACATCGCCCGCGCTGACCATGAGTATCTGCCCGTCCGGGCCGCCGATCATCAAGCGGGCCTCGCCGCGGGCGATGCCAAGCACCTCATGGCCTTGGGTATGGTAGTGGTGATAGTCAAAGACAGTGGAACGCCACTGTGGCGGCCAACCGTTGTCGGCAAAGGTTTTCTCGAATGCCGACGCTGGATCTTCGCCATGGATGGCAATGGCACCGGAATACACCAACACGGGCAGACGCGGATTGTTCGGCACCCAGCCATTGCGCGGCAGCAACAAGGCGTGCACCGAATCGGAATCATCTCGGGTCATGACTGCTCTCCCGAAAAAGGGCCTGATCGTCAATCAGGCCCTGTGGCAGGTCATGCCGCCATATGGCTGGCGGCCCATTCCTTTTTACAGGCGCTTTTCATGGCTTCCATCTGCTCGCCAAGTTCATCGAGCCGGGCTTTGCCGAGCAACTTCCTGGCTTGAGGAAACATCTCTTTTTCCTCTTCCTCGATGTGGTGTTCCAGCAGTTCCTTGACGACTTTCACTCTGCCTGCGAATTCCGGGATGCCGGGATCGGTTTCCTTGAGGTCGGGCAATACGAGCGAATCCACGGTGCGATGTTCTTCCTTGGCCTCGTAATACATCACGTCCTGTTCCTTGCTGCCCGCTGCCTTGAAGGCCGGGTAGAGGATTTCTTCTTCAAGGCGGGTATGGATGGTGATTTCCATCTCCAGCTTGTCCAGAAGCTCTACCCGTTTCTTGGTGGCCCGTTCGGTGGAATCACTCAATTGGCCCAGAATGCCTTTCACTTTTTCATGGTCAGCTTTCAGAAGATCGATGGCGTTCATTTTGGCTGTCTCCGATTAAAGGATTGCGGCTGAATCATTGTTATGTGCTCAGGCGTACTCGCATTTCGCATGCCATTTCTATCGCGGATAAAAATGTCTTTCAAATCAGTTATATGACGCTCGACCCGTCTGTAAGCCGGATTGCACTCTGCAAGATTCACCCTTTGCCAGCCTTGCAATCAGCCCATGCGTCACATGGGCTCGACATCCACACGAACTTCGCCGTCCGCCGGACTGTCCAGTCCTTTACATGCACTGGATGGAGGCGGAAACGACATGACGATGACCGTAGGAGATTTTCTGGTCGAGCGACTGAGCGAGTGGGGCGTGACGCGGATTTTTGGTTATCCGGGCGACGGCATCAACGGCGTATTCGGTGCACTGAGCCGGGCCCGGGGCAAGATCGAATTCATTCAGGCGCGGCACGAAGAGATGGCCGCTTTCATGGCCTCGGCGCATGCCAAGTTCACCGGTGAGCTGGGGGTGTGCATCGCCACCTCGGGCCCCGGTGCCTCGCACCTGATCACCGGGCTCTACGACGCGCGCATGGATCACGTCCCCGTGCTGGCCATCGTGGGTCAACAGGCGCGCGCGGCACTCGGCGGACACTATCAGCAGGAGCTCGACCTGCTGTCGATGTTCAAGGATGTGGCCGGTGCCTTCGTGCAACAGGCGTCAGCGCCGGCACAGGTTCGCCACTTGATCGACAGGGCGGTACGCACGGCTGTCGGTGAGCGGCGCGTGACGGCGATCATCCTGCCCAACGACTTGCAGGACATCGAATATGAAGCCCCGGGACGAACCCATGGCACCGTGCATTCCGGGGTGGGTTATACCAAACCGAAAGTCGTGCCTTATGACGCGGATCTGCAACGCGCCGCCGAGGTTCTGAACGCAGGCGAGAAAGTGGCGATTCTGGTGGGGGCCGGTGCGTTGCAGGCCACCGACCAGGTCATCGCCGTGGCGGAAAAACTCGGCGCCGGTGTCGCCAAGGCGCTTCTCGGCAAAGCGGTACTGCCGGACGAACTGCCCTGGGTCACGGGCAGCATCGGTTTGCTGGGCACCGAGCCCAGCTACAAGCTGATGACCGAATGCGACACCTTGCTGATGATCGGCTCGGGGTTTCCGTACTCTGAATTTCTGCCAAAGGAAGGTCAGGCACGCGGGGTGCAGATCGATCTGCAACCCGACATGCTGAGCCTGCGCTACCCCATGGAGGTCAATCTGGTGGGGGACGCCGGGGAAACCCTCGCCGCACTGTTGCCGTTGCTCGAGCACAAAACTTCACGCAAATGGCGCAAAAAGGTCGAAGGCTGGCGCGGTTCCTGGGAGAAGACCCTGGAAAAACGCGCCATGGTCAAGGCCGATCCCGTCAATCCGCAGCGGGTGGTGTTCGAACTGTCGCCACGCCTGCCGGAGCTTTCGATCATCACCAGCGATTCCGGCTCTTGCGCCAACTGGTACGCCCGCGATCTGAAAGTGCGGCGCGGCATGAAGTGTTCATTGTCCGGCGGTCTGGCCTCGATGGGCGCCGCAGTGCCTTATGCGATTGCGGCCAAATTCGCGTTCCCGGAGCGTCCTGTGATCGCACTGGTGGGCGATGGTGCGATGCAGATGAGCAATCTGGCAGAGTTGATCACCGTGGCCAAATATTGGCGGCAGTGGGCGAGCCCCAAGTGGATCTGCGCCGTCTTCAACAATGAAGACCTCAATCAGGTGACCTGGGAACAACGGGTCATGGAGGGGGATCCGAAGTTCGAAGCGTCACAGAGCATTCCCGATGTTCCTTATCACCTGTTTGCCATTTCCATTGGCTTGAAAGGCATCTTCGTCGATCGCGAAGAGGACGTGGCCGCCGCGTGGGAGCAGGCGCTGGCATCGGAGGTTCCCGTGCTGATCGAGTTCAAGACCGACCCCGACGTGCCGCCGCTGCCGCCGCACATCAAGCTCGAACAGGCGAAGAAGTTCGCCACGACCTTGCTCAAGGGCGACCCGGACGAGGCGGGTGTTCTGGTGCAGACCGCCAGGCAGGTGCTGGGCTCGGTCATGACGCGCAAGAAGTGACTCATGGGCGCGCCGCATCTGTATATCGGTTGCGCGGGATGGGGCATCGGGCGTGAACTTGCCGCGGAGTTTCCCGGGGATGGAACGCACCTGCAGCGTTACGCCCTCAGGCTCTCGGGTGTCGAGATCAACAGTTCGTTTTACCGTCCGCATCGCCGAACGACCTACGAACGGTGGGCGCAAGCCGTGCCTCGGGATTTCCGGTTCAGCGTGAAAGTACCGAAAGTCATCACTCATGAACGGCGGCTGGCCGGATGCGAGACCGAGCTGGATACGTTCCTTGAACAGTGTTCAGGGCTCGGCGAGCGTCTGGGCTGTCTGCTGGTGCAACTGCCGCCGTCGCTCGCTTATGACGAGGCCGTCGCCCGGGTTTTCTTCAAACAGCTACGGGACCGGTTTTCCGGCTCCGTCGTACTGGAGCCACGTCACTCCAGCTGGGTGAATGCCCAGCCGCTTCTGACGACCTGGCAGATTGCCCAAGCGGCGGTCGATCCCTCGCGCATAAAGACAGATGGCGCACCTCGCGGAGCGCCGGGCACACAGTACTGGCGCTTGCACGGCTCGCCGAGGATTTACCACAGTCCTTACGGCCCTGATTACCTGAAAAACCTGGCCATGCAGCTGCGGACGGTCGAGGCCGAGCATGTCTGGTGCATCTTCGATAACACGGCCAGCGGCGCGGCTCTGGTCGATGCGCTGACGCTGTCTGATTGGCTTGAGGCGTGAGTCGTTCAATCATTCTGACCAAAGACGTCGCACGCCACCACTCGTCGCAGCGGTCTGGCAATTGTTTGAACATCCCTTTGGTCGTCTCTGACAGATAAGTCTGAGCAGGCGGAATTTCACTTCGTCTGCCAACGGGAGAAGACCATGAAAGCAATCGTCTATAACGGCCCGCGTGACGTCAGTGTGCAAAACGTCGCCGATCCGAAAATTGAAAAGCCGACCGATGTCCTGGTCAGAATCACGACGACCAACATCTGCGGTTCCGATCTGCACATGTACGAGGGGCGCACTTCGATGGAAACCGGCCGGGTTTTCGGACACGAGAATCTGGGGGAAGTCATCGAAGCGGGCGCAGCGGTGGAGCGGGTAAAGGTGGAAGATCGAGTTTGCCTTCCCTTCAACATCGGCTGCGGTTTCTGTGAAAACTGCGAGAGGGGCCTGACCGGTTTCTGCCTTACGGCCAATCCGGGCACGGCGGGTGCCGCTTATGGGTTTGCCGACATGGGGCCGTATCAAGGCGGCCAGGCAGAACTGCTGCGGGTGCCCTACGCGGACTTCAACTGTCTGGTTCTACCCGAGGACGCCCAGGAGCGGGAAGATGATTACGTGATGCTGTCCGACATTTTCCCCACCGGCTGGCACGCCACCGAGCTGGCCGGCCTGCTGCCGGGCGAAAGCATCGCCATTTTATGGCGCCGGCCCGGTCGGCTTGATGGCTGCTCACTCCGCCATGATCAAAGGGGCTTCGCAAGTCTTTGTCGTCGACGATCACCCTGACCGGCTGAAGCTCGCCGCCAGCATCGGTGCAACGCCGATCAATTCGGTCGAGAAGGAGGCCGTGGACCAGATTCTCAACCTGACCCATGGCAAAGGTACGGATCGTGGCTGCGAATGCGTGGGCTACCAATGTTGTGATCGACATGGCCATGAGGCCAATCATCTGACCATGAACAATCTGGTCGCTTCCACCAAGGCCACCGGTGGAATCGGCGTCGTCGGGGTCTTCGTACCGCAAGACCCGGGGGCCGAAAACGAACTCGCCAGACAAGGCAAGATGGCCTTCGATTTCGGTGCTTTCTGGTTCAAGGGCCAGCAGATCAAGACCGGTCAGGCCAACGTCAAAGCCTACAATCGCCGATTGGCCGAGCTCATTCACCACGGTCGCGCCAATCCTGCGCAGATCATTTCTCATCGTCTGAAGCTCGACGAAGGGCCGGACGCCTACAAACATTTTGATGAGCGTGACAACGGCTGGACCAAGGTCGTCCTGAAACCGGGCGCGTGAGTCTGCATTGACAGAAAGGCAATTGCTGAAGGCTTGCTTCGTGCAGATGGGCGTCAGCGAACGCCCTCAGCCGATGAAGCTCCTTGCAGGAACATGTGCTCGATCGTTCTGGCCGAGTTGGCGTTGGCAGCCCGCCCGCGCTGCTCGGCATCCACCAGCCCATAGACCAGAGCGATGAACAGTTCGGTCAGGATCGCGGCGGTGATGTCGATGCGAAACAACCCGCTTTGCTGGCCTTTCAGGAAGAAGCCGTCCAGCGCCTCCAGATAAAACAGCCAGCGTGTGCCGCCGCATTCCAGATCGAGGAAGTCGGGGCGGTACTGCGCCATCAGAAAAGCAAGCATTTCACGATGGGCCAGGTGTTCGCGGATCAACCGGCGCAGCGCGTCCAGTGGTTCTGTTTCCTCTAAAGCGGCGTTATCGATGATCAGTCTGAGCGTGCCCTCGGCATGCGCCTCCAGTTGCACGATCAGGTTTTCCCGCGTGCCGCAATGGCGGTGCAGGGTCGCCTTGCTCACGCCTGCCAGTTGCGCCAGCTCCTTCATCGTCGCTCGCGGTCGGTTGACCACCGCCAGCGTCAGCGATTTGAGCAGCTGTTCATCATGGGAAATCGAGTTCATCACGGGGCCTTGGCGACAGTCATACAAGATTCACAAAATACTCACATGAGACAATATTGACTCATTAGGATTTGAAACGTAGCATTCGCGCCAAATTCGATCAAGCCTTGGGTGAGTTATGGGCAATTTGCGTGCGGTAGGGATGGCGAGTTCGTTGGCACTCGCCATTGCGTTGGCCGGGTGTGGGCCGACTGAGGATCAGGCAGCGAGCAGCGCTGAAGTGGCGCGTCCGGTAGAAGTGCTGGCGGTAAAGACTGAAGCGTTGGCGCTCTCTTCGGAGCTGCCGGGCCGGGTCGAGCCGATGCGCGTCGCGGAAGTGCGTGCCCGGGTGCCTGGCATCGTGATGCAGAAGCGTTTTGAAGAGGGCGCTGACGTCAAGGCCGGGGACCTGTTATTCCAGATCGACCCGGCACCGCTCAAGGCGGCGTTGTCCCGGGCCGAGGGTGAACTGGCTCGTGCCCAGTCCGTTGCGCTTGAGGCGCAGGCCCGGGTCAAACGCTATGAGCCGCTGGTGAAGATCGAGGCGGTCAGCCAGCAGGATTTCGACAGCGCCATGGCTGATCTTCGCAGCGCGCAGGCAGCCACCCGTTCGGCCCAGGCCGATCTGCAGACGGCACGGCTTAATCTCGGTTATGCCTCGGTGACGGCGCCGATTTCCGGTCGTGTCGGTCGTGCGCTGGTGACCGAAGGCGCGCTGGTCGGGCAGGGGGATGCAACCTTGATGGCGCGCATTCAGCAGCTGGATCCGGTGTACGTCGACTTCACGCAGTCGGCTGCCGAAGCACTGCGTCTGCGTGAATCGCTCAAGGACGGAAAACTCTCCGCCGACGACAACACGGCGTTGTCGGTCCGGGTCGAGGGCACCGCGTACGAGCGTCAGGGGGCGCTGATGTTTACCGACGTGGCGGTGGATCGCGGCACCGGGCAAGTGTCGTTGCGCGGCAAATTCGCCAATACCGACGGCGTGCTGTTGCCGGGCATGTTTGTCCGTGTGCGCACGCCGCAAGGCACCGACAGCCAAGCAATTCTCGTGCCGCAGCGCTCGGTGCAGCGCGGCAGCGATGGCAGCGCCCAGGTGCTGGTGGTCGGCGCCGATGACCGGGTCGAGGCACGCACTGTCGTGACCGGTGCCATGCAGGATTCACGCTGGCAGATCAGTGAGGGCCTGAAGGCCGGCGATCAGGTGATCGTCGGCGGTCTGGCCGGCCTGCAACCGGGGACCAAGGTCGTTGCGGGTCAATCCCCGGCCCTGGCTCAGTCGCCTGAGTCGAAACAGTAAGGGCGCCGTTGTCGCGAGGATTTTCCGATGTCCAAGTTTTTCATCAAGCGCCCGAACTTTGCCTGGGTGGTGGCGTTGTTCATCTCTCTGGCCGGTCTGCTGGTCATTCCGATGCTGCCGGTGGCGCAGTATCCCGATGTTGCGCCGCCCCAGATCAAGGTGACGGCGACCTATCCCGGTGCCTCGGCCAAGGTGTTGGTGGATTCGGTCACCAGCGTGATCGAAGAGTCGCTCAACGGCGCGAAGAACCTGTTGTATTTCGAGTCGACCAACAACTCCAACGGCATTGCCGAGATCGTGGTGACGTTCCAGCCCGGCACCGATCCGCAACTTGCCCAGGTCGATGTGCAAAATCGCCTGAAAAAGGCCGAGGCGCGCATGCCGCAAGCGGTGCTCACTCAGGGCCTTGAGGTGGAACAGACCAGCGCCGGTTTTCTGCTGATCTATGCGCTCAGCTACAAGGAAGGCAGTCAGCACAGTGATACGACCGCATTGGGCGACTACGCCGCGCGCAACATCAACAACGAACTGCGCCGGGTGCCGGGTGTCGGCAAACTGCAGTTCTTCTCGTCCGAAGCCGCCATGCGGGTCTGGATCGATCCGCAGAAACTGGTGGGCTACGGCCTGTCCATCGAGGATGTGAACAACGCTATCCGGGGGCAGAACGTACAGGTGCCGGCGGGCAGCTTCGGCAGCACGCCGAGCAGCAGCCAGCAGGAACTGACCGCCACGTTGGCGGTGAAGGGCACGCTGGATAATCCGCAAGAATTCGGTCGCATCGTCCTGCGCGCCAATGAAGATGGCTCGACGGTCAAACTGGGTGACGTCGCCCGTGTGGAAGTGGGCCAGGAAAGCTACAACTTCAACTCGCGTCTGAATGGCAAACCGGCGGTGGCAGCAGCGATTCAGCTGTCCCCGGGTGCCAACGCGATCCAGACGGCCAGCGCGGTCAAGGAGCGCCTGGCGGAACTGTCGGCGTATTTCCCGTCGGACGTTGAATATTCCGTGCCTTACGACACGTCGCGTTTCGTCGATGTGGCAATCGAGAAGGTGATTCACACCCTGATCGAGGCAATGGTGCTGGTGTTCCTGGTGATGTTCCTGTTCCTGCAGAACATCCGTTACACGCTGATTCCGTCGATTGTGGTGCCGGTGTGTCTGCTCGGCACGCTGGTGATGATGTACCTGCTGGGCTTCTCGGTGAACATGATGACCATGTTCGGCATGGTGCTCGCGATCGGGATTCTGGTGGACGATGCCATCGTGGTGGTGGAGAACGTCGAGCGGATCATGGCCGAAGAAGGGTTGTCGCCGGTCGACGCCACGGTGAAGGCCATGAGTCAGGTCTCGGGCGCGATCATCGGCATCACCCTGGTGCTGTCGGCAGTGTTCATGCCGCTGGCGTTCATGTCCGGTTCGGTGGGTGTGATTTACCAGCAATTTTCGGTTTCGCTGGCGGTGTCGATCCTGTTCTCGGGCTTCCTCGCGCTGACCTTCACGCCGGCCCTGTGCGCCACGCTGCTCAAGCCGATCCCTCAGGGGCATCATAAAAAACGTGGTTTCTTCGGTGCCTTCAACCGTAGTTTCGCCCGGCTCACCGAGCGTTATTCGATCCTCAACAACGGGCTGGTCGCCCGTGCCGGACGGATGATGCTGGTGTACGCGGGCATTATTGCGGTGCTCGGTTACTTCTACCTGCGCTTGCCGGAGTCCTTCGTGCCGGTGGAAGACCAGGGTTACATGATTGTCGACGTGCAGTTGCCGCCGGGCGCGACCCGCACCCGTACCGAGGCCACTGGCGAACAACTGGAGCGTTTCCTCGCTTCCCGTGACGCGGTGCAATCGACCTTCCTGGTTTCGGGCTTCAGTTTCTCGGGCATGGGTGACAACGCAGCGCTGGCTTTCCCGGTGTTCAAGGACTGGTCGCTGCGTGGCGAAGATCAGTCGGCCATGGCGGAAGTCATGGCACTCAACGAGCAGTTTGCCGTGACCAACGACGGCGCCGTGATGGCCGTGCCGCCGCCCCCAATTGACGGCTTGGGCAACTCCGGTGGTTTTGCGTTGCGTCTGCAAGACCGCGCCGGCCTGGGCCGTGAAGCCTTGCTCGCCGCCCGCGATCAGGTGCTCGGTCAGGCCAACGGCAACCCGAAAATCCTTTACGCGATGATGGAAGGTCTGGCCGAGTCGCCACAATTGCGAGTGGTGATCGACCGTGACAAGGCCCGCACCCTGGGCGTGAGTTTCGAGTCGATCAGCGGGGCATTGTCCGCCGCGTTCGGTTCGGAGGTGATCAACGACTTCACCAACGTCGGCCGCCAGCAGCGCGTCGTGGTGCAGGCCGAGCAGGGCGACCGGATGACCCCGGAAAGCGTGCTCAAACTGTACGTTCACAACAGCGCCGGCAATCTGGTTCCGTTGAGCGCCTTCGTCACCACCCATTGGGAAGAAGGGCCGGTGCAACTGGTGCGCTACAACGGTTATCCGTCGATTCGCATCGTCGGTGACGCCGGGCCGGGTTACAGCACCGGTGAAGCCATGGCGGAAATGGAACGAATCGCTGCGCAATTGCCGGCCGGTTTCAGCTATGAGTGGACGGGGCTTTCTTATCAGGAAAAGGTCTCCAGCGGTCAGGCGACGCAACTCTTCGCGTTGGCGATCCTGGTGGTGTTCCTGTTGCTGGTGGCGTTGTACGAAAGCTGGGCCATTCCGCTGACCGTGATGCTGATCGTGCCGATCGGCGCCATCGGTGCGGTGCTGGCGGTGATGGTCGTCGGCATGCCCAACGACGTGTACTTCAAGGTGGGGCTGATCACCATCATCGGCCTGGCGGCGAAGAACGCGATCCTTATCGTCGAGTTCGCCAAGGAACTGTGGGAGAAGGGCTACAGCCTGCGCGACGCCGCCATCGAGGCCGCACGCCTGCGTTTCCGGCCCATCGTGATGACCTCCATGGCGTTCATTCTCGGTGTCGTGCCACTGGCCATCGCCACCGGTGCCGGCGCGGCGAGTCAGCGCGCCATCGGTACCGGCGTGATTGGCGGCATGCTCAGTGCGACGCTGCTGGGTGTGCTGTTCGTACCGATCTGTTTTGTCTGGGTGCTGTCGCGGTTGCGCAGCAAACCGGCCCCCATTGAACAACCCGCTTTGGCTCAGGAGTGACACATGCGTATTTCAGCTTTCTCTACGCTGGTGATCGCCCTGATGCTGGGCGGCTGCTCGCTGGCACCGACTTATGAGCGTCCCGTTGCACCGGTGGCGGATCACTGGGCGGGAGAGTCGACGAAGCAGGGCAGTCCGATCAATCAACTGGCGTGGCAGACGTTTATTGTCGATCCCGATCTGCGCCGACTGGTGACCATCGCGCTGGACAACAACCGCTCGTTGCGCCAGACGCTGCTGGACATCGAACAGGCCCGGGCGCAATACCGCATTCAGCGGGCCGACCGGGTTCCGGGCTTGAATGCCAATGCCTCCGGCAATCGTCAGCGTTTGCCGGCGGATCTGGCCAGCGATGGCCGGGCAGGGGTTGCCAGCAACTATCAGGTGGGCGTTGCGCTGCCGGAATATGAGCTGGATCTGTTCGGTCGGGTGAAGAGCCTCACGGATGCTGCGTTGCAGGAATACCTGGCCACTGAAGAAGCCGCCCGTGCGGCGCAGATCGCCCTGATCGCCGAGGTCAGTCAGGCTTATCTGGTTCACGATGGCGCCCAGCGTCGTCTGGAGCTGACCCAGCAAACGCTGATCAGCCGCGAATATTCGTTCGCCCTGATCAGCCAGCGCCGTTCGAACGGTACCGCCACTGCGCTGGACTATCAGGAAGCGTTGGGGCTGGTAGAGCAATCGCGGGCCGAGCAGGAGAGCAATCTTCGACAGAAACAGCAGGCCTTCAACGCGCTGGTGCTGTTGCTCGGCACCAGGGATGCGGCGAAGTCGATTCCCGAGAAATTGTCGAGTGAGCCGATGCTGGTGCAGGACATCGCCCCGGACACCTCGTCCGCCCTGATCGAGCGCCGGCCCGACATTCTCGCCGCCGAGCATCGCTTGCAGGCTCGCAATGCCGACATCGGCGCGGCGCGGGCGGCGTTCTTCCCGCGCATCAGCCTGACTGGCAGTTTCGGTACGTCCAGTGCACAAATGTCCGGTCTGTTCGACGGTGGCTCGCGGTCCTGGAGTTTTGTGCCGAACCTGTCGCTGCCGTTGTTCGATGCCGGGCGCAACCGTGCCGGCTTGAGTCTGGCAGAGGCTCGCAAAGACTCGGCGGTAGCGGCTTATGAAGGGACGGTACAAACGGCGTTTCGCGAAGTGGCCGATGCACTGGCCGCCACCGACACCTTGCGCCGGGAAGAGGCAGCCCGGCGCGCCCTGGCCAATACCAGCAGCGAGACCCTGAAACTGGCCAAGGCGCGCTATGAAGGTGGCATCGACAGTCATCTGCGCTACCTAGATGCCCAGCGCACCAGCTTCGTCAACGAGACGGCGTTTATCGAAGTCAGCACGCAGCGGCAGATTGCGCTGATCGATCTGTTCCGCTCGCTGGGTGGCGGCTGGTCCTCCGACAAGTCCTGAAACAGCTCCTTTGGGTTGGCGCGTCCAGCCATTGAGCCCCGTGTACCGAGAGGTCACGGGGCCTTTTTTTGCCAAGTGCAGCGTTATTGAGGTCGGGCGGGATTGGCAGCACCGTGCAGAAACATCTGTTCCACGACGTTGGCCGAGTTGGCACTGGCGGCACGCCCACGGCGTTCGGCATCGACCATGGCGAAGATCATGGTCAGGAACAGCTCGGTAAAGACCGCGGCGGTGATATCGATACGGAACGCGCCCAGTTGCTGGCCGCGCAGGAAGAAGGCATCGAGGGCATCGAGGTAGAACTGCCAGCGTTTGCCTTCGTCGGTGTCGGTGAACGTGTCCGGGCGGTACTGAAAGAGCAGGAACACCAGCATTTCACGGTGCGCCAGATGCTCGTTGACCAGACTGCGCAAGGCTTGTACGGGATCGCCCTGCGACAGATCGGTGGACGTGGTGATCTGGTTCAGCACGGTCTCACCGTGGCCTTCCATGATCTGCACCAGATTGTCACGAGTACCGCAAAAGCGGTGGAGCGTCGCTTTGCTCACACCTGCGGCTTCAGCCAGTTCCTTGAGCGTGGCCCGCGGGCGATCAACGATGGCCAGTGCCAGCGCCTTGATGAGTCGTTCGTCTTGGGGTGTCAGGGACATCAGTGGGTCTCGAAGCGAATTTCAATGCGGGGGATTGTGCAGGAAAAGCCCATAACTGCAACTGCGGAAATAGAGAGAGTCAGCTCATTGAGGCTCTTTTCGCTCAGCTGTGCATACGGTTTGCTCTTCAGCAATTAGAAGCCGAGCTCGAAAAGCGGGCGACAGATTTTGGGTAGCATCATGGGGATTCGCCTCTTCCTACAGCTCCTCGCTTAGCAGTCGTGCTGTGGTGACCGCTGCTAGGAGATCAAGATGGCTCGAGGCAAATGACTTCTTTAGGAGCGAGCGGGGAAGGGCCCAATCCCATTTCTCTCGGCTCATGTTTTCGACGTTCTCCAAGATGGATTCTACATCTGAGATGTCCATCTGACCGACCACACGTAACGCTCGCAACGTATCGTCCTTACCAAATGCAACCTCTAAGAAAAGCCCGGTGTTTTCGCACTGAATGCCCACATGTCGGAGCAACAACGCCAGCGCATCATTGGTGTAGTCCCCTCGCCAGGTCGCAACGTGGCTTACGCTGGCAGAGCTGAAAATTGCCGCACTGTTCAAACCGAGGGCGCGGAAGTTACTTCGAGCTTCCTCCAGTAGGGTTTGAGCGTATTTGTCCACGAAGGGACAGGAAGTGGTTTCCATCAGCACGTTTCGCATTTCAAGCCTGACACGATCATCTACCCGTGCACCTAAACCATCAAACTCCGGCGGCTCCCCCCCTCTTGCTGGCGTAACGACGATCACTTTAGCTTCAAGATCTACATCTTGAACCTGCCAGCGTCTTCCGCCGAAGATGATACGTTGTCCCCTGGACAGGGGTTTGCTGACGGGCAGCGAGCCCAGTGGTTTGCCATCTCGGAGTAAACGAAACTCTTCATCGCTCGTGAAGGCAGTGTAGAACTCGTAGTGGTTTATCAAGCGCTCCCCCAACTCGCCTGGCAGCAGGAGGCCTGAACCTTCTTGGACGATCAATTCTTTCTCGCCCATGCCCTTGAGCAAAGACAGGAAATCAGGCTTGGTAACACTCGCAAAACTGCCGCTGGCTATGAGATCTCCCCATAATTGCGTAGCCGAAGCACCACCAAACTGAGCGATCGAAGAAAGGCACTGCTGCACCAGCGTTGACGCGTGTAAACCTTCCGACCGAGGTGGCTCAAACCATCCACTGATCAGCAATCGGATCATTGCAATTGTTTGGACAAGGCCCTCTCGTAACTGATCGGAAAGATCCGACTGATCCGTTAAGGGACGCTCTCGGCAGTATGCCCTGAGTGTAGCGGGCTCACCGGCTCGACGACCCGAGCGGCCAAGCCGTTGCCTAAGACTCGCCACGGAGGGCGGACAGCCGATCTGCGCGACTGTCCTGATGTTACCGATGTCGATTCCCAGCTCTAGGGTGGTAGTACATACGGCAGAAGCAGGAGGATCTCCTGCTTTTAATGCCCGTTCGGCATCCTGCCGCAATTCCTTGGACAAACTACCATGGTGCGGCCAAAACTCGTTTGGTACTCCATCGTTCTCGCACAGTGAACGCAGGCGGTCAGCAAACCATTCAACCTCTTGGCGCCTGTTGGGGAAGATCAGGTTGTTATGCCCCTTCAGTACCTTGTACAGGTGACCTGCAATTGCCACTTTGGTACCTGAGGCGTCCTCCTTCTCGTCACCTTCATCTGCTGACGTATTCCCCAGGTGTTCCGCCACTAGCTGCTGCATGGGTTGTTCTATGTATCCACGGACTTGTACCTGGAGTTCCTGTCCTGAAGATTTCGACTCGATGACTGTAATGTCATCGGGGCGAGCTGGCCTCAGGAACTTTCGTGCCAGCGACATCTCCCCAAGCGTCGCAGAAAGCCCAACACGGGGCAGCGCTCTGCCTAAGACTATTTCAACCCGCTGCATGAGTGATTGCAGTTGTTTCCCGCGCTCACTTCCAATGAAAGCATGTAGCTCGTCAACGACGATGTAGCGCAGGTTCTGAAAGACTGCAGGTAAGCTTGATCCTCTGTTTACGAAGAGGGCCTCGAGGGATTCCGGAGTGATCAGCAAGATGCCCTCAGGAGATTTCAGGAACCGCTGTTTCCTGCTGGTTGCTACATCACCATGCCAAGCAACGACGGGCAGTTCGAGCCTCTCACATAGCCGGCTGAGCCTGTCCCACTGGTCGTTGATCAGTGCCTTGAGCGGGCTGATATACAGAACTGCGCCGGCGGGCTCACGGTCGTTAAGCAGATTGGTCAGGATGGGAAGGAATGCGGCCTCTGTTTTACCTGCTGCGGTGGACGCTGCAATGATTACATCCCGATCAGCGCCCACCAAAGCAGGTACCGCCCACTCCTGAGCATCACGTAACGACGTCCACCCCTGTGACCAGATCCATTGTTGAACCTCGGGATGAAGACGCTCGAACGAGGAGGAGTCAGAGCTTGAAGCTTGCGAGCTCATCGTCGGCCTCGACTTCAAGATCTTGTTGCCCGCCATCATCCTTAGACAGCTCCACGGCCCCCAGCAAGGTACGCCATTCCGCCGTAGGATTTTGCTCGATCACCGCGAGCAGATTGATGAAGGCTGTAATGGTCGTGCGCGGCGTCCGGAAGTACGCCTCGCCTAAGCGCTGATTGCAGTGCACCATGAAAGCGGGGATAGCTTCGTCCGGCAGCAAGAATTTATCAGGCTCGCCGTATGCATAGACATTGCGAAGTTTTTGTAGAAGCACGTAAAAGTCTTCAGGGGTTAGGCTGCTGAGCCGAATGACCGGCCCAGAAAGGTCGACGAGGCCCGACTTCGCAAAGCTGTTTTCCGCAAGTCGCGATTGCAGGGCGGGGTAGCTGTAGAGTCCCCGACGAGTGTCCATCAGAAACTCTGGTGTACCGCCCAAGACAAAGCCCAGACCTTCAGCGGAGCCCTGCAACGAATCGTTGAGGATGCGCAGAATCTGTTCGTAGTTGGCGTTACGGGCTTGGGTATTTGCTAGTTTGTAGAGGTTGACCAGTTCATCCAGGCAGACCATTAAGCCGCCAAAGCCAGCCAGACGCACGAACCGCGACAGCAATTTCAACTGGTCGTAGACAGAAGCATCATCGACAATCGTCCGCACGCCCAGTGCAGCTCGCGCGTCGGTTTTGGTAGAAAATTCCCCGCGGAGCCACCGGATGGCGTCAGCTTTGAGTTGCTCATTACCTTCCTCGAAACCGCGGCAATAGGCAGCAATGACGTCGGCAAAATCATAGCCGTTGACCATCTCGGTGAGTTCTGCCAAGTACTCACGAATAACTACCTCACTCTCGACCCCTTTGGCTTTGGCTTCCGTTTTCGCCTGGGAGATGAATTTCTCAACGATACCTTGGAGGGCGCCGCCATCAGGCTTGGTACGCGTGGCTATATTTTTGGCCAGCTCCGAGTAAAGTGAGCGTGCCTGACCGCCCGAAGCGTGAAGTCGGCGGTCTGGATTCAAATCGGCGTGCATGGTAACGAGCTTGCGCTCCATGGCGATTCCACGCACCAGGTTGAGGAAGAAGGTTTTGCCCGCACCGTACTCGCCAACAACGACGCGGAATGCCGAGCCGCCATCCGCAAGACGATCCACATCCTTGAGCAGTGAGTCGAGCTCACCCGCCCGACCTACCTGAATCAGATGTTGCCCAACACGGGGCACCACGCCTGCACGTAGCGATTGGATGACCGCGTCGCGATCCTTGGCTCGTATCTTACTCATAGGGCTAACTCATCCAGAATGTCGGGGTTGATTTCAATGGGATCATCGCCCTCGGTGACGGGCATGTCGAACAGCTCAAACGCTGTGTCGTTGATCCGTTCCAAGGCGCCGTCCAACATCAGTTCCATATCGCTGGCCGCGTCCTCCAGCTCCGCACGGCTCCATTCAGGCCGCGAGACCAGAAGTCGGAGGAACGCGGAATGCTCGACGTCCAAGCCATGTACGGTAGCAAACTGCTCTGCGGTACTGTCTTCCTGCAATTGGGGCGACCCGGACTCCAAGGCGCTAGGTATTTCAGTGGACGCTTCATCATTGAAGACGCTGGCCAGCAGCGCCGACACCTCTGCCGTTTCTTGCTGCAAACGAGCAACCTTGTTCATGTCCAGTGCAAGGCCTGAACCAGTGATTTCTGAAGTCTGTCCCTCAGGGGCCGGCGTGGCAGTCGCAGTCATTGCTTCCACGACCGGGGAAGGACGAACGGCTGCAATATGGAGGTCGCTATAGACGAACTGAGGATCAAGACCGAGCGATTTGTACACGCGCTCAAGCAGCTTCACCTCCTGCGGCGTCACTTCACCATCCGCATGTGCCAGATGGGCCAGGAAACTAGCAATTTTTCGTTTGGCCTCGAGGGTAAGGGGTTCAAGCTTCTTCTTGAGGCTTGCCAGCGTGGGCGGTTGCTTCAGTTGGATTTGGAGGTGTGCCTTCAAACGTTTGCGATGCGCGACGCAGAGGTGATCCCATGAGTCAATGTGGCCTGACAGCAGACTTACCTCTTCTAGCGAAGTGTCACCGTCTGCCGCAGCGACTGCACTGGCCAGGTCTAAAGTCACAGCTGCAGCGCTGTAGGCATATGTAGAGCGAAGGGTGCCTTCGTCAGAGTCCGCAGCGAACAACGCGATGGTGTCTTCTGCCTTGGGTGTACGGCTGCCAGAAAGGACATCGGGCTCCAATCCGATCCGTTTGCTTTCCAACGCCCGGGCGAGTGCGATGACTTTGTCGCGGGAAAGCGCGCCGGCGGATTTGAAGCGACCTGCAAGTTCTCCGAAACTCATGCTGATGGTTTCGCCACCGACGCGCAGCTCCAACTGTTCGAGTTCAGCTTTAGCATCAGCAGGCCAGAGTTCAGTTGGCAATTGCAGGATGGCTTCCAGGCTATTCCCTGCGTCTGGATTGCGCCCCAGATACCGACTGTAGGCATCGAGTACGGTGGTGCATTCTTCGACAATGACCTGCAGCTTGTTACGCGTTCCTGAGGTCGCCGCAACATCGGGAAGGTCACCTACGGCCACTGCCGGAATGTTCAACCCGGCAGAAGCGGGGCGATAGGCAATCTTTAGCTTGGTCTTGTTCTGCAGGAGCGCAATGCCATTGGGATAGCGCTTCGCGAATTCGTTTTTGAAGAGCGCTGCGAATTGCTCCGGGCACCGGGTCACGGGTGTACGCCTGGAAATGTTGGGTTCTGCAAGCGCCCAGGCCAATGCCCAGCTCGGGTCAAGCGGATACTTGTCCACGGCCATCTGTCCCAGCGCAACGCGCAGTGACATAGGAAGCTCATATCCATCTGCGGCACTGGCAGCGGGCTCGCTCATGTAGCTTTGAGGTAGTACAGAATCAGCGTCGATATAGGCGAGAAAACGGGTAGCGTAGCTGCGGAAGGAGTTGTTGTCGCCGTAGAGACCAAGCAAGCGTTCCACCTCAGCCTTGATGGCAGGGATCTCTGCTTTGGCCTGGGGATCGCTCGGTGCATCGACCAACGCGCGGCGTTCAAGCCCGTAGAAAAACAGGAACACGTAACCTGCATCTGCAGGCTGACAGCGTTCTCCTGCCAACCATTGCAGATACGCTCGTCGCGCCTCGGGCGTGATGCTTCGGTAGTTTGGCCAGTAGGGCATCTGCCGCTCGGTGAAACTTACAGGTGAGCGCGCGACTCGAAGCGTGGCATCGATCAAGGACGGTTCATATTGGCCAAACTGTGTCGCTCGCTCGGTGATGTAGAGCATTCCGCCGGGGATGGCCAAGCCAGCCACGTTGATGGACTCACCTTTAGCCAGCCAACGAATCCCCATGGGCTTGGCATTTGGGCTTGGGATGGCGTAGCTCTGATTATCGCTGGACGAACCGACCTGAACATTATGGAAGCCTCGTTCGCGGGTGCTGGTGCTGAATTGGATGGTAAAAGTGGGGGAGATTGCTTGTCGAGAGGCCGCGGCGACCTTTGCAGCAATGTCATCTTCAGGAATGTAGGGCTTTGCCTGGGTGACGCGTCTGACGGTCCATATCAATGCACCTATGCCCAAAATAACCCCAAGTGCAATCCACACCTGTTTAGGAATCTGTGCCAAAAGGGCAACGACGAATAACAAGGCGTACAGAGCGATCAGCCCGCCGCCGCTCCCTTTGCGCTTCCGTGGCATATAAGTGGTCCGTAAAGTTGGTAATGGCCAAATGGCATTCTTACGGATTTTTCGAGGGGGGCCAAGTTGAACAGACGAAGGGAGTGTAGTGGTTAACAAATTTCAGACACGTCGTTAGGCTTTTTCTCGGCCAGAGCCGGGGCGAGCCCACGATCAAGTACACCTAACGTGCACGACGTCTGCAATAATGACCACCATTGCGGCGCGAGGGCATGTCGAGTGCTCGTGTCGGTATCCGGCATCTGGTATTGGAGGATTCCATGCGTGACATTATTGATGGCTTTCTGCGCTTTCAGCGCGAGGTGTATCCGCAGCGGGTCGAGCTGTTCAAGCAGCTCGCGACAGAACAAAACCCCAAGGCATTGTTCGTCACCTGCTCGGACAGCCGTGTAGTACCTGAACTTCTCACACAGCGCGAGCCGGGCGAGCTGTTCGTGATTCGCAACGCCGGCAACATCGTGCCGTCGTACGGACCTGAACCGGGTGGCGTCTCGGCCACCGTGGAATATGCAGTCGCCGTGCTTGGCGTGAAGGACATCGTGATCTGCGGTCACTCGGATTGCGGAGCAATGGGCGCGATTTCACGCTGTACCTGTCTGGATCACCTTCCGGCGGTCGCCAACTGGCTGCGTCACGCAGACGCCGCGAAAGCGATCAACGCGGCCCATGAGTTCGAAACGCCTGGCGCCAAACTCGACGGTCTCGTGCGGGAAAACGTGATCGCACAACTGGCGAACCTGCGGACACACCCGTCGGTGGCCCTCGCGCTCGAACAAGGTCGCCTGAATCTGCATGGCTGGGTCTACGACATCGAGGCCGGATGCATCGACGCGCTGGATGGCGCAACCCGGCGCTTCGTCAAGCTTTCCGACTCACCGGCTACCGTTGCCGTCGCTGCACGCAACACGGATCAGATGTAACGACGTCTTTATTGGCCCGACCCGGCCCGGTGCCCGGCGCAGCCCGGGGCCGGGTCAGGCTTTCAATTCCCTTTCTTCCCAGCAGTCCCAGCTCGCCGGCGCGGGCACTTCACACATGGCCTCCGTTCGATAAACGATCGCGTTACTGCCGTCTGCTGTGGCTTCGGAAGTCAGTCATAAGCATATGAATTTATAATTGATCGCACGCTCACGAATTACTGATAGCTTAATCAGCGAAAGACGTCATTGTTCCTGCTGGCCAACAGAGCGGGTCATGTTTCAACGGATGAAAGTTGCACGCGGACTTCAAGGACGATAGACCTCTCAGCATTCGCTACATGGCCACTGGGAAATCGCTATGCCTGTTTGAAGTCCATTCAATTGGATTGATAAACGGTACCTGACATGACGGCTACGCTGAATGACTCGACTTTGCGACTTGCACCTGCCACACCACACTCCCTGGATATATTCGAACTTAAAGAATCCAACGTTCGTTCTTATTGCCGGGACTTCACTGCCACCTTTCACACTGCCGAAGGATCGACCCTGACCAGCGAACAGGGTCAGGTGTTCATTGATTTCTTCAGCGGTGCGGGGGCTCTGAATTACGGGCATAACAATCCCGTCCTGAAAGCCGCGCTGCTCGACTATATCGACAGCAATGGCATCACCCATGGCCTGGATTTCAAGACTACTGCCAAGAAAAGCTTTCTGACGGCGTTCGATGAGCAGATCCTGGCGCCACGCAACCTGAAATACAAAGTCCAGTTCCCGGGCCCTACCGGCACCAATGCGGTAGAAGCCGCGATCAAACTGGCCCGCAAGTACACCGGTCGCCAGAACATCGTGGCATTCACCAATGCGTTTCATGGCATGTCCCTGGGCAGCCTCGCCTTGACCAGCAACCCGCGCAAGCGGGCCGGGGCAGGGGTTACCTTGAACAACGTGACGTTCATGCCGTATGACCGGTATTTCGGCGATGACCTGGACACCTCGTTGTACCTGGCCAACATGTTGCGCAGCGGCAGCGGTGTCGATAAGCCCGCCGCCATTGTCCTCGAGACAGTGCAGGGCGAAGGCGGTGTGAACAGTGCTTCGGCCGCGTGGGTGCAGGCGGTGCAGCGCATCGCCCATGAGCATGACATTCTGTTGATCATCGACGATATCCAGGCCGGCTGCGGCCGCACAGGGGACTTCTTCAGCTTCGAGGCCCTCGGTGTCACCCCGGATATCGTGACCTTGTCCAAATCCATCAGCGGCTACGGCTTGCCCTTGTCCCTTGTGTTACTGGCTCCCCATCTGGATGTGTGGGAGCCCGGGGAACACAACGGCACGTTTCGTGGCAACAATCTGGCGTTTGTCACGGGCAAAGCGGTTATCGACCACTATTGGAGCGATGCGAGTTTTACCCGGGTGCTTCGCACCAAGGCCGATCTGCTGGAGCAAGGGTTGCTGGCGTTGTCCGAACGCTTTGCCGCAAGGGCGCCTAATCGCCTGAAAGGGCGCGGGTTCTTCAGAGGCATTGAGTTTCAGGACAAGGACCTGGCGCAAAAGGTTGCGGCACAGGCTTACGCGGGCGGGCTGATCATTGAAACGTCGGGCATCGACAACCAGGTCCTGAAGTTCCTGCCGGCACTGACCATATCTCCCGCGCAGATCACACAAGGCTTGCACATACTCGAGCAGGCTTTCGCCGAGGTGACCGCGCCATGAGTGATCAAGTCATTACCCGCCATGCGTCACTCGATGATGCCGAAGCCATCGCACCATTGCTGGACAAATACCGCCAGTTCTATGGTGAAAGCTCCGACCTGGCACGCTCGCTGGAGTTTATTAAACAGCGATTCTTTTTGGGCGAATCCGTCATTGTGGTTGCCGAGTTCAATCATGAAATCATTGGATTCACGCAGTTATATCCCAGCTTCTCAAGTGTCACACTTGAGCGCCTCTGGATACTCAATGACTTATATGTCGAAGCCTCCAAACGCAAGAAAGGAGCCGGGCTGGCGTTATTGAATGCGGCAAAGACATTTGCGCAGTCAACAAACGCCAAACAATTGTTTATCGAAGGCGCAGACGACAATCCACACGCACGAGATCTTTACACTCGATTTGGATTTATCGAGAACACGGCATATCACTATTACCATCTTCCGTTAAAGCCATTCCAGGGATAGGAGCTTTACCATGTCAAACACTGTTTTCGATATTGTGGGTATCGGTTTTGGCCCCTCCAATCTGGCATTGGCCATTGCGCTCGAAGAGTCGGCATCGGCGCTGACCTAGCGTTTCCTCGACGCCAAGCAGAAGCCGGACTGGCAGGACGAGATGCTGCTCAGCGGATCGGACATCCAGAACAACCCGTTGCGGGATCTGGTGACGCCGCGCAATCCGCGCAGCCGCTACGGTTTCGTCAATTACCTGAAAGAAACCGGTCGCCTGTTCGATTATCTCAACCTGCCGTTGACGTATCCGCTGCGACGGGAATATGCCGAGTACATCAAATGGGTCGCCGGGCATTTTCTCGGCGATGTGGAGTCGTCGGCGTTTGTGCAGCAGGTCGAACCGCTGCTGTTCAAGGGAGAGCGAGTGTGGAAGGTCACCTATAACGATCAGCGTGTGATCTACGGGCGCAGCCTGGTGCTGGGCACCGGGCGCACGGCGAATATCCCGGCGGTGTTCGAAGGGCTGACCGGCCCCCGCGTGTTCCACCTCAATCACTACCTGGAAAACATCAACAAGCTGCCTGCGAGCGTGCAACGTGTCGGCGTGGTGGGCTCCAGTCAGAGTGCGGTGGAGATCGTTCTCGACCTGACGGCCCGATTCCCCGACAAGGAAATCTATTCGTTGCACCGCAGCTTCAGCTTTCGGCTCAAGGACACCAGCCCGTTCAGTGACAAGGTGTATTTCCCGGAATTCATCGACTACTACTTCGGCCTTCCGCCTGAAGCCAAATCGCGGCTGGACAAGCAGTTGCGCGGTACCAACTACAGCTCCGCCGACGAAGATGTCATCAACGCCCTGTACGTGCGCATCCATGAGGAAAAACTGCAGGGCAAGGAGCGCATCAGGATCCTCAATAACATCGCCATCGAACAGGCGCACATTGATGCGTCGGGTCAGGTGCAACTGGCACTCAAGGAGGTCAATCAGCTGACGCATTCGAGCCTGACGCTGGATGCGCTGGTCCTCGCCACCGGCTTCAAAGACATCGCAGACAAGGAAAACGGCGAGCTGTATCCGCCGCTGCTCGCGCCTCATCACCGCCGGTTCCGCACGGATGAACAAGGCGCTCTGGTGGTCAATCGCGATTACAGCCTGACCGCTCTGGATGACTTGCCGGCGGTGTTTCTCAACGGGTTGTGCGAAAGCTCCCACGGGCTGGGGGATGCGGGCTCGTTCAGCCTGATTTCCCTGCGGGTGGAGCACATTCTTTCGGCCCTGGAGAAAAACCTGGAGCAGGTCGAAACCCCGGTGCAAGCCTTGGCTTGATGCCACCCGGCAGCAGCCCGTCCGGGCTGCTGCTTCAAACAAGGAGGTTTTATGTTCACAGCAGCGTTGATTTACATCCTGGCGGTCATCAGCCCGGGACCGAACTTCATCATTGTCAGTCGATTCTCCTCACTGGGCTCGATTTCCACCGGGCTTGGAGCGACGCTGGGCATCTGCACCGTCGGCGTCTTCTTCTCGACCATTTCCCTGCTGGGTTTGGCGGCCTTGCTGCATGAATACCCGGCCTTTTCCAAGGTGGCCACCTTGTGTGGTTCGACCTACCTGCTCTACATCGCCTACAGCATCATCAAAAGCGTGCTGGCCAAAAATACCGGCACCACCGAAAGCACTGCCGTTGGCGTCACCAGCTTCGGCAAGGCTTATCGGGTGGGCGTCATCACCAACATCAGCAACATGAAGACGATCGCCTTCATGATCAGCATCTACGCCGGTTTTCTCTCGTCACCGCGCACCGACATCGAAAAGGTTCTGGTGGTCGCGTTGTGTTCAACCCTCGAAGTCATCTGGTATTCCACCGTGTCGTTGCTCTTCGGCCAAGGCCCGATCAAGGCGCTGTTTCTCAAATACACTCGGCAGATCGATATAGGGCTGGCGGTGTTCCTGGTGGCGTTCTCTCTCAACAACGCCATTCCAGTCTTGATTGCCAGCCGGTGAGGTCGCGTCATGGAATGGAACGATGTGCTCAAGGACGTGAGCGTGCGCTTCAAATCTCGCAGTTGGTTGCTGATCGACCTGCCTCGCGAGGGGTTGCTGCTGAATCGGCTGATGCGGAACCTGGCAAGCGATTACACCCGGTTCACCCTGATACTCGACTGTGGCCTTGAAGATGTCTTTTCCATAGTCGATGCCTTGGGGGCGGGTATCAGCTATGCAGCCTCGTTACAGACGGTCAGGCGCGAGGCTGAAGCTGAGGTGGCGGAAATACCGGAGGCGGTGGCGTTTCACGACTTCAAGTGGGCGTGTTGATGGATTCATTTTCGCCACCCTCTGCTACGAAGTGGCCTTCAGCTCATTCAGGCGCTGAAGCTCAAGTTGCCGTGCCGCACTGGCTTCAAGATTGGCACGCTCCTGATCCAGATACCGATGGATGCTCTGGAGGCTGGCGATCTTCTGTTGGATTTCGGCCATTTTCTTTTCAATCAGCTTGGCGCCCTCGGCGCAGTCAATCCGTTGGTCGCGCTGCGCATCGAGAATTTCGCCGATTTCCCCCAGGGAGAAGCCCATGCTTTGCGCACGCTGGATAAAGTCCAGATCCTGCAGGGTTTGCGCGTTGTAGACGCGATAGTTGTTCGCTCGACGCTCCGCTGTGATCAGGCCGATTTGTTCGTAGTAACGTAGCGTATGGCGGCTGGCACCGCTGCGGGTCTCGAGTTCGCCGATTTTCATGAAAAACACCGCTTGACTGTAGAGTTGGGTCGATAGTTTACGCTTGATTCCTCACCGGAAAACAGGAGCAGAGGAATGAGCGTGGAGTGCTTTGTCACAGGGGGAACCGGATTTATCGGCCAGCATTTGGTGGCGCTTTTGAGTGCAAAAGGTCACACCGTTCGAGTGCTGATGCGTCGCCCCGAGCGACTCGCGACGCTACGCGAGCAAGTGGATGCGTTGGGAGGCAACTCTACCCGGGTATTCGCCTTGGCGGGTGACCTGCAGAGTGACGGGTTGGGGTTGAGCCCGGCAGACCGGGCCGTGTTGAAACACGCTGGCGTCCTGTTCCACCTCGGCGCCCAGTTCGCCTGGGGGCTGTCAATGGAGCAGGCTCGGGCAGTCAATGTTGAAGGCGCCAAGCGTGTGGCCTTGCTGGCGGCCGAGCAAAACAGCCGGTTAGTGATGATCGGCGGCTTCATGCTGAAAAATCATGAGCATCTGCGGCGCATCGGCATCGATCCTCTGCATCCGCAGTCGACCGATTGGCCAGCGGTCTATCGGCGCGTCGGTGGTTACGAGGGCAGCAAGCTGGAGGCGCACTTTGCGACCCTGGCGCTGATGGCTGCCAAGGGCGGCGAAATGACCGTGGTGCACCCGGCGACGGTATGTGGCCACAGCCGCACCGGGCACATCCTGGAGGGCCAGCCGCTGGTGGCGCTGATACGCAACCTTGTGCAAGGCAAACTGACTGCGGTGCCCGGTACCGCCAGGCACTGGCTGCCGCTGGTTACCGTGGATCACCTGGTTGATCTGACGGCAGCGTGTGCGTTCGATCCTGCCATGGCCGGGCAGGAACTGCTGGCGCTCGATGACCAGACGCCCGACCTGCGCGAACTCCTGGCACAGGTGGCAGAATCGGTTGGCGTGAAATCACCCAGGCATTACATCTCGCTTCGATGGCTCAAGTGGCTTTTGAAGATTGCTCCCGTCGCGCGTTTTCTGAATACACAACCCGAGGCGCTGGACTTCATCCAGACCACGCGCTTTGATACTTCAACGCTCGAGCAATTTGCCAACCGGCATGGCATTGCCAGGCCGGACATATGCGAATCGTTGCAGCACACTGCAAGGTTCGTCCATTCATATTGCCTGTAGAGGGGCCTTCAGAATCCATAGCTGCCGCTCCAGTGCAGGTGATTCAACGGCAAGTCATACGTTTGCTGTGGTAGCAAATACGGCCTGGGCATCTGCGTCGGTGGCGGCTTCGCGGCCAAGGCGGCGTAGGTCGACAATTACTGGCTTGGCTCCGCCGCCTTGTCCTTCTGAATCTGCAACGATGCCTTGCTTTTGTCGCCATCTTTATTCGGGGCATCGTTCGAACCTTCGAAACAGCCCTGCAAGATCAACACGGAACAAAGTCCCAGACACGCGCAAAGTGTTTTCATGATCCTCTCCTTTCAACTGAAAATACCTCTTCCAGTTCCGAAGGCTCGAACGGCGGCGGAGTTCATTCTGCTTTGCGCATTCCGGATCGGCGGAGAGCACTAGCGCAGCAGATGCACTGCCAGGCCCACGAGCGCGCAGCCCAGCAACACCTGGATAACTCCCCGTTTGAAGCGAAACAAGGCTACGGCGGCGGATATCGCGATCAGCGCTGAAGGCCAGTCGAGACTGGCGCTGAAGCCTTTTGGCCAAAGGACGTGATAACCGAAGAAACAGGCCAGGTTGAGGATCACGCCAACCACGGCGGCGGTAATGGCCGTCAGTGGTGCAGTGAACTTGAGTTCATTGTGGGTGGACTCCACCAATGGACCGCCTGCGAGGATGAACAGGAAGGAGGGGAGGAACGTGAACCATGTCACCACGATGGCGGCCACAGCCCCGGCCATAAATAACTGATCGGCCCCGAAGACTTGTGAAACGTAGGCTCCGATAAACCCCACGAAGGCCACCACCATGATCAGCGGCCCGGGCGTGGTTTCCCCCAGCGCCAGGCCGTCGATCATCTGCGTGGGTGTCAGCCAGCCATAGTGACCGACCGCGCCCTGATACACATACGGGAGAACCGCATAGGCTCCACCAAAGGTCAGCAACGCCGCCTTGGTGAAAAACCAGCCCATTTGGGTGAGGGTGCCTTCCCAACCGAAAACGGCGGTCAACACGCTCATCGGCAGTACCCACAACCCGGCGCCGATGAGTGCCAGCACTGTCAGTTTCAGCCAGCTGAACCGGGCGTGTTCCGGGGGAGGGGTGTCGTCGTCGATCAGAGCCGGGCCAAAGGATTTCTTGTCGGCGCGATGGCCTCCGGTCCTGAACTTCTCGGGAGCCAGGCGCCCGCCGGCATAACCGATCAATGCCGCCCCCAGCACAATCAAGGGGAACGGAACATTGAACGCGAAGATCGCAGTGAATGACGCCGCCGCTATCGCCCACAGCCAGTTATTTTTCAGCGCCCGAGATCCGATTCGATGGGCCGCTTGCACCACAATAGCCGTCACGGCAGGCTTGATCCCATAGAAGAGCCCGGCCACCACGGGCACTTCGCCGAACGCGATATACATCCAGGACAGGGCGATCAGAATGAACAAGGAGGGCAGCACGAACAGTGCTCCTGCGATCACTCCGCCCCAGGTACGATGCATCAGCCAGCCGATGTAAGTTGCCAACTGCTGGGCTTCAGGCCCGGGCAGCAGCATGCAGTAGTTGAGCGCATGCAGGAAGCGGCGTTCGGAGATCCAGCGCCGCCGCTCTACCAACTCCTGGTGCATGATCGAAATTTGCCCTGCCGGTCCACCGAAGCTGATGAAGCCGAGCTTCAGCCAAAACCAGAACGCCTCACGCAGACTGACGGTTGGCGGTCTCGGCAGTTCGTTTTCAATCGTGGGGGACATCACTTTATCCATTGGATTGGTCATCGTTTACAAACGCCGTCAGGATCGATGAAGGGCAGGATAAAAGCAGTAATCCACAACAGCAATATGAGCGCGGCGGGCAAGATGAGCTTTATCCGAGGAGAGGATTGATTGCTCTTAAAGTATCTAAATGAAGCAAAAACCATCAGTTGTGACGCTATTTTAGGTTAACTACACTAAATGAGTCTTTAGTTGAGCTATGAAAAAAAGCTGAGAAATCAATGGAGAAGACCATGCCGAACGCAAATGACGTGATTGCCGCTCTTGAACTGGAAGTTCATGTTGAAGGCGGCTATTTCCGCAGGACGTATCAGGCCGATCATCGAGACATGCTCGAAACCAGGACTGGCCCACGTTATTTGATGACGTCCATTTACTATCTGTTGACCGAAGATTCGCCGATCGGCCAGTTTCATTTCAACCAGTCGGACATCCTGCATTTTTTCCATCTGGGCGACGCTATCGAGTACAGCCTGATTCATGCTGACGGCTCATTGCAGACATTGGTGATGGGCAAAAACGTTCTGGCCGGACAGCATCTGCAACTACACGTACCAGGCGGAATCTGGAAAGCCTCCAGACTGCTGCATGGCGAATACGGGTTTGGGTTGATCAGCGAAGCGGTTTCGCCAGGATTTGATTTTGCGGATATGGAAATGGGGAATCGGCAGAAGCTCGTGGCGCAGTATCCGCAGCATCGAGCGTTGATTGAAATGCTGACACGTGATGAGGATTGAGAATGGTCCATTTTGAAACAGGGAGATCATCGGCATCAAAGACATGGCGCCTGGGACGATGCCGGAGATTGAAATCGTGTGTGCAACCGGGTCGATCTTGAAATACATTGTTACGTGTAATGTATATTATGTTAAACGGTGTGTCTGAGATAAGCGCCACCAACTGGTCCCAACGCCTCTTCAGCATTATCGACCGGGACGCCTCCACCAGCGTCCCGGCCCGAGCCAATCACTTCTGATATTTCGTCAGCGCTTCAACAATGTTCGCCGGTGCTTCCGCATATTTGGAAAACTCCATTGAATAGCTCGCGCGTCCCTGCGACATAGAACGTACATCTGTCGCGTAACCGAACATCTCGCCAAGCGGTACTTCAGCGCGGACGATACGACCAGAGACAGACTCGTCCATACCTTGTACCAGACCGCGACGGCGGTTCAGGTCGCCCATCACGTCACCCAGGTATTCCTCCGGTGTGACCACTTCAACTTTCATGATCGGCTCAAGCACAACGCCGCCGCCTTTCTGGGCCAGTTGCTTGGTCGCCATGGAGGCCGCTACCTTGAACGCCATCTCGTTGGAGTCGACGTCATGGTAGGAACCGTCAAACACGGCAGCCTTCAGTCCGATCAGCGGATAGCCGGCAACGACACCGTTCTTCATCTGCTCTTCGATCCCTTTCTGGATCGCCGGAATGTATTCCTTCGGAACCACACCCCCCACGATTTCGTTGGTGAAGACCAGGCCTTCGGTGATGTTGCCTTTTTCGTCCATGTCCGGCTCCGAGAAACGGATCCAGCAGTGCCCGAACTGGCCACGACCACCCGACTGACGAACGAACTTGCCTTCGATCTCGACGTTGGATTTGGTGATCTTTTCGCGATATGAAACCTGTGGTTTGCCGATGTTGGCCTCGACGTTGAATTCGCGCCGCATGCGGTCAACGATGATGTCCAGGTGCAGCTCGCCCATACCCGAAATGATGGTCTGACCGGTTTCTTCATCGGTCTTGACCCTGAACGACGGGTCTTCCTGGGCCAGCTTGCCCAGCGCGATCCCCATCTTTTCCTGGTCCTGCTTGGTTTTCGGCTCAACGGAGAGCGAAATCACAGGCTCAGGGAAATCCATACGCTCAAGGATGATCGGCTTGTCGGCGTCGCACAGGGTTTCACCCGTGGTGACGTCTTTCATGCCGATCAGCGCAGCGATGTCGCCTGCCCGCACTTCCTTGATTTCGTCACGCTGGTTGGCGTGCATCTGCACCATACGACCCACGCGTTCTTTCTTGCCCTTGACCGAGTTGATGACCGAGTCACCCGAGGTCAGGAAGCCCGAATAAACGCGAACGAAGGTCAGAGTCCCCACAAACGGGTCTGTGGCAATCTTGAATGCCAGCGCCGAGAACGGCTCGTCATCGTCAGCGTGACGCTCGTCGTAGTCATCCTCTACCAGTTCTTCCTTCGGCTTCTCGATGAGATCAGGGTGAATACCCTTGATCGATGGGATCTCGGTCGGCGAAGGCAAGTAGTCGATAACGGCGTCGAGAACCAAAGGAACGCCTTTGTTCTTGAACGACGAACCGCAGACCGCCGGAACGATCTCGCCGGCCAGCGTTCGGGCACGCAGACCCGCCTTGATCTCTTCGGCGGACAGCTCACCTTCTTCCAGGTACTTGTTCATCAACTCTTCAGTGGCTTCGGCTGCTGCTTCCACCATCTTGTTTCGCCACTCGTTGGCCAGGTCTACCAGATCTGCAGGAATCTCTTCCTCGCGATAGGTCGTGCCCTTGTCGTCTTCGTTCCAGTAAATGGCCTTCATCTTGATCAGGTCGACCTGACCCTGGAAGTCATCCTCTGCGCCGATGGCCAGCTGGATCGGAACCGGAGTGTGGCCCAGACGGTTCTTGATCTGCGCGACTACACGCAGGAAATTCGCGCCGGCACGGTCCATCTTGTTCACGTAAACCACACGGGGAACGTGGTACTTGTTGGCTTGACGCCATACGGTTTCGGACTGTGGCTCGACACCGGCGGTGCCGCAGAACACCACGACAGCGCCGTCCAGTACGCGCAGGGAACGTTCAACTTCAATGGTGAAGTCAACATGGCCCGGGGTATCGATAACGTTTACGCGATGTTTGTCGTACTGGCCACGGGACCCCTTCCAGAACGTGGTGACAGCCGCAGAAGTGATGGTGATCCCCCTCTCCTGCTCTTGCACCATCCAATCGGTGGTCGCGGCACCGTCGTGAACCTCGCCCATCTTGTGGCTCAGGCCCGTGTAAAACAGGATCCGCTCGGTCGTGGTGGTTTTGCCGGCATCGACGTGCGCGACGATACCGAGATTGCGATAAAGATTGATGGGCGTTGTACGAGCCATGATGCGCTCCTTGAAGGGTGATAAAGCAATTATTCACGACCGGAAGAATGATTGTAGATCCATCGAGAGGTAGACGACGAAGGCAGTTTTCAGCAGCAATCAACACACTGTTTCCGAGCACCTTGTTGACGGAAACTCGTGAAACGTACAACTGTCATAACACCTGTTTACGCTGCGCCACACGGCGGCGCATGATCCTCGAAATGCCGTCATCACTCAGGAATTGAACATGGGCAAAGTCGTCGTCGCGTTGTTGTTCGTAATCGGTGCTCTGGGCTATGCCCTGGTTGAAGGACCGCAGGCTGCTCAACCACCGTTGTTCATGGCCGTTCTAGCAAGCATTGCGGCACTCGTTGCACTGGTACATATCTCCAGTTCGCGCTCTACCGATTGAGTCCGAAGACCAGGCCTTCCGGGTCCATTGCAGCACAGACGTGGCTTCGATTCGGGCGCCCAACGCAATCTTGTTGTGGAACCAAGATTGATCAAAAGTGGTGGTTCAACTGCAGCCCAACGCCATTGACCGTGTTCTGGTAGGTGGCGCTATAACCCGGGCGCAGGCCACCCTGCGTCGTGTCCTGTGAAACCTTCACCGGATCTTCATGAATATAGCCGTACCCCAGATCCAGAGAGGTCTGGTCAGTCATCTGCCAGTTCAGACCTACCGTGAAAATCTTGCGGTCTCCCGAAGGCGCACGGGTGGAGGTGTACTGATTGGGCATCGGTGTCGGTTCATAGGCGATCCCGCCACGAACCTTCCATTGCTTGTTCAGGCGATAGGACAGACCTGTGGAGAACGACCAGGTGTCACGCCACTTCAAGGTTTCGAGGATCGTATCGAAAGGGCCATAGGCCTGTGGCACACCGGAGTTCAGCACCCTCAATTCCTGCACGCGGCTCCAGCGACTCCACAGCGCGCCGGCGGAAATATCCAGTCGATCATTGATGCGCCAGGTCGCCGAGGCATCGACCGTTTCCGGGGTTGTGAAATCGAGGCTCGCGTCGTACTTACCGTTGAGCCCCGGCAACCCCGGCACCGGGATCGGTGACAGCAACCCATTGGCGCCCGAGACTTTGGTCTTTCCACTCAGGTTGTAGTCGACCCTGGAGTGATAGGTGAGCCCGAGAGTCAGATCGTCCAAGGGGTCGAACAGGATGCCCAGATTGAATCCCAAGGCCGTGTCATCGCCGGTGACCTTGACCGTCCCGTCGCCCTGCCCGCCCACCGCGCTGTTGGCAATTTTGCTTTCGAGCAGCCCGTCGATGCGGTTGATCGTCGGCCCAAAACCCACCGACAGTCGATCATTGATCCGGTAACTGACCGTCGGCTGCAAGGTGATGACCTTCACCTGAGTCCGCGAACTGCGATAGCGTCCCTGGAAGCCGCTCTCATAATCCGTGCTTCCACCAAAGGGGGCGTAAACCCCGAAACCCACGTGCCAGTCATCGTTGAGTTGCAGCGTATAGAAGCCCGATGGCACGATGATCGGATCGGGCACCATATCGCCGCGCGAAGTGCCCGACACCGTGGTATTGACGTTGCTGATGCGCGAACTGACATCAATGAAACTGAGACCGCCACTGACGTGTTCACCCGCCAGGCGGGACATGCCGGCGGGGTTGCCGTAAACGATCGAGGCATCCTGCACATCAGAAGCCCGACCCGAATAAGCCTTGCCTGCCGAGCTGATGCTCTGTTCGTTGATTTGCAGGCCGTTGGCCAGGAGTTGAGTGGAGGTGAGGCAAAGCCCCAGCACACAAAGCTGATTTCTTATTGTCATGATCTGGCTCTTGTTATTTTTTTGGTGGGCGCGAACACCCAAGGCACGCGGATGGATCGTTGGATTCAATGATGAGATAGGTCGCCAACCATCCATGGCGACGGGTTTGGTTCAGCGTTTGCGCATCCGCTCGGCCAGCGCACCGATCGGTCGGGTCATGCTGCGTCGCAAGCGTTGAGAGAAGGATTCGCCCTCATAGATCGGCGCCGGGGTGACCACTTCATTCGGCTGGCGGTACTGCGGAAAAAGACTGAGTGCATGGGCCCGGTTGATGCCGTGCATGATTGCCGGCGACCACATCTCCAGGCTTTCCAGCGTCCGGCACTGCAGCGCCGTGGCGGGAGCCGGGGCAAAGGGATAGTCACTGCCGAAAAGAATGTGTGACGGTTCCACCATTTCCTTGAGCGCCGCCATGGAATAAGGTGATGGTGACAACGCCGTATCGAAGTAAAAGCGACGGATGTAGGTCATGACCCCTTGCGGGGCGTGCTGCTGAAACTCCGGCAACATGTTGGCCAGCGACACACGCCAGGCTACAAACGGCAGGAAGCCGCCGGAGTGGGACAGAATCCAGCGGATGCCGGGATACCGTTCCATGGTGCCGCTGAGAATCAGATTGACCGCCGCTCGGGTGGTATCGCAAAGAAACTCGATGAGAAATCCCGGGGTTTGCAGACCGATGCTTTCGCTGGTCCGGTGCATGTTGGGATGGATGAACACCACAGTTTTTCTACGGTCGAGCTCGGCCATCAATTCATCGAAACGTGGGTCACCCAAAAACACCCCATCGGTGCTGCCCAGCAAAACAATGCCCTCGGCCTTGAGCACGTCCAGCGCATGAACGGCTTCACGGCAGGCGGCCTCGGTGAACGGCATCGGCAGCACCGCGAAGTTGCCGAAGCGGCTCGGGTAGCGCGTACGCATCTGCGCGGCGAATTCGTTGCAGCGTCGCGCCAGTTCACTGGCCTGTTGGACCCCGTCACCGAAGTGGACGCCGGGTGCAGACAGCGAGGTGATCGCCCGCTCGATGCCGTTCGCATCCATCACCTCAATGGATTTTTCCGGGGTCCAGTCTGGCAGCGGCGCTCCCGCAACGGAGTGCAGCCCTCTGGCATTCATCGCATCGACGAATGCAGGTGGAATGATGTGATGGTGGACATCGATACGGCCTTGCTTGATTGACATGCTGACTCTCTTGTTTGGGCTTCGACCGAGCGCGTGCGGCCACTGGGTAAAGAACCGTGCTCGGTGGCCGTACAGCTCTCGAGATCAATATTGAACATTTGTGTTCAATTATGTCAACGATCGGCAAACGCTGATTTGCTTTATTTTGAACGCAATTGTTCAATGTCCGGAATCTCTCCGTTGGAGCTCATTGCTTTGAAACTCAGTCCCGTGCAAAAGCGCATCCATGAAGCGGCGATCCGGCTGTTTGTCGAGAAACGTATCGAAGAGGTCAATGTCAGCGAGCTGGCCCAAATCGCCGGCGTGGCGCGCGGCACGATCTACAACAACCTCAACTCGGTGGAGACGCTGTTCGAAGATGTCGCCAGCCAGCTCAGTGCCGAAATGAACGACAGGGCCGCGCGCAGTACAGATCCCCATGCGTCCCCTGCCGTCCGCCTGGCTACCGGTATCCGTCTGTATATCCGCCGCGCCCATGAAGAGCCGCACTGGGGGGCGTTCATCGTGCGCTACGGGGCCAGCAATGAGACGCTGCAACAGATGTGGAGCGGTCCACCCATGCACGATGTACTCAGCGGCCTGACCAGTGAGCAATACAGCTTTAGACAGGAGCAACTGCCTTCGGTGATGGCGATGATCGGAGGTGGCGTACTGGGGGCCACGATGCTGGTACTTCAGGGGCACAAGACCTGGCGCGACGCAGGTTCCGATATGGCCGAATTCGTTCTCCGGGCGCTCGGCGTGTCAGCCGATGAAGCGCGCAGCATTGCTACACAGGATCTGCCCCTTCTCGCAACCTGAGGTCCTACGCTGATGTTTCTTGAGCCAGATCCCTTCGGGAATCTGGCTTTTTTATTGCCCGCAAAAAGACAATTGAACACTGTTGTTCAATTCTAATCTTGAGTGTTAGAGTCTGTCGCAAGCACTGACCCACCGCCCGGGTCGAAGTGCCTTACGCCAGGAACTGACAATGAACAATAAAGAACCTCTTCCTGCCCTGACCTCGCGAACGGTACAAGTGGGTCGTCGGCAGATTTTCATCAGCGAAACGGGCGTCGGCCATCCCCTGCTGATGCTTCACGGTGGCGGAGCGGGAGCCTCGGGGCTCTCAAACTACTCGCGCAATATCGAATCGCTTGCCCGGCAGTTCCGCGTCATTGTGGTCGACATGCCCGGTTACGGCCGATCCACCAAGGGTGTGGATCGCAAAGACCCCTTCGGCGATCTGGCGGGGGCGATGCTCGGCCTGCTCGACACCCTGAACATCAGCAGCGCTCACGTGGTGGGCAACTCTTTGGGTGGTGCCTGTGCCTTGCGCATGGCGCTGGATGCACCCGGCCGTGTCTCGGCTCTGGTGCTGATGGGCCCCGGTGGCGTCAATACCACTCGCAGCCTGCCGACGCCCGGTCTCAAGCTGTTGCTCGACTACTACAACGGCGAAGGCCCGACGCTGGCCAAGATCACGCGTTTTATCCGCGACTACCTGGTGTATGACGGCAGCCAGGTCAGTGACGAAATGATCCGCGAACGTTTCGAGGCGAGTATCGACCCGCAGGTCATTGCGGCCCCTCCTCTGCGTCGGCCAACCGGTATTCCCCGCTTCTCGCGCTGGGACTTCACCCGCGATTCACGCCTCAAGCATTGCCAGGTTCCGACCCTGGTGCTCTGGGGGGCGGACGACAAGGTCAACCGTCCCAGCGGTGGCGAGGCGCTGCGCAGTCGCATGCCGGATTGCAACCTCTACCTGTTCAGCCGGACCGGTCATTGGGTGCAGTGGGAACGTGCGGACGAATTCAACTCCGTGACCCTGGCGTTCCTCGCCAGGCGCACAGCGCGCTGAGTTGTCGTCATGAACAATCAAGCAACGATCAGTCGAACAACGCCGGACATCTTCGGCGCCAGCAGCATGGGCTATGCGTTGATCGAGTCTCGCCACCTGACGCGGTGGTGTGAGCTGCTCCAGCACGGCATCGGTCTGCACTTGGCCAGTTCGGACGAGCAAACCCTGGCTTTCCGTATGGATCAGCACCAGCGGCGGATCATTATCCAGCGCGGTCCGCAGGAAGATTTTCTTGCCGTCGGCTGGCAGCTGCGCGACCAGGCCACCCTCGATGAAGTGCTCAAGCGCCTGCAACGCCTCGGTATCGAAGCGGGACCCAGCCAGCCGGAAGAAGCCGCACAACGCGGCGTGAAAAGGTTCTGGCGGGTACTCGGCCCCAAACGCATGGCCGTCGAGCTGTTCTGGGAGCCGCTGCTGACTGACAAGCCACTGAACATGCTCAGCGCAGGTTTCATCACCGGGTCTGCCGGTATGGGCCACTTGGCAATCACCACGCGCAAACCGCAGCAGATGCAACGTTTCTGGCAGGAAATTCTTGATGCAAGAGCCAGCGACCACATCGTCGAACGTATTGCCGGGGTGACGCTGGACATTGATTTCTTCCGGGTCAACGAACGTCACCATTCGATTGCCATCGCCCGTTTGCGTGGCCTGCCGATGGACCCGATTCGTACCCGTGTGCAACACATGAACATGCTGACCACCTCGGTCAGCGAACTGACCAACGCCTATTTGCGCTGCCGGACCCTCGGTTTCGAAATGGCCCACGAAATCGGTGAGCACCCCAACGACCGTGAGCAATCGTTCTACGTGATGAGCCCCAGCGGTTTCGAGCTGGAACTGGGTTGCAACGCCATGGTGGTCGATGAGTCGCATTGGCGCACAACCTCCTATCAAGGCATCAGCCTTTGGGGGCATCGCCCCGAGAAAAGCGGTGCCTGGCACACGTTGACCACCAACCTGGGCAACTTCGCCCGCGGCACACGCTCGTTGTTCAAGCCCGAATACTCACCGCTGCAAGAGAGATATCGTCATGAATAACAAAAACGAATCCGCAACGAGCGTCGACGTGATTATTTCCGGGCTTGGTCCGACGGGCGCTACGCTCGCGCATCTACTCGGCAAGCGTGGTCTGTCGGTGCTGGTACTGGAACGCGAGCCCATGTTTTATGGCAACGCGCGGGCGGTCTATACGGACGACGAATGCATGCGGGTCATGCAGGCGGCCGGTGTTGCCGCCGAGCTGTCGGCCAACATGCAAGTCGATACGCCCGCGCAGTGGGTACTCGCCAATGGCAAGATCCTCGGCCAGTACTGGCGCCTCGATCGCCCCTACGGCTGGCCGATCATCAATTTCCTTTACCAGCCCTGGCTGGAAACCACGCTGAGCGATCTGCTCGAGCGCTATCCCGATGTGCGGGTTGCCCGTGGTCGTGAACTCACGCAGTTCACACAGGATGAACAGGGCGTGACCGTGACCCATCAGGCTACCAGCACCTTCCGCTTCAGTGATGCGACGGATGCCCGTCAGGCCCGCGAAGTCGATCCCGACCCGCAAACCATTCGCGGGCGCTATCTGGTGGGGGCTGACGGCGGCCGCAGTACGGTCCGTGAGGCCTTGGGCATCGGCATGAGCGGCAAGAACTTTCCCGAACCCTGGCTGGTGGTCGACCTGGAGATGAAGGAAGGCGAGGATGCCTTGCGTCATCTGCCCTACTTCAGCTTCATCTGCGACCCGGATTGCCCGACGGTCTGCTGCCCTCAGCCCGGGCGTTTCCATCGCTTCGAATTCATGTTGATGCCCGGCCAGACTCGCGAGCAAATGGAAGATCCGGTAATGGTGCGCAACCTGATCAGCCGCTACGTCGATCCGGACAAGTTCGAGGTCAAACGCAAGCTGGTCTACACCTTCAACGCGCTGGTGGCGAAGGATTGGCGCAAGGGTCGGGTATTGATCGCCGGCGATGCGGCCCACATGACACCGCAGTTCATGGGCCAGGGCATGAGTTCCGGCGTGCGTGACGCCTACAACCTGGCCTGGAAAATCGACGCCGTGATCAAGGGGCAAGCCGGTGAACGGCTGCTCGACACCTATGGCAGCGAACGCTTCCACCATGCCAAGGCGATGATTGATATTTCGGTGCAGATGAAAGACTTCGTCTCGATGTCCCGTCCGGTTTCCAGCCTGATGCGCAACCTGCTGGTCAAGACCGTCCTGGCGACACCATTTCTCGGCCGCTATGTTCGCGAAGGCCGCTTCAAACCGGCCCCGACCTATGCCCCTGACAGCTATCTGGGCATGCTGCGCCGCCACCGACGCTCTCCGGAAGGCCGGATGATTCCGCAACCCGAGGTCCGCACCTTCAAGGGCCAGCGCGTATTGCTCGATGACCTGCTGGGCGAAGGGTTTGCCTTGATAGGTCTTGAAGTCGATCCACGCGCCCACCTGAGTCAGGCCTCCCGGAAACTGCTGGATATCCAGAACACGCGTTTCGCCACCCTCTTCCCGTTCGGCACCCGTCCACAGGGCGCCAATACCGATCGTTCCAATACCCAAGAGTTGGTCGAACTGGAGGATGTGCAGGGTGAGATGGTCGCCTGGTTCAAGCGCTCGGGGTACTCCAGCGGCGCCGTCGCCGTGGTGCGCCCGGACAAATTCACCTTCGCCATGGTCGAGGCCGCGGATCTGGATCGGGCGATCAACGAACTCAAGTTCCAGCTGCAATGGAGCCCTGGTTCTGGCGTCGTTGCGGACGAACTCCGGCTGCTGAGGAAAATCGCATGAGCCAGTTCCCTTTGAAGCCTTTGCAAGACGCGGCCGCAGCCTTGGCCAGAGCACGGGAGCAACGCGAGCCCTGTGCACGGATCTCGTCCACTTTCGGTATCGATTCGTTGACCGGCGCCTATGCCGTACAGGAGATCAACACCCAACGGGCCCTGGCCCAGGGGCGGCGTCTGGTCGGCCGTAAAATCGGACTGACCTCGGCTGCCGTGCAACAGCAACTGGGCGTCGATCAACCGGATTTCGGCATGCTGTTCGCCGATATGGAAATCGTCGATGGCGGTGAAATCCAGATCAGTCAGTTGATCCAGCCCAAGGCCGAAGGCGAGATTGCGTTCGTTCTGGGCCGCGATCTTCCGTATGAAGATACGACCCTCGCGGAACTGCTGCGGGCGGTGGAGTACATGGTCCCCGCGCTGGAAATCGTCGACTCGGCCATCGAGAACTGGAACATATCGCTGGTGGACACGGTGGCGGACAACGCTTCATCAGGGCTGTATGTGCTGGGTAAACAGCCGACTCCACTCGCCTCGCTGGACCTTCGGCTGGAAGGCATGCTGCTGGAAAAAAATGCTGCCACGGCTTCGATCGGTGTCGGCGCTGCGTGCCTCGGCAATCCGCTGGACGCCTGCCTGTGGCTGGCTCGCACCATGGCCCGGATGGGTCGTCCCTTGCTGGCCGGTGACGTGTTGCTTTCTGGCGCCCTGGGGCCAATGACACCTGTCGTGGCCGGGGACAGCCTGCACTTGCACCTGACCCGACTTGGCCAGATCAGTTGCCACTTCATCTGACCTGCCCATCCTTCTGCGCCAGGCTGTCGTGGCCTGGCCATTCTGAGAGATTGCTCCCATGAGTCAAACCAAACTCAAGGTCGCCATCATCGGCTCCGGCAACATCGGCACCGACCTGATGATCAAGATTCTGCGCAATGCCAGGTATCTGGAAATGGCGGTGATGGTCGGGATTGACCCTGCATCCGACGGTCTCGCCCGTGCCGAACGCATGGGCGTTGCGACTACCCACGAGGGCGTTGAAGGCCTGACCTGCATGGAGGCGTTCAAGGACATCGATTTCGTCTTCGATGCCACCTCGGCCAGTGCCCACATCGAGAACGAAAAAATCCTGCGCTCGATCAAGCCCGGTATTCGCCTGATCGATCTCACACCGGCGGCGATTGGCCCTTACTGCACTCCAGTGGTCAACCTGGAGCAAAATCTGGATCGATTCAACGTCAACATGGTCACCTGTGGTGGTCAGGCGACGATTCCAATAGTCGCCGCCGTATCCCGTGTTGCCCGGGTTCACTACGCCGAAATTGTCGCCTCGATCGCCAGCAAATCGGCCGGTCCCGGCACCCGCGCCAACATCGACGAGTTCACGGAAACCACCTCCAGGGCCATCGAAATGGTGGGTGGTGCCTCCAAAGGCAAGGCGATCATCATCATGAACCCCGCCGAACCGCCGCTGATGATGCGTGACACGGTGTTTGTGCTGTCCGAAACCGCCGATCAGGCGCAGATCGAGGCTTCCGTCGAGGAGATGGTGGCGGCAGTCCAGGCCTATGTGCCGGGCTATCGCCTGAAACAGAGGGTTCAGTTTGACGTAGTTTCCGATTCGGCACCGTTGAATATTCCGGGGCTGGGACGCTTCAGTGGCCTCAAGACCTCCGTATTTCTTGAAGTCGAAGGGGCCGCCCATTACCTGCCAGCCTATGCCGGCAATCTCGATATCATGACCTCCGCCGCCTTGGCCACCGCCGAGCGCATGGCGCAGTCGATGCTCAACGCCTGAGGGGCCCGACATGACCTTCAATCCCGGCAAGAAAATCTACATCTCCGACGTGACTCTGCGCGACGGCAGCCATGCCATCCGACATCAATACTCACTGCAGAATGTGCAAGACATTGCGCGCGCCCTGGACAAGGCAAAGGTTGATTCGATCGAGATCGCCCACGGCGACGGCCTGCAGGGTTCGAGTTTCAACTATGGTTTCGCGGCCCATACCGATCTGGAGTGGATCGAAGCGGCGGCCGATGTCATCGAGCACGCCAAAATCACCACCCTGCTGCTGCCAGGTATCGGCACGGTGCACGACCTCAAGACCGCCTATGACGCCGGCGCACGAGTGGTGCGCATCGCCACGCACTGTACCGAAGCCGATGTCTCGAAGCAGCACATTGAATACGCCCGCGAGCTGGGCATGGACACCGTCGGTTTCCTGATGATGAGCCACATGATCGCTCCTGAGCACCTCGCGGCCCAGGCTCAGCTGATGGAGAGCTATGGTGCGACCTGCGTGTACATGGCCGACTCCGGTGGCGCGATGAGCATGCAGGATGTTCGCGAGCGCTTCCGGGCTTTCAAAGCCGTTCTGAAACCGGACACCGAAACCGGCATGCACGCCCACCACAACCTGTCGCTGGGCGTCGCCAACTCGATAACCGCTGTCGAGGAAGGCTGTGACCGGATCGATGCGAGTCTGGCCGGAATGGGCGCGGGTGCCGGCAACGCACCGCTGGAAGTTTTTATTGCCG
This sequence comes from Pseudomonas sp. KCJK9016, assembly GCF_046231795.1. Classification (NCBI taxonomy): domain Bacteria; kingdom Pseudomonadati; phylum Pseudomonadota; class Gammaproteobacteria; order Pseudomonadales; family Pseudomonadaceae; genus Pseudomonas; species Pseudomonas sp. KCJK9016. Next base: position 123,751 of record NZ_JBJJMM010000011.1, on the reverse strand, counting down.
CCGCCGAACGTCTCGGCTGGAACCACGGCACGGACCTCTACACGCTGCTCGACGCTGCCGACGACATCGTTCGCCCGCTGCAGGATCGGCCGGTGCGGGTCGACCGTGAAACGTTGGCACTGGGTTATGCAGGCGTTTACTCCAGCTTCTTGCGCCATGCCGAGATTGCCGCCGCCAAATACGGCCTGAAGACTCTGGATATTCTGGTGGAACTGGGCAAGCGTCGAATGGTTGGCGGTCAGGAAGACATGATCGTCGATGTCGCACTGGACCTGCTCAAGCAGTAAACCGTGTAGCACTCCCGGCTGACCGCCCATGCAGCGGTCAGCCGGTTTCAGACTGGCTTGTGCCCTCTTTATTGTTGTTGATTGCAGTTTATTGCCAAATCAGTTGCCATTAACTAACCGAGCATTTCAGTCAACTTTAAAACTTATATAACCAGCAGCAATAGCATAAATAACCAAAAATAATGTCACATGGCCACCTTTTATTAGTTAGCTAATTAAGATTATGGGTGACTCTTCTCATTCCGAATGAAAGAGGCTGCTCATCACGCCAGACTAAACGACCTTATCTGATTGATACCAAGGAACAAATTGACCACGCTTGAGCGACACTCCTTCGCCGTCTCACATCACTTCAACACAGCACAAACAACTTCCCACCCCAATCGACTTGCAAATCCACAACAACCGTCTAGGTTCATCAATATCTTCGCAAGTGCTATCGGCCTGACAATAAAAACAGCCTTTGCGGCGGGAGCATTCATTCTTCTGAGATAAATCAGACTCTGCTTTAGTTGCTGAACGGAACTCAGTCATAACCATTCAAGAGGGATGCTTGATGAAGCACAGCCGTTGGTTTCGTGCGCTCTCGAACAATGCGTCGGCCGGGCATTTCTGGCTCTCGCTGCTTTGCTTTGCAGCCCTTGTGATTGCCAGCTTCCTGCTGTTCGAACAGCAGATCCAAAACTTCCTCACACATCTCGACCTGTACCTGCCCTCTTCTCCCACCCAGAAGCTCAACGTCGCGTTGTTGCTGATTGCCCTGCTGGCACTGGACGTGGTGTTGCCCGTGCCGTCGAGTGTGGTCGCGCTGTTGGCGGTGGCGATGCTGGGCAGTGTCGGCGGTTATCTGGTGATTTTCGCTGGTCTGTGCCTCGGGGCCGGGTTGGGTTATGCGCTGGGGGCCGGTTATTTCCGGATGCTGTCCAGCCGACTTGGTCTGCATCAGCGCCAGACCGGGCAACTGGCGTATCGGCTGGGCACGCTGTCGTTGATCTGCCTGCGTGGCGTGCCGGTACTGGCGGAAACCTCGGTGGTGGCCGCCGGCATGCAGCGTTATCCGCTGCGCGCTTTTCTGCTGGTGACGACCCTGGCCAACGCGGGACTGGCGCTGGCCTACAGCGCCATCGGCACCTTCCTGGTCGAAGAGAACGCGTTGCTGGTGACCATCCTTGCCAGCATGGTGTTGCCGGGTCTGTTCATCGCCGGATACAGCCTGTTCAAGGCCCTGCGCAAACAGGGAACGGCGCCAACGCTGCACGGACGTTTCGAGGTCAGTTACGACTACCCGGTGGTGTTCACCGATCATCTGTTCGATCCGCGCAATCCCTGCCTGCACCAACAGCTCACTGCCGGGCAAAGCGCTCAGGTGAAGGTGATGATCTTCGCCGATGAACAGTTGCTCAAAAGCACGCCGACGCTGCTGGAGCAAATCAACATCTACTTTGCTGCACATGCAACGGATCTGCACTTGCTGGCCTCGCCCATTGCCGTTCCGGCCGGCGAGCTGAGCAAGGATTCACAGGTGTTGCAACAGCTCTACGCCGACATGCTGCACCACGGATTGGACCGGCATTGCTATGTGCTGGCCCTGGGTGGTGGCGCGGTGCTGGACTGCGTCGGCTATGCCTGTGCCACTTTCCATCGGGGCATCCGGCTGATCCGGGTGCCTAGCACGGTGCTGGCCCAGAACGACGCCGGCATCGGCGTGAAAAACGGCATCAACGCCTTCGGCCAGAAAAACCTGCTGGGGGCCTTCTACCCTGCCACCGCCGTGATCAATGACTTCCAGTTGCTGACCACCCTGACCCGCCGCGATCAGATCGCCGGGCTGGCCGAAGCGGTCAAGGTCGCGTTGATCAAGGACCGGGCGTTCTTCGAGTGGATGGAGCAACAGGCCGAAGCCCTCGCCCGCTTCGATCACCCGGCCAGCCGTTACGCGATTCGCCGCTGCGCCGAACTGCACCTGGCACACATTACCGGCGCCGGCGATCCCTTCGAGCGCGGCAACGGGCGACCACTGGATTACGGGCACTGGGCGGCGCACAAACTGGAAAACCTCAGCCACCATCGCTTGCGTCATGGCGAAGCCGTCGCGGTGGGCATGGCCCTCGACGGGCTCTACGCCAACGCCCTCGGGCTGCTGAACGATGGTGATACCGAGCGGGTGACGAGTCTGTTGAGCCGGCTCGGCTTCAACCTGTGCCCGCCGGAACTGGCCCTCAAAGATGCGCAAGGTCGCTCGCTGGTGTTGCTTGGACTGGAGGAGTTCCGCCAGCACCTCGGCGGACAGCTCTCGATTCCGATGCTCAGCGGCATTGGCCAGTCGGTGGACGTGCACGAGATCGACGACACGCGAATGGAGCAGGCGCTGGCGAAGCTGTCCGCCCTCAATGCCCCGGCTATCGGTCTGAGCGAGGGTTTTGCGAAATGAGCCAGCCCTCGCAAAACCTTAAGACCTGGATGACCCTGGGCCGGGTGTCCAACCTGCCCACGGTGTGGACCAACACCCTGGCTGCCGCCCTGCTGGCCAGCAGCGCCGGTGCCCTGGCGCCGCCCTCGTCGCTGGTGTGGATTCTGCTGCTGTTCACGCTGTCGCTGCTGTATCTGGCCGGCATGTTGCTGAACGATCTGCTGGACGCCGACTGGGATCAACAGCACCACAATCCTCGGCCCATCACCCTGGGGCTGGTCAGCCGCCAGCAAGTGCGTCTCGCCACCGTATTGTTGCTGACACTCGCGGCGGCGTCGGTGCTGGGGTTGAGCCAGTTGATCGATCAACCCCATTGGTTGCTGGTCAGCGTCAGCCTGCTGGTGGGCTGCATCATCGGCTATAACGTGCTGCACAAGAAATACGCCCACAGCGTGTGGTTGATGGGTGCCTGCCGCTCGGCCCTGTACCTCACGGCGGCGGCCAGCCTGGCGCTGCCACCGGAGCCGATCTGGCTGTGCGCGGTGCTGCTGGGGGTCTACATCAGCGGGCTGACTTATCTGGCGCGTAATGAGCACAACAACCAGTTGCTCAGTCGCTTGCCTCTGCTCCTGATGCTGAGCCCGCTGGTCCTGGCGATCTACTCCGACAACCTGTGGTTCTGGCCGGTGCTGCTGCTTTGGCTCGGCTGGCTGGGCTGGCATTACTGGCACCACCTGGCCAACCCGCAGCATCGGCAGATCCGCGCGTTTATCGGTGCCGGTCTAGCGGCGCTGCCGCTGTTCGATGCGCTGGTGATGGCCGTGGCCAATCAGCCGTTGGGCAGCCTGCTGTGTGTTCTGGTGTTTTTCCTGCTCCCACACTTCCAACGCTGGGTCAAACCGACATGAACATGGACGTCACTGCACCGCCGACGGCGGCCCTTGGCATGCGCCGCGATTGCCTCGCCCGACAGCATCAGGCCTTGGCCGAACAACTCGATGACACCGAATTGCACTGGTGGCGTCAGGTACAGGAGCAACTGGCCCGGCAACCGGACGCCAACACAGCGGCGCTCCTGAGCGGTCAGTGCAAGCGTCATCTGCGTGATCGCGCACTGCCCGACAACGACAGCTGGAGTCTGATCCAGCTGGCCCGCGCCTTATTGCTGGCACAGGTCCTCGAACAGTCCTCCGGGGGCGGACAATTGTCCATGCTGCGCCAGCTTTTTCTATGGGGTGACGATCAGGAAAAGATCGCCATCCTCAAAGCCTTCGACTGGCTCGACAGCCATGGCGTGTGCGTTGAACTGGCGTTGCAGGCCGGACGCACCAGCAACAGCCAGGTGTTCGCCGCACTCGCCCTCGACACCCCCTACCCGTCCCGCCATTACCCGGAGCGCGCCTTCCACCAACTGGTGCTGAAGGCACTGGGCATGGGCCTGGACATACGTCGCCTGACCGGCCTGAGCCAGCGACACAGCATCGCTCTGAATCAACTGGCCCTCGACCTGCTGGAGGAACAGTTGGCCGCTGACCGGGCGGTATCCGTCGGGTTGCCCTTGGCCATTGCCTTTGACCAGCTCAGCCCGGTTCAACGCCAGCGATTGATCGAGCTGAACCGACAGCGGCGCTTGCCGGCGCAATGGCGAGATCACCTGAACTGATACCCGACGATCCCTTTCCCTTGATGAGGATTCACCATGGCCAAGTACTTCGACCCGCATATTCATATGGTCAGCCGCACCACCGATGACTACCAGAACATGGCCGCCGCCGGGATCACCGGGGTGATCGAACCGGCCTTCTGGCAGGGCCAGGCTAGAACCAGTGTCGGCAGCTTCATCGACTATTTCGACACCCTGCTGGGCTGGGAGCGCTTTCGCGCCAGCATGTTCGGCATCCATCACTTCTGCACCATCGGCCTCAACCCCAAGGAGGCCAATGACTTGTCGGTGGCCAACGAAGTGCTGGAAGTCCTGCCGCGCTACCTGGTGAAGGACGGCGTGGTAGCGGTCGGTGAAATCGGCTATGACGACATCACGCCCGAGGAAGACCGCTTTCTCGCCGCCCAGCTGGAACTGGCCAGGCAATTCAACCTGCCGGTGCTGGTGCACACGCCGCATCGCGACAAGATCGGCGGCACCAAGCGCACGCTGGCGGTGATCCGCGAAGTGGGGATTGCTGAACATCTGGTGATCATCGACCACCTCAACGAGCTGACCCTGCCATTGGTGCTCGACAGCGACTGCTGGCGCGGCCACTCGATCTATCCCAACACCAAAATGTCGGAACAACGCATGGTCGCCCTGCTCCAGCAGTACGGCACCGAGAAAATGGTGGTCAACAGCGCCGCCGACTGGGGCATCAGCGACCCGCTCAAGGTGCCGAAAACCGGTCAGGCGATGTTGGCGGCGGGCTTCAGCGAAGCCCAGGTCGAGCAGGTGCTGTTCCACAATCCCGTCGACTTCTTCGCCCAGAGCGGTCAACTGGACAAAGCCGTGATCAGCACGCCGCTGCCGATCGATCAGCGCCGGCAGTGGCAGGACAACTCTGCCCTTCGGGGGCAGGAGCCGGTGATCAAATGAGTGTCGGCAAGGGGTGGTCTGCCACACAGGTCGGGTACTGCAGCAATGTGCACCCGACCCATGATCTGGCGAGGCTGAAGGCCTCCGTCGACCAGCACTTCCAGGGTGTGCGGACGCAACGCGGGCTGCAGGAGCAGGACAGTGGACTGTGGATCAGCGCCCTCGCCGCCTCCGGGCTGCAGCAGACATCCGCTCGTTCGGCGTTCCTGGGGCTGCTGCAACGCAGCGGATTGCGCCTCACGTCGCTCAATGGTTTCCCCTACGGTCAGTTTCACGACGGGGCGGTGAAAGCCGCCGTCTACCTGCCCAGCTGGGCCGAGCCGAAACGGTTGGCGTACAGCCTCGAACTGGCGCAGATCCTCGCGCAAGCGTTGCCGGCGGATTGTCAGCAAGGGGTGATTTCCACTGTGCCGCTGGGGTACGCCGCCACCTGGAGCCCGACGCTGCAACAGCGTGCCGAGTTTCAACTGCGCGAACTCACCACGGCACTGGCCCGGCTGCATCGGGAAACCGGCAAGAAAATCGTGTTCTGTCTGGAGATGGAACCGGACTGCGTGCTGGAAAACACCGACCAGGCCATCGCCTTCTTCCGCCGCTGGCAAACCACTGATCCGCACCATGACTATCTGGCGCTGTGTTTTGACGTTTGCCACCAGGCCGTGATGTTCGAAGACTGCTATCGATCATTGGTCCGGCTGCGTCAGGCGCAGGTGCCCATCGGCAAGATCCAGCTGTCCAGTGCCCTGGTGTGTCGCTTGCCTGCTGCGGACGACGAACGCCGCGAACACGTCCTCCAGACTCTGAGTGACTTTTGCGAAACCACTTACCTGCATCAAGTGAAGGCGCTCGACAGCGAGAACCGCCTGGTGGCCTGGGCGGATCTGCCGGCTGCGCTGGACGATTGCACAACGCATCCGGGACGCTACCCGGAGCTACGGATTCACTTCCACATCCCGCTGTTCTGCGAACAACTGGTGATACCCGAACTCAGCGGCAGCCAGCTCGCCCTGGCGCAGACCTTCGACTACCTCGCCGACCATCGCGATTTTCGTCCCGTGCTGGAAGTGGAAACCTACAGCTGGGGCGTTCTGCCTACCCAACTGAGGCCGACCACTGAACAGGCCCAACTGCAAGGCATCGCCGCCGAACTGCAATGGGTCGAGGACCAGTTGCGTCAGCGTCAATTACTGCGGCCCCAGACACGGGAGGCGTACGCCGATGCCCTCTGATCGTTCTCGCCAACCGCTGTTGCTGATCAACGTGGTCGGGCTGACCCCGTCGCTGTTGGGTGACGCGACGCCGCACATCAATGCCCTGCTGAAAACCGCCAGAATGGCCAGCCTGCAACCAGTGTTCCCGGCTGTCACGTCGTCGGTGCAAGCCTCGATTCTTACCGGTCGCCCACCGTCTGAACACGGCATCGTCGGTAACGGCTGGTATTTTCGCGATCAGGCTGAAGTACGCTTCTGGCTGCAACCCAATGCGTTGATCCAGGGAGAAAAGGTCTGGGAAACACTCAGGCGCGAGATCCCCGGGTTTCGCTGCAGTCAGCTGTTCTGGTGGTACAACATGTACGCCGATGTGGACGCCGCCATCACCCCGCGTCCGCATTACCCTGCCGATGGCCGCAAGATATTCGGCCTGTATTCGTCTCCGGCTTCGTTGCACGAAACCATCGAACAGCAGATCGGTGCGTTTCCTTTCCCCGGTTTCTGGGGGCCGGCGGCAGGCATTGCGTCGAGCCGCTGGATCGTCGATTGCGCCATTGCCGAGTTCCGGCTCGACCGGCCCGACCTGCAATTGATCTATCTGCCGCATCTGGATTACAGCCTGCAGCGTGTGGGGCCTGATCATCCTTCGATTGCCGATGAGGTGCGGGCCATCGACCATGAGGTCGGCCGGCTGCTGACGTTCGCCGAAGAGCAAGGCGCTGCGGTGATGCTCTTGTCGGAGTACGGCATCGAAGCGGTCAATCAATCGGTGTCCATCAACCGCGTGTTGCGTTCGGAAGGTTTGCTGCAGGTACGTCAGTCACTGACCTGGGAGCTGCTCGACCCCGGCGCCAGCGCCGCGTTTGCCGTCGTCGATCACCAGATCGCGCATGTCTATGTGAAAAACACCCACGACATTCCTCGCGTCAAAGCGTTGCTGCAACGCCAGCCAGGCATCGAGCAAGTGCTGGATACGGCCGAACAAAAGGCGTTTCAGCTGGATCACCCCCGCAGCGGCGAACTGGTGGCCGTGGCTGCGGCGGGTTACTGGTTCGATTACTACTACTGGTTCGATGATCGCAAGGCCCCGGACTTTGCCCGCACCGTGGACATCCACCGCAAGCCCGGCTACGACCCGCTCGAGCTGTTCATCGACCCGGCCATCCGTTTCCCGATCCTGAAAGTGGCGCGCCGTCTGCTGCAGAAAAAGCTTGGCTTTCGCTACTACATGGACCTGATCCCGCTGGACACCGGACTGGTCCGCGGCAGTCATGGTCGCCTGCCCGAGCGCGAGGAAACCGGCCCGCTGCTCATCACCAATTGCGATCTGCCGCTGCCGCAAACCCTGGCGGCCACGGCGGTGAAACAACTGCTCCTTGCGCATTTTCTGGGGCATCTCTACCACCACTCGGCCAATGCCAAGGAGCTTCCATGCGGCGAGCCATTTCTTTAACCGTTCTCAGTGCACTGGCCGGTTTGGCTCAGGCACAGGACACCAACAGTTTCGATTGCAACCAGTTCCTGAAATTCGGAACCGACATCACCAAGACCCGGGCCGCGTTCCAGCAGAGCCCCGAAACGATGGCCTGGAACTGGTTCGTCTGTCTGAACCAGCCCAGCGCCGCGCAGACCGGCAACCGGGTGTGGGAAACCATGAAGCCGTCGGATCAGGTCTACCTGCCCAATGGCGCTGCGCCCGGCCCCTATGCCAGTAACGCGCCGCTTCCGGCCGACGTGACCAGGCAAGCCACGGCGCTGGGCATGGACCTGAACCGGACCTTCCATAACATCAACGCGGTGCAACAGGTCGATGGTCTGGCGCTGCACATGGGCGGGTCGGTGCCGGTCTCCCAGAAAGGCAACCCCGTGCGCTTTCAACTGTTGATGGGGCAGGACACCTTCGACTACATCGTGGCGCGCAATGTCTACAACATGAACGGGCAAAATGCGCTGGCCGGCGACCTGGACTTTCCTGCCACCGCCTGGGAGCTGAAAGCCGCGTGGCTGTGGATCGGTGCGGACACGACCTATCGGCAGACACTGGCCAACGACGGTTACTACATCGGCCAGGCCTACTACCAGCAGGATGACGGCACCTATCAGGTCGGTTATGCGGCTTTGAGCGGTCTGCATGTGGTCAACAAGCTGGACGCCAACTGGGTCTGGACCACCTTCGAAAACATCAACAACAGCAAGTACACCGTCACCAACGCGCCGACCCCGACGCCGATGACCAACATCACGGGGCCGACCCCGGCTGCCAAACCGGTGAACGCCAGCTTCCAGGCTGGCAACCCGTCGCTGTCGAAGTACGAATTGATCGGCGTCGAGTTTCAGCCGGTCACGCAGGTGCTGGCCAACTCGCAGCTGGAGTCGGCGTTCCAGAACACCTCATCGTGCCTGGCCTGCCATGGCACCGCCGCCTACTCCAACGACAAGGGTTATTTCAACTTCGCCATCAAGCAAGGTGGCGGCATCGTTTACCCGACCACTCCGCTGCCGCCGTCCGATTTCGACGGCTACAAAAAACTGGACTTTGTCTGGTCGCTGAAGCGCGCCCAGTGGCAACGAAAAGGAGCCTGACATGAGCGTATTGAACTTCCCCCGCATCTACCTCAACGGCCATATGTTCTGGAACCCGCCCACGGCCAACAACAACGATGTGCTGCCGTTGTATGACGCGGTGAAGATGGATATCAACTGGCCGTTCACCAACTACTTCGACATCACCCAGGCGAACGCACCGACCACTTTGATGCCCTGGATCATTTCACCGGTGCAGGCCAAGGATCTGCCTCCCTATGTGCAGCAGGTTCCGACCAATGGCAGTCCGACCACCTTCCCGTTCATACCCGCCGAATGGGACCTGTTTGGCGACAACGCCTGCGGGACGGTGAGTTACCAGAGCACCCGCTCGACCATTATTGGTGGCGAGTTGCAGGCAAACACCTACATCGTTGAAGACGCGCTGGTCGGCAGAGACTTCCAGCTGCTCGGCAATCCCTTTGGCAGCCAGAGCCCGACGTCCGCCCGCTTCGTGGATATCAGCCCGTGGCAGAACACCTTCACGGCGCTGTACTTCGACAAGCTGCAACTGGGGGACGCCAGTTGCGGCCTGACCCTTAACCGTGAATACCGGATGCTGGACCGTTTCCTGACGTTCAATTGGGCCGGCGATTTCGGTGGCCTGGCGTATGTCACCACCACCTGGCAGACCTGCTTTCCCCGGGACAATCTGGAATGGGTCACCGGCGATTCGGTCCTGCTGAACAATCTCAAACAACAGATGGAGTTGCAAAATGCCAAGGGCCTGATGTTCAGGTTCGCCACTTACCTCACCTGCTACGACAGGAACGGGGTGTTCAACGACTTCCCTTACGTTGACACACGCGACAATGACCCCTCGGCGCTGAAACGGCTGACAGCGATGTATCAAAAGGGGCTGGACAACGTTTCCGATATCTTCTTCAACCCCGCCTACAACCGGACCGCGGCGACTCTGGGACTCTGGTTCGAACACGAATACCCCACAGCGCCGGCCGGCCAGCGCCTGGTTACCGGCCAGAAGATCATGGTCACTCGCCCCGGCATGCCTCAGCCGACCAGCACCAACCTCGGGGTGACCTCGGCGCAGATCACCAACAACACGCTGTCGCTGGATCTGGCCAACACGTTCCCTTTCTATCCGCTGGACCAGAACGCCGATATCTTGACTGCCGAGAAGTTCCAGGCCGGCAACTTTAAGCTGGGCGTATCGCAGAACGGGAATTTCGTACCGGTGGTCGACATCGGCTTCGAGCAGTATCGACAGTCGGCCTTCCACCAACGCTCGGGCCTGCTGGACATTCCGCTCACCGCCGCGCAAACGGCTACGCTGCAATCCGGTCCGCTGGAGCTGCAACAACAGAATCCGACCGGGGCCGTCAAAGCCGCCACTCAGCAAGTCTGGACCGCCGAGGTGATCGAAAGCGGCACCTTCGTCGACGTGAACGACCACAAAACGCTGAACATCATGGTGCAGAAAAACGGGCAGCCGGCGGCCAACACCACCCTGTTTGTGGCGGAGTACGGTAACCCGTACAACGTAACCACCAGCGACTACTACTTGACGTTCAGCAACAACGCCGACTTCACGTTGTTCTACGACCACCCCGAAAATCGCAACCTGAACAAGGCCAACCTGCAGCAGTTTCAAGGCGCGCGCCCCGTATCGAATTATCTGGCCACCGGCAGCGGACGTCGACTCACCGCCCTCAAGAACGTAAGTCAGCAGACGGGAACTCCGGTCGGTTATCAGGCGTTCCTGACCGGCTCGAGCAAACCGATTACGGTGCCCCTGAGTCCATGCCTGCAGTTCGACGCCGGTGTCTATACCACGGGAATACTCGAGAACGACCAGTCCACCCAGGTGAATTACTCCTACGTAACGACCACCACAGGCCCCGACGGCATCGCCCAGGTGAGTTTCAGGGCCATAGCCCCCGGCTTTCCGACCTTGCGTTTTTTCGTGAAGGACACCGCCAGCGACCCGGACATCCCTTTCAGCTTCGCGCTCAACCAGGCCCAGATCGATTTCCTCGCCCCGCTGCGCGTCCTGCCACTGGACATGCAGTTGCAACAGGATTTCGTCAATCACTGGAACGACATTTACGAGGACCAGAATGCGCCCGAGGAAATCTGGAATGACTTCATCTACCCAAGGGTGCTCAAGACCTTCTACTACCTGTACCCGATCATGAACAAGTTCATGCCGCTCAACTCCCGCACGCGGGTCGAAGGCGCCGTCGACCAGTTGATCCGGCTGATCAGCAAGGAATACCAGGAAGAAAGCACCCTCGCGATGCCCATCACCCGCGACCTGTCGCAAAGCCGTCGAGCGGTGCTGGAGTTGTGGGCGCAGAAGCTGGTCAAGCGCAACTTCCCGCCCATGCCTCTGAGGATGAGCGATTACGACAACCTCTGATACACGCTGCTCAACCAGGAACGATGAGCCACTGCGGGCTTGGAGCCCGCAGTGCGCCCTGCCAGGGAGTGCCCCATGAACGTCAGCCTCTTGAACCGTCTGTTGCTGTTGATCCTGTTGTTTTGCCCGTCTGCATTCGCCCAGGACAGCGGCGCCGTCTACTTCACCAATGGCGTGCACAACACGCTGGGCTGCAATGAAGAGAACGGCAACTGTATCGCCAAACGCAAGCCGGGTGAGCCGTCCGACCCGTTCTTCCCGGCGTTCTGGATCAGCAACTGGACCATGTACCGGGTGATGCACAACTACGAAAACAACCCGCCGCCCTACAGCAACCCACCAACGACCCTGAAGCCTGCGGACTACACCGTCTCCCGCGGAACCAGCTACTACGACACGACGTACATCCCGCCCGATGGCGATGGTTTCGGCGCGATGATGGAGCACTACGAGAAATATTGCCTGCCGATCTTCCCGATCAAGAACAACAACTACACCTGCTCATTCGTGTCGCTGGGCAACAAGGCGTATTTCCTGACCTATCCGCAGGATCGTCCAAAGGACATGCCGGCCTGCTGCATGTTTTCGCCGATGAATCATCCGCCACGGCAGGACTTTATCGAACACCTGCCCTACAGTGCCGAGCGCAGCAAGAACCTCGATGGCAGCGTGCAGGCCTACGCACTGGATCTGCAATCGCCGCAAGGGCCGATTCTGTTCGGCTATGCCTTCTACAAAAAGATGTCGGGTCAACCACCCTTCCGCCCGCCGCAATCGTTCTTTTTCTCGGGCGATACCAGCGTCGCCAACGCACCGATCGTCAGCCAGAACTACACCGACTTCCGTATCGCCAGACCGGACCCGGCGCAGACCTGGGCGCAGGTCGCCGCCATGTGCCCGTCGAATCCGCCGCCCTGCCAGTTGTTCGAGCCGCCCGCTTCGCAGAGCAACGGCCACAAGGCGCAGTGGAACAAGCTCATGCAGCGTAAACCGTGATCAACGACGAAGGATCGCCATGAAAACCACACTCTGTTTTTCCGTGATGTTGTTGGGTCTGGCCAGCCTGCCGGCGCTGGCCAGGGAACAAGCCATGCCCGCGATGCAGGCCAGCCAGTTGAACTGCCAGCCGCCCGCTACCGCACCCGCCGCCACGGCGGGTCAGGACCAGTTCGATCAATATAGCTGGCAGATGTTCATCGCTTTGAGCTGGCCGGCAAAGGATGGGCAACGGGGTAACCCCGACTGCACCAGGCAGCCTGGTGCCGCCGGCTACACCGTCTGGCAGACCTACAAGACCGTGAGCGAGATCTTTCTGCCGAACGCCGCCAATCCGGGGCCGTGGAATTCCCCGCAACTCGCCAAAAGCTTCAACATCATCAACATCGCCTCTTTGAAAAACAGCGCTCAGGTGAACGCCGTCGATCAGGCGGTCGGCGGCTGGCTGATCGATCAGGCGAAAAACCCGACCTACTACGACATTTCGGCCAACGAGACTTCATACAACTACATCGTCAACAACAACTTCTACAACGCCGACGTCGTCTCCAGGGCCAACAACATCACGTTTCCGTGGGGCGTCATCGAGATCAAGTCGAGCTGGCGCATTCTCACACCTCATGACAATGCCAGCCGCTATCTGACCATGCTTGCCCGGGTGGCGACCTTCAATGATCAAGGCCAGAAGAACGGTGTCACCGAAGCGTTTCTGGGGCTGGTCGGCCTGCACATCATCACCAAGGCCAACGGCTATCCGCAGTGGATCTGGTCGACGTTCGAACAGGTCGACAACGTTCCGCCCAAGGCACTGGTGAACGGCCAGTGGGTCGATCAGCCCGTCGCGGGCACGGCCTATTCCTACTTCAACGCCGCTGCGCCCGCCGCGTCCCTCAACCAGTCTCCCTGCGACTGGCAGACCCAGGGCCCGCATCAGGTCTGCGTGCCCAAACCCGGCACCACGTTCCAGACCCCGAACCCGCTGAACCGGGTCACGCCGATCGCCGACATCACCCACCAGATCAACGCCCGTTACCAGGCCGACCCGGGGCTGCAAAACAGCGTGTTGAAGTACTACCAGCTCATCACCACCCAGCGCCCATTGATGCCTGACAACCCGAGCAACCCGCTGGGCCAGCCGACGCCGGCACTCTCGGCCAACGTGACCATGGAAAGCTACATCCAGCCCAACAGCAGCTGCATGAATTGCCATTCCATGGCGACGCCGGTCAAGAGTCCCTACAAGTCCGATTACTCCTACCTGTTCAAATTCGCCAACTCGCCGCTCGGCAAAACCATCAAGGACGGGAACTAAATCATGAGCATCCTCAATGGCCCGCGACTGAATTTCTGGGGTGGTATCCGCACGGATGTCAGCCTGCCGAATAATTCACCCACCATTCCTTATGACGGCGATGACAACTGGCCGATCTTTGACCTGACCACTTCGACGTTGGCATCGGGTGCCCAGTCTTACACCGACGATCAGTTGAACAACATGATCAATGCGCCCACGGGCGATTACTACACCGCCGGAGGCTGGAATCACTACGGGCAGCATGTCGTCGACATGCAGAATGCGCTGATCAGTTCCCAAGGCAGCCCGGGCAGCGTCAGTACCACCGGGGATATGGTGGGCCAGCCGGTCTATCTGCTGGGTTCCGTGGACCCGGTCACCGGACAGGGGCCGGTATCAGGCCCGATGATGGTGGACCTCGACCCCACCTCGACCACCACCACCCAGATATTTGTCGGTGGCCTGCAAATCGGTAGCAGCAGCAACATCCAGTTGCTGATTCACGCCAACACGGTTTGCAGCAGCCAGGATCTCGGCAAGCGGGTGCTGCAACCGACGCCGAAGGAGCTGGATGCACCTGGTTCTTGCCGTATCAGCGGCACCTTCCAGCTGACCTTTCCACTGAGCAGTATCGTCAGCTGGAACCAGAACAGCATCGGTTTGCGATCGATCATCCAGGCACCGGGTGCCACCGGAATCGTGCTGCGCTTCGTGATGTTCGAAATGTGCCCGACAATGACCACGCCCCAGTTGCAGGCCGATTATGCCGCCGGCCGAGACACCCCGAACCCGAGCATTGGCCGGGTCATCGGCACATTGGCGCCGGCGTTCGCCAATGAGCCGCTGGACTGTCAGGCGGGCCGTCAGATCGTCAATCAAGGCACGGGCGGCACCGGCTACGCAGACATGAGCAACGCGGGCATGCTGAGCGTCGACATGGTCAACATCATTCCGAAACAGACGTTCAGGGCCGTCAGGGATGATATCACCAGCCCTATCGGACCTAACGGCAATTACGGGCCCGTCACCTTGGCAGCCGGTGAGACCACCCTGAGCACACTCGATCCGACCAGCAGTCCCCTGTTCGACTATTACGTGTATGGCGGCATTGTCGATCTGCCGCTCAATACAGCCCAACAGTCGGCGGTCAGATCCTCGGCGCTGGCCATCAGCGCCCCCGGCACGGTCGCCGGGACCAAGCTGCTGGCAACAGAGTCTGTCTATCGAATCTACGCGGATCAACGCAGCGTCTATACCGAGGACTACCCGCAGGGCCTGTCGATTACGCTGCAGGTCCGGTATCTCGGTGCTGCGGTGACCAGCACGACTGAAATCGATCTCACCGCCGCGCCCCCGGGACCGTATTACACGCAACAGCGCTACTGCGACTTCCTTTATTTCCCCCCTGCGCTGACGGTGAGCCCCGGTCAGTTGTCCGTCACGTTCTCCGTCAACGTAAAACCCGCAGCGGCACCCCTCGCAGGTTTCGTCGCCCTGACCTACACCGTCAACGGTCAGGACAGCGGCACGTATTTCACCAACTTCCGCAAATACGCTCAGACCGACTTCGGCATCCCCAAAGGCACCACCATCACCTGGGAGCAGATGTACCCGAACGTCCTGCGTTTTCACTACCTGGCCTTCCCGGCCATGTCTCGCTACATCCCGCTGAATCAGCCGGACGCGATCATGGGCGCGAAGAACCCGATCCTCGCCCGAACCTCGGATGCCTACAAAGGCACCACGCTGTTCATGCCCGTGGTGCGCTCGATGTCGGCCTCTCAGCGGGCGCTGTTGCGGGCCTATCTCACGGGCGAGCCGTGGCAGCCGCCGCAGTAATCGCGCCCCTTCGCCTCTGGAGAGAAATCCATGACCGTACACATTCCTGCGCGCCCCCGCGAGACGCTGCGCCCGAGCACGATCATCGCTGAAGGCCTGCTGAACCCACGCGGTGCCTGCCTGCAAGCCGACGGCAGCCTGCTTTTGGTCGAAGCGGGCTCGGGCCTGCCCGACCAGCCCTTCAGTGGTCGCATCAGCCGATTGCGCCCCGACCCGCTCCACCCCGGCGCCTGGCTCGCCCGGGAAACCCTGGCCCAGGGTTTTCGCTCGATGAACATGCAGGCCCGCATGCTGCGCGATGAAATCATGGGGCTGTCGGACGTGGCCTGTGGCGACGGGCGCTGCCTGGTCAGCCAGACCGATTACGTTGCGGGTTCGAAACTGCTGGACCTGCAATACACCCCGCCCGAACCGATATTTCACAGCCGGGGCAATCTCAACGCTTTGTGTTATCACCCGACCCGCCGTAGCTGGCTGGCGGTCAAACCCGATACCAATCAACTGGTGGAATTCAGCTCAGGCGAGGACGAGCAGGTACTGGTGCAATTGCCCGATCTGGACATGGGCCAGGAAGCCGTGCCGGTCACACTGATCCACGAACCGGCGACAGACGCCGTGCTGATCAGTCTGTTCTCCGGAGAACTGCACAACGACCCCGCCCGCAAAGGCATCGACTTCGATGATCAGGCCGGTCAGGTGATTCGGGTCTGGCCCGACACCGGCAGAATCGAAGTGCTGATCCGCGGCCTGCAATTGCCCACCGGACTGGCGCTGTGCCCACAAGGCAACGTCCTGGTGCTGGAGCTTTGCAGCCATCTGCAACAACCGTTGCCCCCCGACTGGAACGGCCAAACCCTGCATGGCGGTTTCACCCGGTTCAGCGGGCGCCTGTTGAGCTGCAATCTGCAAACCGGCGAAGTGGCCGTACTCGCCCGTGACCTGGATACCCCGTCCAACCTGTGTCTGGTGCAGGATGCGGTGCTGGTGAGCGAAGGCATGGGGTTGACCGGGCGACCGTTGCCCACGCCGGATAACAAGGTGGTTGCGTTGAGTGGCAAGCTGCGTCGGGTACAGCTCTGAAAAAACAAGGCGCGGCTTGTGGAAGCCGCGCCTTCCGTTTACTGAGTCACCACAATCTTGCCGATCATCTGCGGATGCAGCACACAAAAGTACTCGTACTCGCCCGGCGTATTGAATACCCACGAAAAACTGTCATTAGTGTCCAGTGCCCCGGAGCGAAACACCTTGTGGGTTTCAGCCACGGTGTGCGGGATCTGATCGTCATTGACCCACGTCACCCTGGTGCCCACCGCCACGGTCAAATCCTTGGGGCCGAACATGAACTCCTTGATATCGACCTTTACCTCCTGTGCCCATACGGGCATCGACAAAAACAGGCAAAGCACTGCCAACAGTCGCGCTTTCATTGAGCCATCCTCCCCTAAACCAGTGTCGAGTCGATCAGCGCCAACGGATGATCGCCCTGCGTCGCCCGCACCTCGGTGATCCCCAGATAGTTGCGCAACTGATCCGCCGCCACCGTCATCGGCCCCGGTGACGGCGCTGCCCCGGGTGCCGGTTGCGGATACGCCGTACCTCGGGCGGTGTGGAAGGTAATGTTGCCTTCGACCTTCTGGATCACCTGATGGATGTGCCCGTTCAGCACCGTCACCGAACCGTACTTGCGCAGCATCGCGATTGCCTGGTCGCCGTCCTCGGTGCCCCAGCCCCAGGGCTGATAGATCGTCCACAGCGGAATGTGGGTGAACACCACGATCGGCGTGCTGCTCGATACCGCACGCAGATCATCGGCCAGCCACGCCAGTTGGTCGGCGCCGAGGTTGGCTTCATGTCCGGCCTGGAAGTTGAAGACATTCACCAGCGCGATGAAATGCACGCCATGATCATCGAAGCTGTACCAGCCGTTGCCTTTGGTGCCTTTGCCGTAGCGTTCCAGATAGAGCTTGCCGCCGCCCTCGTCGAGGGTGTCGTGTTCGCCGGGGATGTAATGCACGGTGGACGGCAGGCCTTTGAGTACCTGCGCCGCCGTGTCGAACTCCTCAGGCTTCGACAAGTGCGTGATGTCGCCGGTGTGCAGGATCAGCGACGGCCGTTTCGGCAGCGCGATGACCTTGTCGATCGCCACTTGCAGGGTTTTCACCGGCTCAGGATTGGCTTCCTTGTTGAAGCCGATGTGCGAGTCACTGATCTGCACGAAATGAAAGGTGCTGGCCATCGCTTCGGGATCGCTGACGTTACCCGCCTCATCCATCGCAAAGGCTCTGGGAATGCCGCCGCTCAAGGCCCAGAGCACCCCGGCCCCGGCCCACGCCGAGCACTTGAGCAACGTTCGCCGGTCCGGGTTGCTCAGCAAACCGTCGGTGCGCAGTGGATGTTTTGTTTGATTGTCCATCGGTGGGCCCTCGCTGGCGGACTACAGTGATGTAGCTGACACCAGAGAGAACTTTGTGGCCCGGGCATTTATTCCACGCCGCAAAACAAATTCTTTTCAGGGAATAAATCTCGACGCATCACGGTTATAGGGGGGTGACGGTGCGGAAGCCACTATGAATCGATTCGAGGAACTGATTGCGCCGCACCTGGACGCGGCTTACAACCTCGCGCGCTGGATCACGGGCAGTGACAGCGCCGCACGGGACGTGGTGCAGGAAAGTGCCCTGCGCGCCTTCCGGTTTTTGCAGCGTTTTGCCGATGGCAATGCCAAGGCCTGGTTCCTGACCATCGTGCGCAACGAAAGCTACACCTGGCTCAAGGCCTCGGCCGGGCGCCACTGGGTCGCCTTCGATGAAGAGATCGAAAAGAACGAAGGTGCTTTGAGCCACAGCCAGACGCCGGAACTGCTGGCCATTCACACGGAAAACGCGGCATTGATCCACCAGGCTCTGAGCGCCTTGCCGCCAACCTTTCGCGAGGTCATTGTGCTCAAGGAACTCGAAAACCTGCCTTACAAGGACATTGCGCTGGTGGTCGACATTCCCATCGGCACCGTCATGTCGAGGCTGGCCCGGGCACGGGCGATGCTCAAGCTCGAATTACTGAAGTTGTACGATCATGAATGAATTCGACTGCACGGTTTGCCAGACACGACTGCAGGGTTATCTGGATCAGGAGCTCGATCCGGCAACCGCTGCGAATGTCACGGCGCATCTGGCCACCTGCGCAGACTGCGCGCGGCTGCATGATGAGGCGAAACTGTTGAAGGTCAGCGTGAAGCGCCATGCACCGTATTACTCCGCACCGGCATCGCTGACGGCCAGCGTGCTCGCCGCCGTTGCACCGGCTCCGCCGAGCCCGTTCGAGCGTTGGCGAAAATGGCTCGCCCCGGCATTTTCCACTGCCGCTCTGGCCTTGGCGATGGTGCTTTACGTGGCAACGCCGGGCAGCGAACAGCCATTGATGGAGGAAGCGGTTTCCAGCCATGTGCGCTCGTTGATGGGCGCTCATCTGAACGATGTGGTGTCGTCCGACCGTCATACCGTCAAACCCTGGTTCACCGGCAAACTCGACTTCTCGCCGCCGGTGGTCGACTATTCGGCGCAGGGTTTTCCACTGCTCGGCGGGCGGCTGGATTATCTGCAGCACCAGACCACCGCAGCGCTGAGTTACGGCCGGGCCAAACACATCATCAATGTGTTCATTCTGCCGACGACAGACGCCGACAAACCCACGCAGAGCCAGTCGATTCGCGGCTTCAACGTGGTCTCCTGGCAGGTCGATCACATGCGTTTCGTGCTGGTGTCCGACGTTGAAAAAAGCGAGCTGGAGGCGTTCGGTCAGTTACTCAGAAACGGCGCTTGAGAAGACGTAACGCCTCTTTCAGCGACAGGATCGCTTCAAGGTTTCGCTCGGCAATTCATTGAACAACGCCCGATAGCTATTGGAAAAACGCCCCAGGTGCCAGAACGACCAGTTCATGGCCACTTCGGCCACGGTCGTTTCATGGGATGAACGATTGAGCAACTCACGGCGTGCACTGTTGAGCCGGCGCAAACGCAACCACCGGGTCGGCGACATCCCCGTGTAAGCCTTGAAGGTCTGCTGCAGTTGCCGCAACGACACCCCGGCCACCTGGGCCAGCTCCAGCAGGTTGAGGGTTTCTTCCGGCGAGTCCGCCGCCCACTCCCCCACCCGCTTCATGGTCTGCCGCTCTTGCGTGCGACGCTGCAAACCACCGCTGTCGAGACACACCCGGGCGTTATCGAGGATAAACAGGCAGTCCTCCAGCAACTGCTGGGTCAAAGCCTCTTTGTCTGGCTGATCCGGGGCTTGCGACAACTTCGTGAGCGTTGAACTCAACCAGCGACTGAACAGTGCGTTCTGCGCGCCGTTGAGTGGCGCCATGAACAGGCCTTCCAGCCTGGCCACGTCGAGGCCGTTGCGCCGGACGAATTCCGGGCCGAACACCACGGCGATTTCCTGGTAGTTCTCCGGGGTGATCCAGATGTTGCGGCTCTCTTCGTTCAGCAGATAGAGGGCGTTGTCACTGCGATCGAAGCAGAACGCCAGGGCACCCGACGGCGCACTGAAATTCTGCTCGACCCGGGTGTTCATCTGTTCTTCGTAGACCTCCACACCCTGCAAATCCAGATAACGGATTCGCCCGGCGAAATGCCCCGGCGACATCTGTTGGTAATGCTGGACCCAGCCCGGTGTCGCACGGATCTGCTCGGCGACATCGGCGGTGTTGAAAGCTTGAACCTGTAGCGGATTACACGTTGTCATGGGAGACCTTGCGCACTCTTTTGGTGCGCTTTGGTGCTGCTGAAAGTGGATAGATCGAACGTCAAGGCCCGCCCAAGATAGTCGTCAACGCGCCACAGGGGAAGTCTGCGAAAGATGAAATCGCACTTCCCCCGCGTCAACAAAACCAACGACGAGGTCTTTATGAATGCCCCTTTCGATCAGCTGTTCACATGGCTGAAAGATCACAAGATTACCGAAGTGGAATGCGTGGTCAGCGACCTGACCGGCATCGCCCGCGGCAAGATTGCACCGACCAACAAGTTCCTGCATGAGCGAGGCATGCGCCTGCCGGAAAGTGTGCTGCTGCAAACGGTAACCGGGGATTTTGTCGACGACGACATCTACTACGACCTGCTCGACCCGGCCGATATCGACATGGTCTGCAAACCGGTGAGCGACGCGGTGTACGTGGTGCCATGGGCCATCGAGCCGACGGCCATCGTGATCCACGACACCTTCGACAAGTTCGGCAACCCGATTGAACTGTCGCCGCGCAACGTGTTGAAGAAAGTCCTGCAGCTCTATACCGACAAAGGCTGGAAGCCCATCGTCGCGCCGGAGATGGAGTTCTACCTGACCCAGCGCTGCGAAGACCCGGACCTGCCGTTAAAGGCGCCGCTGGGCCGTTCCGGTCGGGCTGAAAGCGGTCGTCAGTCGTTTTCCATCGATGCGGCCAACGAATTCGATCCGCTGTTCGAAGACGTCTACGACTGGTGCGAACTGCAAGGCCTGGACCTGGACACGTTGATTCACGAAGACGGCCCGGCGCAGATGGAAATCAACTTCCGTCACGGCGATGCGCTGGATCTGGCCGACCAGATCACCGTGTTCAAGCGCACCCTGCGTGAGGCCGCACTCAAGCACAATGTGACCGCGACCTTCATGGCCAAGCCGATTGGCGATGAGCCCGGCAGTGCCATGCATCTGCACCAGAGCGTGGTGGAAATCGCCACCGGCAAGCCGATTTTCGCCAACGCCGACGGCAGCATGAGCGACCTGTTCCGTCATCACATCGGCGGTCTGCAAAAGCTGATCCCGAAAGTGCTGCCGATGTTCGCGCCGAACGTCAACTCGTTCCGCCGCTTTCTGCCGGACACCTCGGCGCCGGTCAACGTCGAATGGGGCGAGGAAAACCGCACGGTCGGCCTGCGGGTTCCGACGTCCGGGCCTGAGGCGATGCGCGTGGAAAACCGCTTGCCCGGCGCCGACGCCAATCCGTACCTGGCGATTGCAGCCAGTCTGTTGTGCGGCTACATCGGCATGGTCGAGGGCATCGAACCGAGCGCTGCCGTCGAAGGCCGCGCCTATGAGCGCCGCAACCTGCGCCTGCCGATCACCATCGAAGAAGCCCTGACACAGATGGAAGAATGCGACACCGTCGCCGAGTACCTGGGCAGCAAGTTCGTGCGTGGCTACGTCGCGGTGAAGCGTGCCGAGCATGAAAACTTCAAGCGCGTGATCAGTTCCTGGGAGCGTGAGTTCCTGCTGTTGAGCGTTTAACCAACACACACGACCCCTGTTGGGGCTGGCTTGCCAGCTCCCACAGGGGACCGTGCCCACTCGAAAAATCCAATAATTCGAAGAGGTGTCGCCATGCGTCTGTTGAAATCCCTGATCCCTGCCGCTCTGGCATTGGCTTGCAGTGCAGGTGCCCAGGCCGAACCCCAGGTCAGCGTCTATAACTGGACCGATTACATCGGCGAAACCACCCTCGCCGACTTCCAGGCCGGCAGTGGCATCAAGGTGATCTACGACGTCTTCGACTCCAACGAAACCCTCGAAGGCAAACTGCTCGCCGGTCGCACCGGTTACGACGTGGTGGTGCCGTCCAACCACTTTCTGGCTCGTCAGGTGAAAGCCGGGGCGTTCCTCAAACTGGACCGCTCGCAACTGCCGAACTGGAAGAACCTCGACCCGAAACTGCTGGCATTGCTCGAGAAGAACGATCCGGGCAACCAGCACTCGGTGCCGTATCTCTGGGGCACCAACGGCATCGGCTATAACGTCGACAAGGTCAAGCAGGTACTGGGCGTTGACAAGATCGATTCCTGGGCGGTGCTGTTCGAACCGGAGAACCTGAAGAAACTCACCCAGTGCGGCGTGTCGATGATGGACTCGGCGGATGAAGTGTTCCCGGCGATTCTCAACTACATGGGCATGGACCCGCGCAGCGAGAACCCGGAAGACTTCAAGAAGGCCGAGGCCAAACTGCTGAGCATCCGCCCGTACATCACCTACTTCCATTCCTCGAAATACGTGACCGACCTGGCCAACGGCGACATCTGCGTGGCGTTCGGTTACTCCGGCGACGTGTTCCAGGCCGCCAACCGCGCCAGGGAAGCGAAGAACGGCGTGAACATTGCCTACGCGATTCCCAAGGAAGGCGCGAACCTGTGGTTCGACCTGCTGGCCATCCCAGCCGACGCGGCCAACACCAAAGAGGCTCACGCTTTCATCAATTACCTGCTCGATCCGCAAGTGATCGCCAAAGTCAGCGCCCAGGTCGGTTACGCCAACCCGAACCCCGCGGCCAAGCAATACATGGATGTGGCACTGGTCAGTAATCCAGAGGTGTATCCGCCTCAAGAGGTGCTCGACAAACTCTACATTTCCACCACCCCGCCCCAGTCGATCATGCGTCTGATGACTCGTTCCTGGAGCAAAGTGAAGTCGAACAAATGAATCAGTACACCCACGAACACACACGCTCCTACTACGCCGCTTCGGCCCGTTCGAGCACGCGCTACCCTGTGCTGGACACCGACCTGACCGTCGATGTCTGCGTGATCGGCGGCGGTTTCACCGGCGTCAACACCGCCATCGAACTGGCACAGCGCGGCCTTTCGGTGGTCTTGCTCGAAGGTCGACGTATCGGCTGGGGCGCCAGCGGGCGCAACGGCGGCCAGTTGATTCGTGGCATCGGTCATGAGATCGAAGGTTTTTCCCGCTACGTCGGCACCGAAGGCGTGCGCTACCTGCAACAGGCCGGCGTCGATTCGGTGGAACTGGTGCGCCGTCGAGTCGTCGACCACGGGATCGAGTGCGACTTGCGCTGGGGTTTTTGCGAACTGGCCAACACCACCGCACAGTTCGAGGCGTTCAAGGTGGAACAGGACAGTCTCGCAGCCTCGGGTTACGCCCACGAAACACGGCTGGTCAACCCTGAAGACATTCGCCGCCAGGTCGTCGATTCGGGTGTCTATAAGGGCGGCCTGATCGACATGGGTTCAGGCCATCTGCACCCGCTCGATCTGGTTCAGGGCGAGGCGCGACTCGCGGCATCGCTCGGCGTGCGGATCTTCGAACAGAGTCCGGTGCTGGAAATCATCCACGGTGCGACGGTACAAGTGCGTTGCGCCTCGGGCACGGTGCGTGCCGGCAGTCTGGTGCTCGGTTGCAACGCACATCTGGACGAACTCGAGCAACGGCTCAGCGGCAAAGTGCTGCCGGCGGGCAGCTACATCATCGCCACCGAGCCGTTGTCGAAGGAGCGCGCCGATGTACTGATTCCGCAAAACCTCGCACTCTGCGACCAGAAAGTCGGCCTCGACTATTACCGGCTCTCGGCAGACCGCCGGCTGTTGTTCGGCGGTGCCTGCCATTATTCCGGTCGGGATCCGTCGGACATCGCTGCCTATATGCGACCGAAAATGCTCAAGGTCTTTCCTCAACTGGCGGATGTGCGTCTCGACTATCAATGGGGCGGCAAGATCGGCATCACCGCCAATCGCTTCCCGCAGGTCGGGCGACTCAAACAGCAGCCGAACGTGTTCTACGCCCAGGGGTATTCCGGCCATGGCCTGAACGTCACGCACTGGTGCGCAAAGTTGCTGGGCGAAGCGATCCATGCCGGTCACAGTCAGGGCATGGACGTGTTCAGCGGCGTGCCGCACATGACGTTCCCGGGTGGCCCTGCGTTGCGCTCGCCGCTGCTGGCACTGGGGATGTTCTGGTATCGCCTGCGGGAAATGCTGGGCTGAAGCCAGCCGATTTGCTCTATCGCAAAGCACTTCTATATTGATGAAGTGCTTTTGCGTTCCTGACGCTCAGTGCCCAATACACTCTGGAGGTCATGGATGGAGTCGTCAGCCGCCGACAAACCGCAGGCACCCGGCCAGGCCCCGATCAAGACCCGGCGTTTCAGCATTTCGCTGGTGTGGATCGTGCCGATTGTCGCGGTGTTGGTGGGCATTTCGCTGGTAGTGCACAACGTGATGCAGGAAGGCCCGACCATCGTCGTCACCTTCAAGACCGGCAGTGGCCTGACCGCCAACAAGACCGAAGTCAAATACCGCAACGTGGTGGTCGGCCATGTCTCGGACGTCGAGCTGAGCGACGATCAAAAGAGCGTCAACGCCACGATCAAACTGGCCAAGCAGGCCGAAACCTTTACCCGCGAAGACTCGAAATTCTGGGTGGTGCGCCCACGCATCGGCGCCGGCGGCGTTTCGGGCATCGACACGTTGCTGTCCGGCGACTACATCGGTGCCGACATCGGCCAGTCAGGTTCACGCGCCAAATACTTCAAGGGCCTGGAAAACCCGCCACCGATCACCTACGGCGAGCCGGGCAAACGCTTTAACCTTCACACCCAGGATTTGGGGTCGCTGGATATCGGTTCACCGGTCTATTACCGCAAGATCCCGGTCGGTCAGGTGGTGGCCTATGCGCTGGATGGCGATGGCAAAGGTGTGAATATCGAAGTGTTCATTCATGCGCCGAACGATGCCTTCGTCACCGAAAACACCCGTTTCTGGAATGCCAGCGGCATTGACGTCAATGTCGGCGCCAATGGCTTTGCCGTGAAAACCGAATCGCTTTCAACCTTGCTGATCGGCGGCATCGCCTTTCGCGCTCCGGACTACAGTCCCAACGACGTCGCCGCCGCCGAAGAAAAGACGTTCGACCTGTTCGAAGACCAGCAGACCGCCCTCGCCCCGCCTGCCGGCAAGCCGCAGTACCTGAGCCTGCGTTTCGATCAGGCGATGCGCGGCCTCAAAGTCGATGCGCCGGTGGAATTCCTCGGTATGGAAATCGGCCGGGTGGTAAGCGTCAACCTGGATTACGACGAGAAGAAACGCAGCTTCCCGGTGAGTGTCGGCATCGTGATCTACCCGCAACGCCTCGGCCGGGCCCACGAAAAAATGCTCAAGGTGCTCAGTCACAATCCGGATGACGAAGCCGCCGCTGTACGCCTGATCGGCACGTTCATCGACAACGGTCTGCGCGCGCAGGCTCGTAGCGGCAACCTCTTGACCGGTCAGCTGTACATCGCACTGGATTTCTTCCCCAAGGCCGAAAAGGTCGCGTTTGACCCGACCGTTCGCCCGATCGTCATTCCCACCATTCCCGGTAGCCTCGAACAGTTGCAGGAAAAACTCGAAGCCATGGTCGACAAGCTCAACAAACTGCCGGTGGAGCGTATTGCCGGTAATCTGGACGGCAACCTCGTGGAACTGCGCAAAAGCCTGACCCAGTTCAATGCCAAGACCTTGCCGAGCGTGCAAAACACCCTGACCGACGTCAGCAAGACCCTGCAATCGGCCAATTCGACCCTGGCCGAAGATTCGCCGCAACGGGAAAAACTCACCCAGACCCTCGACGAACTCGGGCGCATGTCGCGCTCGTTGCGTGAACTGTCGGATTACCTCGGTCGCCATCCGGAATCGCTGGTTCGCGGTCGTCCCGACAACGCTGCGCCGCTGGATCTCAAGGGACCGCCGCGCAATTGAGCACAGGAGCCTTGCCATGGCTTTACCGCTGAAGTTCACCGTGCTCGCTGCGTGCCTGCTGCTGGGCGCCTGTCGCAGCGACCCGATCAGCTTCCACACCTTGACCCCGGCACAACCGACGCCCGGTCGATCAGGGCAGGACATTGCGATTGAAAACATCAGCGTGCCGCCCCAGGTTGACCGCCCGCAAATTGTCATCCGTCAGGGCAACAGCGGGCTGGCGATTCTCGAAACCCAGTGGTGGGCGGCAAGCCTGAGCGATGAGCTGCGCAGTGCGCTGGTGGATCAACTGAGCAATGCGGGCGTCCCGCACAAGACGTCGGTACGCATTGATGTGCAACGCTTCGATTCGGTGCCCGGACAATACGGGCTGATGGACGTGAAATGGCGTCTGCGCCCGGCCAATGCGGGCGACGTCGGCTTGATGACCTGTCGCTCGATCCTGCAGACCCCGTCCGGAGGGAGCATCGACGATCTGGTGATCGCTCAGCAGAACAACGTCAAACGCCTCGCCGCGCTGATCCGTCAGGCCGCCGGTGAAATGCGGGGCTGTCCATCCTCATCCTGAGCCGGTTTCAACTCCACGCTGAAGCGGCTGCCACTGGACTGACCGCTGCTCAATTGCACCCGCCAGTGCTGGCGTTTGCAGATCCGTTGCACGAGTGACAACCCCAGACCAAGGCCCTCTCCCCGCCCCTCGTCGCCGCGTACGAACGGCTGGAACACGGTTTGACGCTGCTCTTCTGGAATGCCGATGCCGCTGTCCTCCACCACGAAACCGTTGGAGGTCAGGGTCAGCCGGACAAACCCGTGATCGGTGTAATGCCAGGCATTGCGCAACAGGTTGCCCATCACCGATTGCAGGAACGTCAGGTTGAAGCGATCCGGGCTCGGCTGATGCACCTCGTAGAAAAACGCCAGACCTTTTTCCCGGATTAACCGGCCCCAGATTTCCGCCTGAGCGTCCGCCACTTCCTTGAGTGTCACACAGCGATCGTTGCCGGTATCGTCCTCCGCGCGGGCCAGCATCAGAAAAGTATCGACCAGTTGCCGCATCTCGTGGCTGGCCCGGGCGATACGGTTGACCTGCGCGGTTGAGCGGGCATCCAGCGACGGGTTGGCCAGCAGCAATTCGCACGAACCGCACAGCACCATCAACGGCGTGCGCAGTTCATGGCTGACGTCACTGGTGAAGAGCTTTTCGCGGCTGAGGGTTTCACGCAGGCGGCCCAGGGTCTGGTCGAACGACAGCGCCAGTTCCCCCACTTCATCGGCTGCATAATCCGGGTGCAATGGCGGCGCCAGAACCAGCAGTTGATCGCGGTGGCGCACCTGACGCGCCAGACGAATGACCGGCGCCATGACCCGCCGCGCCAGCAATCGGCCGAGCACGAGCGCCAGCAGTATGCTCAGGACGACACCCACGGTCACCACGATGAACAACAGCCGCTCACGCTGTTCGAGGCTTTCCTGATCGCGCAACAACACATATTTGCGTCCGCCGACCACTTCGACCATGGCGAAGAAGTCATCGCCATTGAAGCGGATTTCCTGAAAGCCGGGCAAAAGTGCCGCCAGCGAAGGCATGAGGGCCATGGGGCCGGGCCCACCTTCGAAGAAAAACAGCTCGCCTTTCTCCGGTTGATGACTCCAGCGATCGATGTCTTCCATCGCCAGCAAGCGGTGCAGGCCGCCACTCAGGGAGTTGCTGGCCAGCCTGTGTTCGACCACGTGCACGGCGGCCACGATGCCCAGCGCAAAAAAGCCGGCCACCAGGGCACTCATCAAAGCGAACACGATGACGATACGTTTCGTCAGGCTTTGCTTGAGATCCATTCGGGTCGATGACTCCACGGCTGATTGCAGACTTCACGGTCAAGAACAGGCGAAGACCGCGACATTGACCGAACCTGCGCAGCTTCACCGCAAACATGAACATTTGTTAAGACTGGCCGGTAAAAAAAGGGTATTTGAGTCTGGTTATCAAACACCCGATTAGTTGCGAACTTTCGACACTCGCGAAATTTTCACATGTTCTTCACTCCCCCCCGACGTGCACGAACGTAATGTTCAGCCATTATTCAAGTACATAACTATAAAAGTTGGTTAAATCGCCGGCCCAACTCGCCTGCGACGTCAAGGGGCATGCCGTGGAGCGACAGATGCAATTAACTGCGACATATAAACAGCGCCGCATGTTTGGACTTGGAAAACTGTTGACCGGCATCGGTGTGGTGGCCGCGATTGCGCTGGTCAGCGGCTTCGTCTGGGTGACCCGTTCGCCCATGGATCTTGGCCAGGCCGGCAAGGCCGCACGGGCTGACTGGACCCAGGCCTGGCAGGCTGGCGAAGTCGTGGCGCTGGTGCGTCATGCCGAACGTTGCGACCGCTCCGGTAACCTTTGCATGGGTCCGGCCGACGGCATCACTCAGGTCGGCAATGACTCTGCAGTGCAGGTGGGTAAAGGCTTCATGGGTCTGGGCATGCAGCAGGCACAGGTGTTTACCAGCCCGTTGACCCGGACCGTGCAGACGGCCCGTGCCATGTTCGGTCAGGACGCTACCGCCCAGACCTGGCTCGAATCCTGTGGTTCTTCGCTGCGCAACGACGTGGTGGCACACAAGGTTGCCAAGCGCAATCTGGTGCTGGTCACCCACAGTGGCTGCATCAGCGATTTTGAAAAACAGACCGGTTTTCCTCACGCCGTCGCCGCCGAATACGGCAGCACTTTGTTTGCCCGCATCGATGACAAAGGGCAACTCAAAGTACTGGGCATCATGAATGCCGATGCCTGGTCACACCTTAATACTCATTAATGCTTTAGTTGGGGCGGACCGGCAGGGTTGCTTTTTTTTCAACTTGTCAGGGCGGACTTCATTAACTTGTAATAAAAGATGTATCTGCCCCCGATTTACTGGACAACCGTTTTTTTTAAGCTTGGCTATAGTGCGAGAACTCCAGCCTGGAGGTTTGGCAGTTCTCTGGATACAGGAAATGCCCGTCGCCCGATCGCACACCTGCATTCATTCAACACGATGACCCGCCCGCTCAGGAACGCGCCGGGCAGGCCATCGACACAAGAACTTCGTTTGGCACCAAGGCTTTGTCATGACGTCTGAAAACAACCCGCTGCGCCACGCTGCCCGTCATTTCTCCCCCACCACGACCTTCGAACGCTGGGCCATTCCCGGTCTGATTCTGGGCTTCGTGGTGTTTTATCTGTTGCCGCTGATGACCCACGGCCTGTGGATCCCCGATGAAACCCGCTACGGCCAGATCAGCCAGGAAATGCTGCTCAGCGGCAACTGGGTCGCACCGCACTTCATGGGCATCCGCTATTTCGAAAAACCGATTGCCGGCTACTGGATGATCGCGATCGGCCAGGCGATCTTCGGCGATAACCTGTTCGGCGTGCGCATTGCGTCGGCGCTCAGCACCGGTGTCAGCGTCTGGCTGACCTACCTGATGGCACACCGGTTGTGGAACAACCCGCGGATCAGTGCCGCCAGCGCCCTGCTTTATATGAGCTTCGGGCTGATTGCCGGTCAGGCCGGCTACGCCAACCTCGATCCGCAGTTCACTTTGTGGGTCAACCTGAGCATGGTCGCCGTGTGGTTTGCCATCGACAGCCAGACACCTCGCGCTCGTCTGGGCGGCTGGGTGCTGCTCGGTGTCGCATGCGGCATGGGCCTGATGACCAAAGGATTTCTGGCCCTGTTGCTGCCAGTGCTGATCGCTCTGCCTTACATGATCTGGCAGCGCCGCTTCGGCGAACTGGTGCGTTACGGGCTGATTGCGGTGGTAGTCTGCACCCTCGTCAGCCTGCCGTGGGTACTGGCCGTTCATTACCGTGAGCCTGACTTCTGGCGTTTCTTCTTCTGGCACGAACACATCCGCCGCTTTGCCGCCGGCGATGCGGCGCAACACGCCCGTCCATGGTGGTTCTACCTGCCGTTGCTGTTCGCCTCGACCCTGCCGTGGGCGCTGCTGCTGCCTTCGACGTTGCTGCGCATGTGGCGCGAAAAGCGTGATGCAAAAACCGCCTACCTGGCATTGTGGTTCCTGCTGCCATTGGCGTTTTTCAGCCTGAGCAGCGGCAAACTGCCGACCTACATCATGCCGTGCCTGCTTCCGGTCGCCCTGCTGATGGGACAGACCGTGATCAACTGGCTGGATCAAAACAGTGGCCGCGCCCTGCGCCTGAACGGCGTGATCAACACCGTCATTGCCAGCGCTGCGCTGGTGGCTCTGCTCTATCTGCAAGCGACGAAGGAAATCTACGAAAACACCGAGATGTTCAGCCTTTCACTGGCCTATATCGTGCTGGTGGGCTGGATCATCGTGAACGCCCTGCAAGTGTTGCGTCCGTTGACGCTGTGGGCGGTGCCGGCGCTGGGTATCGGTCTGCTGGTGGCGTTGTTGCCGGCGGCCATGCCGGGGCAGATCGTCAACAGCAAGATGCCTGACCAGTTCATTGCCGAACATCAACAGGAACTGAGCGAAACCGCGTCCCTGTTGAGCAACGACCTGGGGGCTGCCTCGGCACTGGCATGGCGACTGAAGCGTCCGCAGGTAGACCTTTACAACACCATCGGTGAACTGAAATACGGCCTGGACGATCCGGCCATGGAAGCCCGTAAAGTCACCATGGAAAACGTCGGTCAATGGATGACCGAAGCCCGGAAAAAAGGCGCAGTCGGTGTGGTCCTGCGGGTCAACAGCACGCAGGAAGAGCAGGAAGTCGAATTGCTGCCGGTAGACGGCAAGCACTATCGTCGCGGCAACCTGCAGATCTTCATCTTCCCGCAGCGCCAGCCATGACCTTGCGCAATAACGACCGGGGCGCCCTGCTGCTCCTGCTGGCGGCCAGCGCCCTGATGTTGCTGCTCGGTCTGGGCAGTCGCGAACTCTGGGGCGCGGAAACCCGCTGGGCCAACATCGCGTTGCAGATGATGCAGAGCGGCGACTACTTCGACCCGTACCTCAAGGGCGATCCCTACTACGACAAGCCGCTGCTGTCGTACTGGCTGATCACCGCGACCGCCTGGTTGACCGGCAGTCTGGATCACTGGTCGCTGCGCCTGTCTTCGGTGGTGTCTGCATGGCTCAGCGTCTGGCTGGTGTATCTGCTGGGCGAACAGTTGTTTCGCAAAGGCACCGGCCTGATCGCCGGCTGGATGTTGGCCACCACGTTCTATTTCGTGTTCTGGGCGCGGGTGGCTACTGCCGACATCCTGACGGTGTGCGGCGTGCTGGCAGCGGTCTGGTGGTACTGGCGCGGGCCGGAGGACACGCGTTTTTCGCGCTACCTGGTGTTCTGCGTGTTGCTGTCGCTGACATCATTGTTCAAAGGCCTGATCGGTTTCGTCCTGCCCGGGCTGGTGCTGCTGCCGCACCTGCTGAATGAAGGCCGCTGGAAGCGTCACCTGAACCTGCGCCTGCTCGCGGCGCTGGTGATTGCCGGGGCGCTCTACATGACGCCGTTCCTTTTGTCGCATCTCTATGGCGCGCCGAATTATGGCGAAAGCGGCTTGGGGCTCGTCTTGCGGGAAAACGTCGTGCGGTTTTTCCAGCCGTTCGACAACATCGGCCCGATCTATACCTATTTGCTTTACCTGCCGGTCTACACCCTGCCCTGGGCACCGTGCTGGATCATCGCACTGTGGGTGGCGGCGCGGAACTGGAAACACATCGAACCGGACACCCGCTGGCTGATACAGGGCCTTGGGTTGTTGATGCTGTTCTTCACCGCCAGCGGTAGCCGGCGCAGTTATTACGTGCTGCCGCTGGTCCCGTTCGCACAATTGCTCGGAGCCTGGTGGATCACCCGGCGCATGGCCGCTCGCAATGCCGTGAGTCCGTTTGGCGGGCGCGGCCTGAAAATCGGTTTCGCCGTGACCACGGTGTTGCTGCTGGGCATCCTCGGTGTGCTCTACCCGTGGACCAACAGCGGAGGCGGTGCGATCCGTTTCGGCGAAACCGTGCGCCTGCAAGCCAGCCAAAAGGCGCCGTTGAGTCAATGGCACTTCGTCATGGTCGAGGTGGACAACAAGGTTCCGATGTACCTGCAGACTGGCGGTGAGCCGTTCTACTACGTGCCGGAAACCCGTGATTTCCCTCGCGATGGCGACGCGGCGGCGATGTTCGAATGGCTGGAACGCAACAGCGGACGGCATTGGGATCCGCAACGTACGATCTTTGTCGCTCAGTACCGCACTGGCGATCCCGTTCCACTTTCTCAGCTCGGTCGCGATCATCAAATCATCACGACCACCCCGACCCGCGGCGAACAGGTTTTCCATGGCCGCGAGGATCAAAGCGTCGCTTATCTCCCCAAAGACTCCTGAAAAACAACGCCGGGTTCGCCCGGCGTCCCCGCGCAGTGACTGCTAACCTGAATGACAATGACATGTATTAACGGTTTGTTTGACGTTTTTTTCTCATTTGCCTCTCTACATTGCCAGCCAGCCAACATATGCAACTCATTCGCATTGCATGCTTTCCGGCGAATGCTCGCCCATAACGTCTAAAAAACAGGAGCTGCTCCGTCATGAGTCCATCCGTTCCGTCCTTTTTCAAGCACGCTGTTCTGGCGACCGCGTTGCTGGCAACCGGCCAGGTATTGGCCGCCGATTCCGTCGGCATCGTGGTCTACAACGCCCAGCACGAAACCCTGACCAAGGCCTGGGTTGCCGGTTTTACCGAAGAAACCGGGATCCCGGTCACGATCCGCAACGGCGACGACACGGAAATGGGCAATCAGCTGGTTCAGGAAGGCGCGGCATCCCCGGCGGACGTGTTCCTGACGGAAAACTCCCCGGCCATGGTGCTGGTGGACAATGCCAAACTGTTTGCTCCGGTGGCACCGGCCACGCTTGAACAAGTGGGCTCGGCCTATCGTCCGGCCCATGGCCAGTGGGTCGGCATCGCCGCTCGCTCCACGGTATTCGTCTACAACCCGGCCAAACTGCCGGAGAAGGACCTGCCGAAATCCCTGATGGATCTGGCGAGCCCGGCATGGAAAGGCCGCTGGGCCGCGTCCCCTGCCGGTGCCGACTTCCAGGCCATTGTCGCCGCCGTGCTGGAACAGAAAGGCGAAGCGGCTACCCTGGAATGGCTCAAGGGCATGAAAGCCAATTTCACCGCCTACCGTGGCAACAGCTCCGTGCTCAAAGCGGTGAACGCCGGCCAGGTGGATAGCGGCGTGATCTATCACTACTACGCCTTCGTCGATCAGTCCAAGACCGGCGAAAACAGCAAGAACACGGCCCTGCACTACTTCAAGCATCAGGATCCGGGCGCATTCGTGAGCATCTCCGGTGGTGGCGTGCTGAAGTCCAGCAAACATCAGGAAGAAGCGCAGAAATTTCTCCAGTACATCACCGGCAAGGAAGGTCAGGACGTGTTGCGCACCGGCAACTCGTTTGAATACGCCGTGGGCAAGGACTCGGCTTCCAACCCGAAACTGGTGCCGTTGAAGGATCTTGATGCGCCCAAAGTCGATGCGTCGAAGCTCGACAGCAAGAAAGCCGTCGAACTGATGACTCAGGCGGGACTGCTTTAATTGATGCCTGAAACTCTGCCGGCGGGGATCGCTGCGGCATCCCCCGCCAAGTTGCCACGCAGAACCCGCGCCCTCAACGGGCGCGGGAGTCCGTGGGTGGTCGTACTGGCGATTGGCGTTTCGCTGTTGTCACTGCTGCCGATTGCATTTGTCATCGGCGTGTCGTGGTACACCGGCTGGGCGACGATCGAGGCCATGATCTTTCGTCCACGGGTCGCCGAACTGCTGATCAACACCGTGCTGTTGGTACTGATCACCCTGCCGATCTGCATTGTGCTGGGCGTCACTCTGGCCTGGCTCACCGAACGCACCGACCTGCCGGGACGGCGAGTGTGGTCAGTGCTGGCGGTCGCGCCGCTAGCGGTGCCGGCGTTCGTGCACAGCTATGCGTGGGTCAGTCTGGTTCCGTCAATCAATGGGCTGCCGGCCGGGGTGCTGGTGTCGGTGATCGCCTATTTTCCGTTCCTTTATCTGCCGATCGCGGCGACATTGCGCCGCCTCGACCCGGCGATTGAGGACGTCGCCGAATCCCTCGGTCTCAAACCGTGGGCCGTGTTCTTCCGGGTGGTGCTGCCGCAATTGCGTCTGGCAATCTGTGGCGGTGCGCTGTTGGTGGGCCTGCACTTGCTGGCCGAATACGGCCTGTACGCAATGATTCGTTTCGACACGTTTACCACGGCCATTTTCGACCAGTTCAAATCCACCTTTAACGGCCCGGCCGCCAACATGCTCGCCAGCGTTCTGGCGTTGTGCTGCCTGGCGATGCTGACCGCCGAATCCAGCGCCCGCGGCCATGCCCGCTATGCCCGGGTCGGTTCCGGCAGCGCCCGGGAACAGCGGACGGTGCGCCTCAAGTCCGGCGTTGCAACGCTGGGCCTTTGCCTGCAAATCCTGACTTGCCTGCTGGCCCTCGGCGTCCCGATGCTTACGCTGGGACGATGGCTGATCGCTGGCGGTGCCGACGTCTGGCAAGGCGAAGAACTGCTGCCCGCGCTGCTCCAGACCCTGTCGTTCGGCGTCGCCGGAGCGTTGTTGACCAGCCTCGCGGCGATTCCCATCGCCTGGCTGTCGATTCGCGCCCCCGGCAAGTTGCAGCGCCTGCTGGAAGGCTGCAACTACATCACCAGTTCACTGCCGGGCATTGTCGTGGCACTGGCGCTGGTCACCGTGACGATCCACTTCGCGCGACCGATTTACCAGACCTCCCTCACCGTGCTGCTGGCGTACCTGCTGATGTTCCTGCCACGGGCGCTGGTCAGCCTGCGTGCCGGTTTCGCCCAGGCGCCGGTAGAGCTGGAGAACATCGCGCAAAGCCTCGGACGCTCGCCGCTGCGCGCCTTGTGGCTGATCACCTTGCGCCTGGCCGCACCCGGTGCGGCGGCAGGTGCCGCGCTGGTGTTCCTGGCAATCACCAATGAATTGACCGCAACCCTGTTGCTCGCGCCCAACGGCACGCGCACCCTGGCCACCGGTTTCTGGGCCATGACCAGCGAAATCGACTACGCCGCAGCCGCGCCTTATGCGCTGCTGATGGTCGTGCTTTCGCTGCCGCTCACGGCCATTCTCTATCACCAATCCAGGCGCAGTGCCGGCCGATGAACGCTCTCGACATCATCAATCTCAGCAAATCCTTCGGCGCACAAACAGCGCTGGACACCATCAACCTGTCCGTCCCCACCGGCAGCCGCACGGTCATCGTCGGCCCGTCCGGATCGGGCAAGACCACGCTGCTGCGGATGATCGCCGGCTTCGAATTTCCCGATGCCGGCAGCCTGACGCTCAATGGCCAGACCCTGGTGGACAGCAGTCATGCCGTGCCCGCCTACCAGCGCCAGATCGGCTACGTGCCGCAGGACGGCGCACTGTTTCCGCACATGAGCGTCGCCGACAACATCGGCTTCGGTCTTGCCGTCACCGGCAGCGCCAGAACCGAACGCATCCAGTCGCTGATGGACAGCGTTGCATTGAACGCGAACATGGCCGGCCGCTGGCCCCATGAGTTGTCCGGCGGCCAGCAGCAGCGGGTCGCCCTCGCCCGGGCGCTGGCCCAGCAACCGCGCTTGATGTTGCTGGACGAACCCTTTTCCGCCCTCGACACCGGCCTGCGAGCCGACATGCGCAAAATGGTCGCCCGGTTGCTGGAATCCGCTGGCGTGACCACGATTCTGGTCACCCACGATCAAAGTGAGGCGCTGTCATTCGCCGACCAGTTGGCGGTGATGCGTGAGGGACGGCTGGTGCAGTCGGGGCATCCGATGGATCTGTATCGTTACCCTGATGACGAGCAGACTGCGCGTTTCCTTGGCGAAGCGGTGGTCATGCCGGCGCGGATCGAGGACGGTTGGGCCCATTGCGATCTGGGGCGGGTGGCGGTGAACACAAACGGGTTTGCAGGCCCGGCGCACATCATGCTGCGCCCGGAACAACTGTTGCTGTCCGATCATCCCGAAAACCCGCAAGGCTGCAATGCCGTGGTCACCGAGCGCGATTTCGGCGGCAATACCTGCACGTTGACCGTCGAATTGCTTGCCGGAGCCGGCGAATCATCGGGCCGCTCGTTGCTGGTGCGCAGTTCCGGAATGCACGCGCCGCCCGCCGGCAGCGCGGTGCAGCTGTCGATTCTGGGAGCGGCCCACGTCTTCGAGGTTTCGTGACGCTCGACTACAGGTCGAAACGGTCCACGGCGCGACGCCGTTCATTGTCGTCGCGTACGTCGTAGTTGGCCGTGGTCTGGATGTTGCTGTGGTGCGCCAGTTTCTGGGCAATCGACAGATCGTGCTCTTCGATCACCCGGGTGATGAACGAACGCCGGAAATCGTGGGGCATGATTTTCACTCCGACCTGGGTTCCACGCTGGCGAGCGATGTAATAGATCGCGTGCTTGGTAATGCGCTCGCGGGTGATATGGCTGCCACGGCGGATGCGGTTGAACAGAAAAGCGTCGTCGCTTTCGCCCTCGCTGAGCTGCGAACGGCGAAACTCCAGCCAGGCGTTGAGTTTGGCGAAGGCCCAGGCCGGCGCGTACTTGATCAGTTGTTTGTTGCCCTTGGCCGTGACGCACAGACTGCGCTCGGCGAAATCCACCTGGTTCAGGTCAAGGTCCACCGACTCGGACTTGCGCATGCCCGTGCCATACAAAAGCGCAATGACCGCCGCATCCCGCAGCCCTTGCGGACGCGGATCCGCCGCGCAGACTTCCATCAACTCATGGATCAACGTGCGTTTCAGATTGCGTCCCTGTGACAGCCGCGTGCCGGAAATCCCCTTGACCGAGCGCATCTTCAGCAGATGATCCTGGCTGATCAGGCTCATGCGCCAGGCCTCGTTCATGACACCACGAATGGCGTTTACATAAAGTGAAGAGGTATTGGGGGCGTAGTTATCGGCACGCAATGCCGCGACTAACGCAACGACATCTTCCGGTTGCAGGGCGTGCCACGGAATGTCCTCGACATTCACGTCTTCAAAGCCCAGACGGTCGGCGGCATCCTGCAGGACATAGCGCATGGTCAGTTGGCTTGAAGGTGCCAAACGCGCCAAATACAAGGACAAAGGGTTACTTGCGATGGATTCTGAAGGGGTAACGGATAAGCTGCTCAAACGAAAGGCCTTGAGTAAAAACAGTCCAGCACAACAACTAACTACTGCAATGAACTTGATGTAAAGAAGAGTCTTTTAGTGGGACTTTCCAGATAAAGCCGCGCAAATCTGAACAACGGCTGTATGAATTTCAGATAAACGATTCGCCGACCGGTTTTTCATATTCCTTTCACAAAATCGGGAATAACCTACGCCGGATAGGTCCTCAGTCGGTGCCGCCCAACCTGCCGGGCAACGCCTGAAAAGTCAACCAACCCCCGACGTCATGCTTACCAAGCAACTCGTTGATGCAAAACCCGTTTTTTGCGTCTACGCTGGGATTGGATCCGATGAACAGATGGATCTGTCCATTTTTTTCGCAATGAGGTGTCCATGAGTCAGGCGTTTCTCCCCTTCTCTCGCCCGAGTATCGGCGACGAAGAAATTGCGGCCGTCGAACAGGTACTGCGTTCGGGCTGGATCACCACCGGGCCGAAAAACCAGGCACTTGAAGAACAGTTCGCGCAGTACGTGGGTTGCAAGCACGCCGTTGCCCTGTCCTCCGCCACCGGCGGAATGCACATCACACTGCTGGCCCTGGGCATCGGCCCCGGCGATGAAGTCATCACGCCGTCGCAGACCTGGGTTTCCACCGCCAACATGATTTCCCTGCTGGGCGCCACACCGGTGTTCGTCGATGTCGACCGCGACACCCTGATGACCGACGCCGCCCGTATCGAAGCCGCCATCACACCGCGCACCAAGGCCATCATTCCGGTGCACTACGCCGGCGCCGCGTTCGATCTGGATCCGCTGTACGCCCTGGCGGACAAGCACGGCATCCCCGTCATCGAAGACGCCGCCCATGCTGCCGGCACCCGCTACAAGGGCCGCCATGTCGGCTCCCATGGCACCGCGATCTTCTCGTTCCACGCGATCAAGAACATGACCTGTGCCGAAGGCGCGATGTTCGTCACCGACGACGAAGCCCTGGCCAGCCGCGTGCGCATGCTCAAGTTCCATGGTCTGGGTGTCGATGCCTACGACCGCCTGACCGGTGGCCGCAAGCCGCAGGCCCAGGTCATCGAACCCGGTTTCAAGTACAACCTGTCTGACATCAACGCCGCCATTGCCCTGGTGCAATTGCAGCGTCTGGACGCCATCAACGCCCGCCGCACCGAGCTGGCCGGTCAGTACCTGCAAAAGCTCGAAGGCCTGCCGGTACAGCCCCTGGCCGTGCCGCAATACGCCCAGCAACACGCCTGGCATCTGTTCATCCTGCGCATCGACAGCGAGCGCTGCGGGATGGATCGTGAAGCCTTCATGAAAGGCTTGCAGGAGCAAGGCATCGGCACCGGTATCCACTTCATCGCCACCCACCTGCACACCTGGTATCGCCAGCGTGACCCTGACCTGTACCTGCCCAACACCGAATGGAACTCGGCGCGGCTGTGCTCGATTCCGCTGTTCCCCGACATGACCGACCAGGATCTGGATCGTGTTGTCGGCGCCATCGCCACTCTTATGGACAAACGCTCGTGAGACCTTACCCGATTAAATGCGTGTCGATCGTCATCCCGGTCTACAACGAACAGGACAGTCTGCCTGAGCTGCTTCGGCGCACAGAAGCGGCTTGCGCCCAACTCAAACATGACTACGAAATCGTGCTGGTCGACGACGGCAGCCGCGACGAGTCGGCCAACATGCTCGAAGAAGCCGCCGGACGCGAAAACAGCCCGTTCGTGGCGGTCATCCTCAACCGCAACTACGGCCAGCACGCCGCGATCATGGCCGGTTTCGAGCAGTGCAAGGGCGACGTGGTGATCACCCTCGACGCCGACCTGCAGAACCCGCCGGAAGAAATTCCGCGCCTGGTGGCAGAAGCCGAGAAAGGCTATGACGTGGTCGGCACCGTGCGTGGCCATCGTCAGGATTCGGCACTGCGCCGCTATCCGTCGAAACTGATCAACCTGGCGGTGCAACGCTCCACCGGCGTGGCCATGAGCGACTACGGCTGCATGCTGCGCGCCTACCGCCGCACCATCATCGACGCGATGCTGGCCTGCCGCGAACGCAGCACCTTCATCCCGATCCTGGCCAACAGCTTCGCCCGTCACACCACCGAAATCGTCGTGGCCCACGCCGAGCGTGAACACGGCGATTCGAAATACAGCCCGATGCGCCTGATCAACCTCATGTTCGATCTGGTTACCTGCATGACCACCACGCCGCTGCGCCTGTTGAGCATCGTCGGTTTCGCCATGGCGGGTCTGGGTGCGCTGTTCGCCGTTGCGCTGATCGTTCTACGTCTGGCGTTCGGTGCGGTCTGGGCCGGTGACGGCACGTTCGTCCTATTTGCGGTGCTGTTCGTGTTCACCGGTGGCCAGTTCATCGGCATGGGTCTGCTGGGTGAATACCTGGGACGCATGTACAGCGACGTGCGCGCCCGCCCGCGCTTCTTCATTGAAAAGGTGTTGCGCAGTCAGCCGGCCTCCCCGGCGCCTGCGGTCACCGTTGACGGCCTTACTTCCAATTCCACTTCCGATCAGGTTCTCTCATGAGTGCAAAAACTGTTGTCTTCGCTTACCACGATATTGGCTGCGCCGGCATTGAAGCCCTGCTTAACAGCGGCTATGACATTGCAGCAGTGTTCACTCACGCCGACGATCCGAAAGAAAACGCCTTCTACGCCTCGGTTGCGCAGCTGTGCGCCAACAAGGGTATCCCGGTGCACGCGCCGGAAGACGCCAACCACCCACTGTGGATCGAGCGCATCGCCAAACTCGACCCGGATTACATTTTCTCGTTCTACTACCGCAACCTGCTGAGCGAGCCGCTGCTGGCCCTGGCCAAAAAAGGCGCGTTCAACCTGCACGGCTCGCTGCTGCCACGCTACCGTGGTCGCGCACCGGCCAACTGGGTGCTGGTCAACGGTGAAACCGAAACCGGCGTCACCCTGCACCGCATGGTCAAGCGCGCCGATGCCGGCGCCATCGTCGCCCAGCAACGCGTGGCCATCGAGCGCAGCGACACCGGCCTGAGCCTGCACGCCAAACTGCGCACGGCCGCCAGCGACCTGCTGCGCGATACCCTGCCGAACATGCTGCAAGGCAAGATCACCGAAACCCCGCAAGACGAATCCAAGGCCACCGTCTTCGGTCGCCGTACGCCGGCGGACGGCAAGCTGGTCTGGGCCAAGCCTGCCGAGCAGCTGTTCAACCTGGTTCGCGCCGTGACCCGTCCGTACCCTGGCGCCTTCTGCGCCGTGGGCGAGCACAAGCTGATCGTCTGGAGCGCCGAAGTCGTCAAG
Source organism: Pseudomonas sp. KCJK9016 (assembly GCF_046231795.1). NCBI lineage: Bacteria > Pseudomonadati > Pseudomonadota > Gammaproteobacteria > Pseudomonadales > Pseudomonadaceae > Pseudomonas > Pseudomonas sp. KCJK9016. The sequence goes on along the minus strand of NZ_JBJJMM010000011.1, from coordinate 83,218 downwards.
GGCAACGAAGGTCAGGCGCCGGGCCGCGTGATCAGCGTCGATCCGCTGCGCATTGCCTGTGGTGAAGACTCGCTGGTGATCAACGCCGGTCAACGCAACGACAACGGCCTGTACCTGAGCGGCCCGCAACTGGCCAATGAACTGGGTCTGGTAGACGGCTCGCTGCTGCGCGGTGCCGAATCCGGTCGTGCGCCACGTCGCACCCGCGTACTGATCCTGGGCGTCAACGGTTTCATCGGTAACCACCTGTCCGAGCGCCTGCTGCGTGACGACCGTTACGAAATCTATGGCCTGGACATCGGTTCCGACGCCATCGACCGTCTGCGCGACCACCCGCGTTTCCACTTCGTCGAAGGCGACATCAGCATTCACACCGAGTGGATCGAGTACCACATCAAGAAGTGCGACGTGGTCCTGCCGCTGGTGGCCATCGCCACGCCGATCGAATACACCCGCAACCCGCTGCGCGTATTCGAACTGGACTTCGAAGAGAACCTGAAACTGGTTCGCTACTGCGTCAAGTACAACAAGCGCGTGATTTTCCCGTCGACCTCGGAAGTCTATGGCATGTGCCAGGACAAGAACTTCGACGAAGACAGCTCGAACCTGATCGTAGGTCCGATCAACAAGCAACGCTGGATCTACTCGGTGTCCAAGCAACTGCTGGACCGCGTGATCTGGGCTTACGGCGCCAAGGGCCTGAACTTTACCCTGTTCCGTCCGTTCAACTGGATGGGCCCGCGTCTGGACCGTCTGGACTCCGCCCGTATCGGCAGCTCCCGCGCCATCACCCAGCTGATTCTGAACCTGGTGGAAGGCACCCCGATCCGCCTGTTCGACGGTGGCGAGCAGAAGCGCTGCTTCACTGACATCGCCGACGGCGTCGAGGCACTGGCCCGCATCATCGACAACGACAACGACGTCTGCAACGGCCAGATCATCAACATCGGCAACCCGGAAAACGAAGCGAGCATCCGTCAGCTGGCCGAAGAACTGCTGCGTCAGTTCGAGGCTCACCCGCTGCGCTCCAACTTCCCTCCGTTCGCCGGTTTCCGCGACGTGGAAAGCAAGGCGTTCTACGGTGCCGGTTACCAGGACGTGGAACACCGCAAGCCAAGCATTGCCAACGCCAAGCGCCTGCTGAACTGGGAGCCGACCGTGGAAATGCGCGAAACCATCGGCAACACCCTGGACTTCTTCCTGCGTGAAGCCATGCTCGAAATCGCGGACAAGCGTTGATGCAGGCAGGTCTTCGTATCGATGTCGACACCTACCGAGGCACCCGTGAAGGGGTGCCCCGGTTGCTGGAAATCCTCGACGAAGCGCAGGTCAAGGCAACGTTTTTCTTCAGTGTCGGCCCGGACAACATGGGCCGACATCTGTGGCGCCTGATCCGTCCGCAATTCCTCTGGAAAATGCTGCGTTCCAATGCCGCCGGCCTTTACGGCTGGGACATCCTGCTGGCCGGCACCGCCTGGCCGGGCAAGCCGATCGGTCGCGACCTCGGGCACCTGATGCGTCAGGCCCGGGACGCCGGCCATGAAATCGGCCTGCACGCCTGGGATCACCACGGCTGGCAAGCCAATGCCGGGACCTGGAGCGATGCGCAACTGATCGAACAGATCCGTCGCGGCGTCGACACCCTGAGCGACATCATCGGCGAGAAGATCCAGTGCTCGGCCGCCGCCGGCTGGCGTGCGGACGAGCGAGTGGTCGAAGCCAAGGAAACCTTCGGTTTTCGCTATAACAGCGATTGCCGCGGGAATCGTCTGTTTCGACCGCTGCTGGCCGATGGTTCCGTGGGGGCACCGCAGATTCCGGTGGACATGCCGACTTTCGACGAGGTAGTCGGTCCGACCGTGGCGGCGAAGGATTTCAACGCCTTCATCCTGGACCGGTTCCGCCCGGACAACCTCAACAACTACACCATTCATGCCGAAGTAGAAGGGATTCTGATGGCCGATGAGTTTCGCCGTTTGCTGGCTGATGCACGCCAGCGAGAAATCGAGTTTCAGCCTCTGGGCGACCTGCTGCCCGAGTTTCTCAACACCTTGCCGGTCGGCCGTGTGCAACGTGGCGTCCTCGAAGGCCGTGAAGGCTGGCTGGGAGTGCAAGGCGCATGAGCAAACGCTGGGCATTGCCGCTGCTGATCGGATTGCTTCTGCTCGCCTACCTGCTGCCGCTCGGCACCCATGGCCTGTGGATTCCCGATGAAACCCGTTACGCCCAGATCAGCCAGGACATGCTGCTGAGCGGCAATTGGGTGTCCCCGCACTTCATGGGCCTGCGTTATTTCGAGAAGCCGATTGCCGGTTACTGGATGATCGCGCTGGGTCAGGAACTGTTCGGGCAGAATCTGTTCGGTGTCCGTTTCGCTTCGGCCCTCAGCACCGGTCTGAGTGTGCTGTTGTGCTTCCTGGTTGCCCGTCGCCTGTGGAACGAACCGGGCAAAAGCTTTATCTGCGCCCTGCTCTACATGAGCTTCACGGTGGTTGCGGGTCAGGCGGGTTATGCCAACCTCGATCCGCAATTCACTTTCTGGGTCAACCTGAGCCTCGTCGCCCTGTGGTTTGCCGTCGACAGCCAAAGCACCCGGCAACGCGTAATCAGCTGGGCGGTCCTGGGGCTGGCCTGCGGCATGGGGTTCATGACCAAGGGTTTTCTCGCCTGGCTGCTGCCGGTGCTGATCGCCCTGCCCTGGATGCTCTGGCAGAAACGCTGGCGTGAACTGTTGATCTACGGTCCGGTGGCGGTTGTCGTGGCGATCGTCGTCAGCCTGCCGTGGGTGCTGGCAGTGCACAGTCAGGAACCGGATTACTGGCGGTTCTTCTTCTGGCACGAACACATCCGCCGCTTTGCCGGTGACGATGCCCAGCACGACGCACCCTGGTGGTTCTACCTGCCCTTGCTGGTTGCCTTCAGCCTGCCGTGGGTCGGCATGCTGGTGCCGGCGTTCAAGCAAGCCTGGCAGACCCGTACCCAACCGGGCATTGCCTTCCTGCTGCTGTGGCTGGTGATGCCGCTGGCCTTTTTCAGCACCGCCAACGGCAAGCTGCCGACCTACATCCTGCCGTGCCTGCTGCCGCTGGCGCTGTTGCTGGGTCATGCCCTCGCCGACCGACTGCGTCTGGAACAGGGCCGGGCCTTGAGCATCAACGGTTTGCTTAACCTGGTGCTGGGTGTCGTTACGCTGATCGCACTGGTTTATCTGCAACTGAAGAAGCCGGTGTACGACCACGAACTGCACAGCATGGTGCTGGTGTTTATTGCCCTGATCGGCTGGATCATCGCCAACCTCGCTCAAGCGTTTCTGCCGCTGCAGTGCTGGGCCGCTCCGGCGCTCGGCAGTCTGCTGCTGATCGGTGTGCTGCCGGCCGCGCTGCCGAAGTCGGTGGTGGCGAACAAGACGCCGGACCAGTTCATCCTGCATCACCTCGACGAACTGTCCGGCACCACGCACCTGCTGAGCAACGATCTCGGTGCCGCCTCGGCACTGGCCTGGCGTCTGAAGCAACCCAAGGTGGCGTTGTACAACACCGTGGGTGAGCTGAAATATGGCCTGAGCTATCCCGAAGGCGCGCAGCAGCGGATCACCACCGATGAAGTCCAGCAGTGGGTACGCGATGCCCGCCGCACCGGCTCGGTCGGCGTGGTCATGCGGGTCAAGGGTGACGACGAGCTGCATGAAGTCGATCTGCTGCCCAAGGATGGCACCCGTTACGAGCAAGGCAACCTCGTGATTATCGTCCTGCCCAAGGATCCGTCATGAGCTGGTTGCTGTTGCTGACGGCGTGTCTGCTGACGTGTCTGGGCCAGGTTGCACAGAAGTACGCCGTGGAGAGCTGGCGCGGAGTCGACTCGTCCTGGGCCGACAAGCTGCGCTCGCCCTGGCTGTGGCTGGCGCTGTTCGCACTCGGTTCGGGGCTGCTGGTCTGGCTGCTGGTGTTGCAACGCCTTGAAGTGGGCATCGCTTACCCGATGCTCAGCCTCAACTTTGTGCTGATCACGCTGATCGCGCGTTTCGTGTTTCGCGAACCGATCGATCGCCAGCACTGGATCGGCGTGGCGCTGGTGATCGGCGGCGTGGCGTTGTTGGGACAGCAGTCATGAGTCAGGGACGCGGGATCGGCTTCGCCCTGGGCAGCGTATTGCTGGTCAGCGGTGCCCAGCTGGGCATGCGCTGGAGCATGACGCGCCTGCCGCAGCCGGAGCAATGGTTGTCCGCGCTGAGCACCGGCAGCGTCGATCTGTCGGCGCTGGCGGTGGTGTTCACGGCCATCGTTGCCTACGCACTGTCGATGCTCTGCTGGCTCGCCGCTCTGCGTGACCTGCCGCTGGGCCGGGCCTATTCGCTGCTGAGCATCAGCTATGCGCTGGTTTATCTGCTGGCGGCCAGTCTGCCGCTGTTCAACGAATCTTTCAGTTTCACCAAATCGCTGGGCGTGGCCCTGGTCATGCTCGGTGTCATCACTATCAACACTCGTCCGGCACAAGCGCCCGATTTGAGGAGTGCTCCATGAAAATCACAGTATTTGGAAGCGGTTACGTCGGCCTGGTGCAAGCCGCGGTTCTGGCCGAGGTCGGCCATGATGTCGTGTGCATGGATATCGATCAGAAGAAAGTCGAGCTGCTCAGCCAGGGTCACGTCAGCATCTTTGAACCCGGGCTTTCCGGCCTGGTCCGTGAAGGCCTGGATTCCGGTCGCCTGCACTTCACTTCCGATGAAAAAACCGCCGTGCTTCACGGTCGCGTCGCCTTCATCGCCGTGGGCACACCGTCCAGCGAAGATGGTTCGGCCGATCTGAAATACGTGCTTTCGGTGGGTGATGCGGTCGCCCGCCATCGTGAACAGCCGCTGATTCTGGTGGAAAAATCCACCGTTCCGGTCGGCACCGGCGACACCCTGCGCGCCCATATTCAGGCCGCACTGGACAAGGCCGGTCGTACGCTGCAATTCGATATCGTCTCCAACCCGGAATTCCTCAAGGAAGGCTCGGCGGTCTCCGACTGCCGTCGTCCGGACCGCATCGTCATCGGCTGCGAAGGCGATGAAGTGCGCGACGTGATGCGCGACCTGTACTCGCCGTTCAACCGCAACCATGACCGCATCATGTTCATGGACCTGCGCAGCGCCGAGCTGACCAAGTACGCCGCCAACTGCATGCTGGCGACCAAGATCAGCTTCATCAATCAGATCGCCGAGCTGGCCGAACACCTGGGCGCCGATATCGAGTCGGTCCGTCAGGGTATCGGTGCGGACACGCGCATCGGTTATCACTTCATCTATCCGGGCTGCGGCTACGGCGGCTCCTGCTTCCCCAAAGACATGCGCGCGCTGATCCACAGTGCCGAGCAGGCCCATTGCTCCAGTGACCTGCTGCAAGCGGTCGAAGCGATCAACGAGCGTCAGAAGCACAAGCTGTTCGACCGCATCAATGCGTTCTACAAGGGCGAGTTGCGCGGCAAGACTTTCGCCCTGTGGGGCCTGGCATTCAAGCCGAACACCGACGACATGCGCGATGCGCCAAGCCGAGTCCTGCTCGACTCGCTGTTCGCCGCCGGCGCCAGCGTTCGCGCCTTCGACCCGGAAGCGATGCAGGAAACCCAGCATCTGTACCCGAATGAAGAAAAACTGATGCTGATGGGCACCCCTGAATCGGTACTGTCCGGTTCCGACGCGCTGATCATCTGCACCGAATGGCAGCAGTTCAAGGCACCGGATTTCGACCTGATCCAGCAACGCCTCAAGGATCCGGTGATCTTCGACGGCCGTAACCTGTACGACGCCGATCGTCTGGCGCGCAATGGCTTCAAATACTTCCCGATCGGTCGAGGGGATTCGCGCAAGCTGCCGATGCCGCTGCATCAATGGCCCAACACTGCGGACGTCGCTTGATTACGCTGTCGCCTGCCATCCGCCGGCAGTCCCTGATCGCAGGGCTGCTGGCACTGTTGTTGTTTATCGCCGGGGTTTATGGACAGGCACCCATCGGCTTTGATTCACGCTTTGTACTGTTTGCCCAGGAGATGCTGCGCCACGGGCCGACGGTATTCCCGACCACTTACGGCGAGCCCTACGCTGACTATTCGGCTGTCTCGACGTTGTTCATCTGGCTGTTGGCGTTGCCTTTCGGCGAGATCAATACCCTCACCGCCTGGCTGCCCAGCGCCATCGCCGGCGGGGTGATCGTGATGCTGATGTACCGTTTGCTGGCGGTGCATTCACAGCGCTGGGCATTGATCAGCATTGCGCTGTTGATGCTCACCAGCACCTTCATCACGGAAGTCCGCGCCGTATCGCAAGACTTGATGCTGGCCGCCGTGGCGCTGTCGGTGTTCTACCTGGGTTACGCTCACGACCACTTTGGCACCGGGCGGCGCTGGCCGCTGATCTTTGCCCTGTTGCTACTGGGCTTTGGCATTCGCGGACCGATCGGGCTTGTAGTGCCGACGGGCATGCTCTGCAGCTATTACCTGCTCAACCGTCAGTGGACACGGCTGTTCGTGTTCGGTGTGCTGGCGTCGATCCTGCTCGCGGTGTGCGTGGGCCTGCTGTTGTGGCTGGCCAAGCTCAGCGGTGGCGAGGCCTTTCTGCAAGACGTGATCCGCATGCAGTTCATGGGGCGCATGGATGGCAGTGAAGGTGTCAGCGGTTCGCTGTATTACTTCACCAGTTCGCTGGGCAACTACGCGCTGGCGTATCCGCTGGCGCTGGTGGTACTGGCGGCAGCATGGTTGAGCAAACCGCATCAGCGCGGGCCGGCATTGCGTCTGGTGCAATATTGCGCAGCCGCCGGACTGATCGTCATGGTCGGCCTGTCGATTCCACAAGCGAAGAAGGCGCGCTACCTGCTGCCGATGTTACCGATGGCGGCGATCATCGCGGCGTATCCGTTCCAGGTGGCTCACGGTCGAGTGTTTGCGTGGCTGCGCGGCATCATTCAGGCCCTGTGGCTGCTGACGCCGCTGTTGCTGATCGTTGCCCTGCTGGTCGCTCGACGCAAGTTTCCCGAACTGTTGAGCGGCGTGATGCCGGTACTGATCGTGCTGGGCGTGCTGCAACTGCTGGCGCTGTCCCGACTGTGGAAACCGCGCTGGCGGGCGGAAGTTTTGGCATTGAGTTCGGTGCTGGCGTTGTGGGTGGTCTACGCGGCGGTGTTCGAACCGGTGGAGCGCGCGCTCTACGACACCCGCGCCTTCAGCCGCGCCGCGTTCGCCCAGGTCCGGCAGAACCCGGCCCCGCTGGTGCTGCACGGCATGGGCAAGGACGCCAAGGCGATCAAGTTCATGGTCAACGTCGAACAGGACCTGCAACCGCAGTTCACCGAAACCGTTCAGCAACTGGAAGCATTGAAGGGGCCGGCCTGGCTGATCATGGACAGCAAGGACCTGCAATCGCTGCAGGGCACGCCGCTGGCCAGCCTGCAACCGGTACTGAGCGGCCGCTTCGACAAGAACGATTACGTGCTGTTGTATCTGAAACCCTTGTAGACCTCGTTGAAGGCTGCGATCTTGCGGAGCTTCCCAAGATCGCAGCCATCGGCAGTTCCAGCATGACATTTCTCATTCGCCCCGCCCGGCCCGCAGACGCGGCCACTCTCCCCGCCATCGAACGCTCGGCCGCCGAACTGTTTCGTCTGGATTCTGCACTGGCCTGGCTGGCCGATAGCGATGTACCCGACGCAGCGCAGCATTTGCAGGCTATCGAACAGGGACATGTATGGGTTGCAGAAAATACTGTCGGACAACTTGCCGGCTTTATAAGGGCCGTTGAAATCGACCACCAGTTGCACGTCGAAGAGCTGTCCGTAAGCCAACACTTTCAGGGACAGGGTATCGGTCGCGAGTTATTGTTGGGCGTGATTGAACACGCGCGACGGCAACAACTTGAAGCAATCACGTTGACCACTTTTCGCGACCTGCCGTGGAATGCGCCGTTCTATCAACGAATGGGTTTTGTGCCATTGAACGAAATGGATGCCGGAGCGCGTTTGATCGACGTACTCAAGGACGAAATCGCCCACGGTTTGCCCGGCGTGCGACGCTGTGCAATGCGTTTTACGCTCGATTGACGTCACATCGACGCCTTCAGATCGACACCCAACGCCTGAGCGAACGCCTTCACCAACGGACTGCGCACGGTGTTGTGACGCAGGATAAGATTGAACGGCGTAGCGATGTTGATTCGCTCCGGCAGCACTGCGCGAAACTGCCCCGCCGCCACCAGCGTGGCCGCGTAATGTCGGGGCAGAAAGCCTACGAAGCGCCCGGTCTTGATCAGCAGTGCCACGGCTTCGACCTGGGTCGCCGAAGCGGAAAAACTGTCATAGCGGGCAAAATTGAGCTTGTCACGATGGATCGCGTAGCGGTGGTTGATGCACTCGTAATCCTGCAGCACATTGCTGTTCATCTGCGACTCGGGCATGTCGAACAACGGATGGCCGACAGCGCAGTAAACTTCCGAGCGTTCTTCATATAACGGGTAATAATCAAACTCTTCCCGTTTTTGATAAACCGGCACTATTCCCGCCACCAGACGCCCTTCTACCACGCCTCTTTCCACCTCATCCAGCTGGGTGGCCTGAAGTTGAAATCTTACTTTCGGCGACTCTTCATTTATCTTTTTAAGCGCAGCAACTAACGGTGAATTTAGGTCGCTGATCGTATTATCAATAACGCCCACACCAAGATCGCCAATAAGTTCGTTCTGCGCTGAACTAAGCCGATCCCTAAAGTTGTCGACCGACGCGAACAGGTCAATCGACGCCTGATACACCAGACGCCCTTCCTCGGTCAGGTGAAAGCCCTCGCGACCCCGGGTACACAGACGCATGCCGATACGGATTTCCAGGTCGGAGATCTGCTTGCTGATGGCTGCCAGGCCCACGTTAAGCTCATTTTGCGCGGCGCTGAAGCCTCCCGCCTCGACCACGGCCTTGAACACTTTCAGCAGTTTGAAATCCAGTCCACTGAGGGCCAGCGGCGCTCGGTGAGCCGTTTTCAGCGGCGGGTTTCCGGAATTGGAAAGTGGGGTTTCCATAATGCTGATTTACCTCTGGCGCCATGTTCAACAATCTGTGTCCAACAACAAAAACATCGCCGACCAATAATAATGATCACAGAAAACTGGCCTTGGCACCCGCCAAAAAATCCCGAACATCAGTGCCAACTCGCTGATCGCCAAACATTAAAAGCTGACACTTCGATCAGCGCTTGTCTCTTTGCAACTGCCCCCTTGAAAACTGCTTTGGCCTGATTCTGTCCGCTGACTCTTCAGCGTGATTTTCAGGGCCCGGCATACCGATTTCAGTTCGCGTTATCGACGAGGAAAACAACAAATGTCTCAAACCACCGACCGTCTCTGGGGTGCCCGTTTCAAAAGCGGCCCATCCGCAGCCCTGGCGGCCCTGTCCCGTTGCCCCGAGCGCTATTTCCGCCTGACGCCGTACGATCTGGCCGGCTCCAAGGCCCACGCCGGGGAACTGCAACGTGCCGGCCTGCTGGACGAGCAAGAAACCCTCACGATGATCGACGCCCTGGACGGCATCGGTGCCGATTTCGCTGCCGGACGCATCGCCCCGACCCTGGATGACGAAGACGTTCACACCTTCATCGAGCGCCTGCTGACCGAACGCCTCGGCGCATTGGGCGGCAAGTTGCGCGCCGGCCGTTCGCGCAACGACCAGACCGCCAACGACCTGCGCCTGTTCCTGCGCGATCACGTGCGCACCCTGGCCGTGGAAGTGCTGGCCCTGCAAACGGCGTTGGTGGATCAGGCCGAGCAGCACGTCGAAAGCATCTGCCCGGGCTTCACCCACTTGCAGCAAGCGCAGCCGATCGTGTTCGCCCATCACCTGCTGGCCCACGCGCAATCGATGCTGCGTGACGTGCAACGACTGGTGGACTGGGACGCCCGCACTTCGCTGTCGCCACTCGGTGCCGCAGCCATGGCCGGTTCCGCCATCGCGCGCCAGCCGCAACAGTCGGCCAAGGAAATGGGCTACGCCGGGGTCTGCGAAAACTCCATCGACGCCGTGGCCAGCCGTGATCACGTCGCCGAGTTCCTGTTCATCGCCAGCATGCTCGGGATCAACATCTCGCGTCTGGCCGAAGAGTTCTGCCTGTGGTCGTCGCGCCAGTTCCGCTGGGTCGACCTGGACGACGCCTACGCCACCGGCAGCTCGATCATGCCGCAGAAGAAAAACCCGGACATCGCCGAGCTGGCCCGAGGCAAGGCCGGCCGCCTGATCGGTAACCTGACCGGCCTGCTCTCGACGCTCAAATCCCTGCCGCTGTCGTACAACCGCGACCTGAGCGAAGACAAGAACGGCGCGCTCGACAGCGTCGACACCCTGCTGCTGGTGCTGCCGGCCATGGCCGGAATGGTGGCGACCATGACCGTCAACGTCGAGGAACTGCGGCGTCAGGCGCCGCTGGGTTTCACCCTCGCCACCGAAGTCGCCGACTGGCTGGCGGTACGAGGCGTGCCGTTCAAGGAGGCCCACGAAATCACCGGAGCGCTGGTGCAAGCCTGCGAAAAACATAGCCTCGAATTGTGGTCAGCCTCGCCGGCATTGCTGGCCGGGATTGACCCGCGCCTCACGGCAGACGTGCGTGACAGCCTGACCCTGGAAGCCGCCATCGCTGCCCGCAGCGGCTGGGGCGGCACCGCGCCGCAACAGGTGCGCGAGCAGATCGGCCGACTGAAAAGCGCCCTCGCTGCGCAGCAACAGTGGACCGAAAACTACCAGGGCTTCCGCCTCTGAGCCGGGCCCCCCTCCCACCGGGAGGGGGGTGATATGAAAGTACAGTGTACGGAGAAACACCATGAGCCAGACTCAGGCAGAACGACTCCAGGCGGAGCGCAAACTGGCGGAAAACCAGTTCGACATCACCCAGTACCAGCACGTGCCACGGCGTTACTACGGGCGAATTTTCTTCGCCACCGTGATCGTCATCGCGATCATCGGTCTGGTACGTGCCTTCGCCGAAGGCAAGATCGAATGGTCGTACATCGGCCAGTTCCTGACCTCCGAAGCGATCATGTGGGGCCTGCTCAACACGATCATCATGGCCGTGCTGGCCATGGCGCTGGGCATCGTGTTCGGGGTGATTACCGCAATCATGCGCATGTCGGCCAACCCGATCCTGCGCTACGTGGCGCTGACCTACACCTGGCTGTTTCGCGGTACGCCGCTGATTCTGCAACTGCTGTTGTGGTTCAACCTGGCGCTGATCTTCCCCACCATCGGTATTCCCGGTCTGTTCGAACTCGACACCGTGAGCCTGATGACACCCTTCGTGGCCGCCCTGCTCGGCTTGAGCATCAACCAGGGCGCCTACACCGCCGAAGTGGTGCGTGCCGGCCTGCTGTCGGTGGACACCGGACAGTACGAAGCGGCGAAGTCGATCGGCATGCCGCGCCTGCAAGCGCTGCGCCGGATCATCCTGCCGCAGGCCATGCGGATCATCATTCCGCCGGTCGGCAACGAATTCATCGGCATGGTGAAAATGACCTCGCTGGCGAGCGTGATCCAGTACTCGGAACTGCTCTACAACGCCCAGAACATCTACTACGCCAACGCCAGGGTCATGGAGCTGCTGATCGTCGCCGGTATCTGGTACCTGGCTACCGTTACCGTCCTGTCCTTTGGTCAAAGCCGTCTGGAGCGTCGTTTCGCTCGCGGCGCCGGCAAGCGTTCTTGAGGAGTCCGTCATGAGAAGCATCGTCAAGGCCGTGAGCCTGAACAAATATTACGACCAGTACCACGCGCTCAAGGACATCAACATCGAGGTCGAGCAAGGCGAAGTGCTGTGCATCATCGGCCCGTCCGGTTCGGGCAAGAGCACCCTGCTGCGCTGCGTCAATCAGCTGGAAAAGATCGACAAGGGTGGTCTGTGGGTCGATGGCGAACTGGTCGGCTACCGCGTCGTCGGGCACAAGCTGCACGAACTCAACGAGTCGCAGATCGCCCGCCAGCGCCTGGCCACCGGCATGGTGTTCCAGCGCTTCAACCTGTTTCCGCACATGACTGTGCTGCAAAACATCATCGAAGGCCCGTGTCAGGTGCTCAAGCGTTCGCCCAAGGAGGCGCACGAAGAAGCTCTGGAACTCCTGGCCCGGGTCGGCCTCGCCGACAAACGCGACAGCTACCCGATCGAACTGTCGGGCGGCCAGCAGCAACGGGTGGCGATTGCCCGCGCCCTGGCCATGCGACCCAAGCTGATGCTGTTCGATGAACCCACTTCGGCACTCGACCCGGAACTGGTCGGTGAGGTGCTGTCGGTGATGCGCGATCTGGCGCAGACCGGCATGACCATGATCGTCGTCACCCATGAACTGGGCTTCGCCCGCGAGGTTTCCAACCGCATGGTGTTCATGGACGGCGGGCAGATCGTGGAGGCTGGAAGCCCCGAAGAAATACTAATAAGTCCGCAAAACCCGCGCACCCAAAGCTTCATTTCTGCCGTTCGAACCTGAGGCCCCTTTGGCCTTCACAACACTCATAAGAGAACGTCCATGAAGAACTTCGTCATTCCCGCAGTACTCACCTCCCTCATGTCTTGCGGTTTCGCCGTGGCCGCCGACTTGCCGGCCAGCATCAAGGAGAAAGGCGAGATCGTCGTTGCGATCATGCCCAACTATCCGCCGATGGACTTCAAGGATCCGGCCACCAACAAGCTCACCGGCCTTGATTACGACCTGGGCAACGCCCTGGCCGAGCGCCTCGGGATCAAGATCAAATGGCAGGAAACCGGCTTCGAACAAATGATCAACGCCCTGACCACCGACCGCGTGGACATCGTGCTGTCGGGCATGACCGACACCGCCGAGCGTCAGGCCAGCGTGACCTTTGTCGACTACTTCACCAGCGGCCCGCAGTTCTACACCTTGCAGAAGAACACCGCGACCAACGAGATCACCGACCTGTGCGGCAAGAAAGTCGGCACCAGCCGCCGCACCACGTTCCCGGCGGAAATCGCCGCCTGGAGCAAGGAGCACTGTGAGGCCGCAGGCAAACCGGCGATCAACGTGATCGGCACCGAGGGCTCCGCGGACGCTCGCGCCCAACTGCGCCAGAGCCGCATTGACGCGGCGATGCAAGGCAGCGAAACCCTGTCTTACCTCAAGACCCAGGAAAAGGACATGTACAAGACGGTCGGCCAGCCGATCTCCGTGCAGTTCACCGGCCTGGGTGTGAGCAAGAAGAAACCTGAGCTGAGCGAGGCGGTGAAAGTGGCGTTGCAGAGCATGGTGGATGACGGAAGTTATGGCGCGATTCTGAAGAAGTGGGATCTGGAGTTGGGTGCAATCAAGGACGTGACCATTAACGCGGGCAAGTAATCCTGCAGGCACCGCGACCCTATGTGGGAGCGAGCCTGCTCGCGATGAGGCCGGCACATTCAACATTGATGCCGCCAGTCATTCCGTCATCGCGAGCAGGCTCGCTCCCACAGGTCAGGTGCCCATCTTCAGACAGTTGGAGCGCTCTTGATGTCCTCCTTGCAACCCACCTGGCCCGACCAGCACAAAGCCTGCCTCGCCCTGGCCTTCGACCTCGACGGCCCGACCGGTGATGCCATGCTCAACGGTTCGATCTGGCACAAACCCGAATACTTCGGCTTCGGCGGCTACGGCCCTTACCGCGCCTTGCCACGCCTGCTCGACCTGCTCGACACCTTCAAGATCCCGACCACCTTCTTCGTCCCCGCGTGGGTCGTGGAAAACTGGCCGAAACAGTGCCAGGCCATCGTCGAGCGCGGCCATGAAGTCGCCTATCACGGCTACAAGCACGAATCTTTCTATGCCCTGACGCTGGACCAGCAGCAGGCCGTGATGAACAAGTCCCGCGATGTCTTCTGGCAATACCTGCACATCCGCGCCGAGGGTTTTCGCACCCCGTCCGGGGACTGGCGTGCTGAAACCCCGGCGATGCTGGCCGACAACGGCGTCATCTATTCCAGCAGTATGCGCGGCGATGACCGCCCCTATCTGGTCAACGTCCCCGGCCACGACACCCCACTGGTGGAAATCCCCGGCCGCTGGGAAATGGACGACTACGCCTCCCTCGCCTACACCCGCGCACCGAACTTTCCGTCCGGGCTCGACCGCACCGCCAGCTACGAGCTGACCCTCGACAACTGGCAGCGCGAGTACGACGGCGCGATGGACGAAGGCCTGTGCCTGACCACCCTGTTCCACCCGAAAATCACTGGCAAACCGGGGCGCATCCTGTTGCTGGAGAAACTCTTCGAACACATGCGCCAACGCGATGACGTGTGGTTCGCCACCTGTCGCGACGTCGCACGCTGGTGGCTGAAGGAGCATCACCATGGCTGACGCGAATAATCTCTGGCCTGCCGGTAAACGCTGCGCGGTGGTGCTGACCGTCGATTACAACGACATCCACGGCATTCTCACCCAGGCCCCGGAAGTCGCCGGGCGCGACAAGACGCTGTCGGTGTGGCGCTACGGCACCCAACGCGGCGTCGAGCGTTTGCTCGGCCTGTTCAGGGAACTCGGGGTGCGCAGCAGCTGGTTCGTGCCCGGCATCGTCGCCGAGGAAAACCCGCAGCACATCGCCGCGATTCTGGCCGACGGCCATGAAATCGCCTGCGCCGGTTACCGCCATCAGGATTACGACACGCTGGATCTGCCAGCGCAGAGCGCGGAAATCGCCAAGGGTTGTGCGGCGCTGAAAGCATTAACCGGCGTGCACCCAAGCGGTTTCCGCATTCCCGCGGGTAACGGCGCCCCGGGCTTCATTCAAGCCTTGAAAGATCACGGCATTCTCTGGTCGTCATCGTGGCGTGGTGATGACCTGCCGTTCTTGCACCCGACCGCACCCGAAGTGGTCGAGCTGCCGCTGCATTACGAACTGGAAGACGAGCCCTACTTCGCCTTCAACCTGAGCCCGGCCGTACCGCCGGCGCAATCGCGGATCGCCTCCTACAGCCACACGCTGGGCAACCTGCAAATGGACTTCGCCGGGTTCCACCGCTTCGGCCTGTGCTATGTGCTGCGCCTGCACCCGGAAATCATCGCCACACCGGGCCGCATCGGTGTATTGCGCCAATTGCTGCAAGGCATTCATCAGCACGACGACGTATGGATCGCCACCGGCGCTGAAGTCGCGCAGTGGTGGTCGCAAACGGCGGTACCGGTTGCGCAGGATCATCCGGCGTCAGTGTATGAGCGCCATTATCGGGACTACCTCGTATGACTGAACGCATGCAGCGGCTGGCGCAGTTTTGTGTCGAGACCCGGTTCGAGGATCTGCCCCCGGCGTTGGTGGAACAGGCCAAGCGGCACATTCAGGACACCTTCGGTGCCGCGCTGGCCGGTGCCGACAGTGCGGTGGCACTTCAGGCGCGGCAGGTGTTCGGTGCCGAGCCCGGCACCGCACCGGTCTGGGGTTCGTCACTGCGTGTCGGCGCCGGGCACGCAGCATTGCTCAACGGCATCGCCGCCCATGCGCTTGAGTTGGACGACACCGGCGGCTGCGATCATTCCGGCGCGGTGGTGCTGCCGGCGGTGATGGCGGCGCTGTCGCTGGTGGATCGGCCGGTGGACGGTCGCGATTTCATCACCGCCGTGGTGATCGGTTATGAAATCGGCCGGCGGGTGCTGGAAGCCTGCGGCAGTTATTCGGCCCACAACGGCGCCGGCTGGCATTCCACCGCCACCTGCGGCGTATTCGGTGCGGCGGCGGCCTGTGCGCGGATCTTTGCCCTGGATGCAGCGCAAACCGTGTCAGCGCTCGGCATCGCCGGCAGTTTCAGCGGTGGGTTGTGGGCGTTCATCCATGACGGTTCGCAAAGCAAGAAACTGCACAGCGGTCGTGCGGCCGAGGGCGGTTTGCTCGCGGCGCGGTTTGCTCGCGAAGGTGTCAGTGGGCCGTCGATGTTGTTCGAGGATGTCTGGGGTGGTTTTCTTAAAACCCTCGCGCCGGGCAGTGCGCAGCCGGATGCGCTGAATGCTGATTTGCGACGGGTCTGGAAACTCGCGCGCTGTTCGATCAAACCCTATGCCGCGTGTCGTGGCACTCATTCGGCCATCGATGCGCTCGGCTTGTTGCTGGAGCAATTACAGGTCGGAGCGGATCAGGTGGAAGACGTCCAGGTGAGTTTGTGCGGGTTTCTGCTCGACATGTGCGGCGGTCGCGACACCCAAAGTCTGGCCGCTGCGCAGATGAGTCTGCCCTACGCCCTCGCCGCGCGACTGGTGCACGGGCATTGCCGGCTCGAGGCTTACGATGAACAGCCGCGCAACGATCCGCGCATTGCTCAATGGCTGACGCGCATTCGCCTTGAAGTGGATGAGCGGCTGTCGGAGGATGGCGAGCCGGTGGTCATCGTTCGAACCCGCGACGGGCGCCAGGCGAGCCTGTGTGTCGAGGTGCCGCTGGGCGCGCCGGGCAATCCGCTGAGTGAGACGGCTCTGGAGGAGAAGTTTTTCAGTCTGGCGTTGCGGGTGATTTCACCGCTTAAGGCCGAGTCGCTAATGGTGCAGCTGCGGCAACTGCAAACGCTGGATTCCGTGCGCGATCTCGAGCACCTGTTAACCGAATAAGGACATTTGATTTTCCGTGGCCACCTACTCGCTCGTTATCCGCCGCCTGATGATCGTTTCACTGACCATCGTCGTCAGTCGCGCCATCACCAGTCCGTTACTCACGCTATTCTTGAGCAACAAGCTCGGCCTCGACCAACAGGACGTCGGGTTACTCTTGGGCATCGCGGTATTTATCGCCACTCTGCTCGCGCTGTATGGCGGCTACATCATCGACCGGCTGGAGAAGCGCAGGTTGCTGATTCTGGCGATGCTCTCCAGCGCCATCGGCTTCGTGTTGCTGACCTTCGCCAAAGACCTGTACCTGACGACCCTGACCCTGGTCATCACCGAAACCGCCTCGGCGCTGTTCCTGATCGGTTCCAAGGCGATCCTCAGTGAAAACCTGCCCATGGGCCAACGGGCCAAGGCGTTTTCCCTGCGCTACACCCTGACCAACATCGGTTACGCCACCGGCCCGATGCTCGGCGTGGTGATCGCCGGGGTGTACCCGATTGCGCCGTTCCTGATTGCCGCTGGCATCGCCTTCGGCAGCATCTTCCTGATGATAGGTATTCCCAGGGACGCCAGCCCGGTTGCCGTCATCGGCCAGCCGCAAAGCTTCCTGAAAACCCTGATCACCCTGAAAAACGATCGCACGCTGATCATGTTCACCTGCGGGTGCCTGCTCAGCACCGTAGTCCATGGACGTTTCACGCTGTACCTGTCGCAATACCTGCTGGTGGTCGAAGACTCGCAACGGGCGCTGCAAACCATGGCCGCCCTGCTCGCTTGCAACGCCATCGCGGTGATCCTGTTGCAGTACCAGATCGGCCGATTTCTCAACCGGGAAAAGCTGCGCTACTGGATCGCCGCCGGCACCAGTCTGTTCATCCTCGGCCTGATCGGCTTCAGCCTGGCCGACAGCCTGGTGAGTTGGTGCATCGCCATGTTCATCTTCACCCTCGGCGAGATGATCATTTATCCGTCGGAATTCCTGTTCGTCGATACCCTGGCTCCGGAAGAACTGCGCGGCAGTTACTACGGCGCTCAAAACCTCGCAGCCTTGGGCGGCGCACTGAGCCCGGTGATCTGCGGTTTCCTGCTGGTGCATGCGCCGGCACCGACCATGTTCTACGCGCTCAGCGCACTGACCACGATGGGCGGATTTCTGTGTTTCATGAGTGGTCGGCGAGTGGCTTTACTGCATAAATAATGCACTGAAGATGCATTTATATGAATTTGTCAGCATCGAGATTGCTTGGCACACTGTGCGCGTTCCTCCCCCAATCGTTGGAACGCTTCGAAGGACTTTCCGGATTGACGGACAAGTCCTTTTTTTTGCCTTCGGTTTTCTGCAAAGGATCGTTTTTTTCATGCTCGCTCGCTGGTTGCCCGCTGCCATCAACACTCGCCCCACCGAATGGAGCCGTGCCGCGATCGGCATGGCACTCGGCACACTGTTCAGTGTGTGGGCGTGCAGTCAGGTGTTCGGTATCGAAGTGGCCTGCCACCTGATGGGCCCGTTGGGGGCATCGGCGGTGTTGCTGTTCGCCGTATCCTCCGGTGCCCTCGCCCAGCCGTGGTCGATCATCGGCGGTTATCTGTGTGCCGGTGTTGTTGCATTGCTGGTGGCTCATGTCCTTGGTCGAACGTTGGGCAGCGCCTGCCTGGCGGCAGGCATGGCGCTGATCCTGATGTGCTGGCTGCGCTGCCTGCACCCACCGGCCGGCGCGGTGGCCCTGACGATGGTGCTGGCCGACCCGACGACCATCGCCATGGACTGGAAAGCGCTGGAACCGCTGATGCTCAGCGCCGCCTGCCTGCTGCTGGCCGCTTTGGCCTACAACAACCTGACCCGCATCCGCTATCCGAAACGCCCCGCCGAGCCTGCGCCGGCCGTGGCACCGGTCGACTCCCAGGCCATTACGGCTGGAGACCTGAAACTGGCGCTCGCGGACATGGAGGCGTTCATCGATGTCACGCCGGAGGATCTGGAGCAGTTGATTCATGCCAGTGAATTGCACGCCAGGCGGCGCAGTATCGGGCAAGTGTTCAGATAAGCTACGGGCCTGTCCCTGTCAGCATTGTCGATAGAAAACAAGCCGCGATCCGGTGCATTTGGCCCAAGGCAAAAATGCAGACACCCCATGCACATATCCCCGTTGTACACGGCAAATTTGCACTGTTACGATCCGTCAACGCCCGTGCCCGGGCTTCTCGAATAAAGACAATAAAAGCAGGGAGTTAGTGATGACTGCTCAGGCTTCATCCCCGCGGACTTCGCCCATGGATGCCACGCAAGACGAAGTGCTGACCGAGGTTCGCAATCACATCGGTCACCTGACCCTCAACCGCCCCGCCGGCCTCAATGCCCTGACCCTCGACATGGTTCGCCAGCTCCAGCGACATCTGGATGCCTGGGCAACCGATGCCGATGTGCATGCCGTGGTGCTGCGCGGAGCCGGCGAAAAAGCCTTCTGTGCCGGTGGCGACATTCGTTCCCTGCACGACAGCCATAAAAGCGGCGACACGTTGCACCAAGTTTTTTTCGTCGAGGAATACGCCCTCGACCTGACGATCCACCACTACCGCAAACCGGTGCTGGCACTGATGGACGGTTTCGTTCTCGGCGGTGGCATGGGGCTGGTGCAAGGCGCCGATCTGCGGGTGGTCACCGAGAAGAGCCGTCTGGCGATGCCGGAAGTGGCCATCGGATATTTCCCGGATGTCGGCGGCAGTTATTTCTTGCCGCGCATTCCTGGTGAGCTGGGGATTTATCTGGGTGTCAGCGGCGTGCAGATTCGTGCGGCGGATGCGTTGTATTGCGGCCTCGCCGATTGGTATCTGGACAGCAGCAAACTCGGTACCCTCGACGAACAGCTCGATCACCTGGAGTGGCACGACACGCCGCTGAAAGACCTGCAAAACCTGCTGGCCCGCCACGCCGTGCAAACGCTGCCGGACGCGCCGCTGGAAGCCTTGCGTCCAGCCATCGACCATTTCTTCGCGCTGCCCGACGTACCGAGCATCGTCGAGCAACTGCGCGCCGTGACCGTCGCCGACAGCCATGAGTGGGCGACCACCACCGCTGACCTGCTGGACACCCGCTCGCCACTGGCCATGGGCGTGACCCTGGAAATGCTGCGTCGTGGCCGGCACCTGAGCCTGGAACACTGCTTCGCCCTCGAACTGCATCTGGATCGCCAGTGGTTCGAGCGCGGCGATTTGATCGAAGGCGTACGCGCCTTGTTGATCGACAAAGACAAATCACCACGCTGGAACCCGCCGACGCTGGCCGCGTTGCACGCCGAGCAGGTTGCGAGTTTCTTCCACGGTTTTGATGAGAGCGGGAGCTGAGCCATGCACGATCTAGAATTGACTGAAGACCAGGTCATGATCCGCGACATGGCCCGGGACTTTGCCCGGGGCGAAATCGCCCCCCATGCACAAGCCTGGGAAAAGGCTGGCTGGATCGATGACGCTCTGGTGGCGAAGATGGGCGAACTGGGGCTGCTGGGCATGGTGGTGCCGGAAGAATGGGGCGGCACTTACGTCGACTACGTGGCTTATGCGCTGGCCGTGGAAGAAATTTCCGCCGCAGACGGCGCTACCGGTGCGTTCATGAGCATCCACAACTCGGTGGGCTGCGGACCGGTGCTCAACTATGGCAGCGAAGAACAGAAACAGACCTGGCTGGCGGACCTGGCCAGCGGCGCGGTGATCGGCTGCTTTTGCCTGACCGAGCCTCAGGCCGGTTCCGAAGCGCACAACCTGCGCACCCGTGCCGAACTGCGCGACGGGCAATGGGTGATCAACGGTGCCAAGCAATTTGTCAGCAACGGCAAGCGGGCGAAACTGGCGATCGTGTTTGCCGTCACCGACCCGGATCTGGGCAAGCGCGGCATTTCGGCGTTTCTGGTGCCGACCGATACGCCGGGCTTCATTGTCGACCGCACCGAACACAAGATGGGCATCCGGGCATCCGACACCTGCGCGGTGACGCTGGACAATTGCAGCATTCCTGAAGCCAATCTGTTGGGTGAACGCGGCAAAGGTTTGGCGATTGCCCTTTCCAACCTTGAAGGCGGGCGCATCGGCATTGCCGCGCAAGCACTGGGCATCGCCCGTGCGGCGTTCGAAGCGGCGCTGGGTTACGCCCGTGATCGCGTTCAGTTCGGCAAGGCCATCGTCGAACACCAGAGCATCGCCAACCTGCTGGCGGACATGCAGATGCAGATCAACGCGGCGCGGCTGATGATCCTGCACGCGGCGCGGCTACGCACGGCGGGCAAGCCGTGTCTGTCGGAGGCTTCGCAGGCCAAGCTGTTCGCGTCGGAAATGGCCGAGAAGGTGTGCTCGTCAGCCATTCAGATTCATGGCGGGTATGGATATCTCGAAGATTATCCGGTGGAGAAATACTACCGGGATGCGCGGATTACCCAGATTTACGAGGGGTCCAGCGAGATACAGCGGATGGTGATTGCGCGGGAGTTGAAGAACTACCAGCTCTAAAAGCTTCGCGAGCAAGCTCTGCTCCCACAGGGATTGGTGTAAACCTCAGATCCAATGTGGGAGCCGGCTTGCCAGCGATGGCGTCAGTGAATACGCCGCGTTACTTGCCTTGGAACTCAGGCGACCGCTTGGCCACAAACGCCGCCATCCCTTCTTTCTGATCCTGCGTCGCAAACGCCGCATGGAACACCCGGCGCTCGAAACGCACGCCTTCGGTTAGGTTGACTTCAAACGCGCGGTTGACGCTTTCCTTGACCATCATCGCAATCGGCAGCGACTTGCTGGCAATCACGGCAGCAACTTTCAGCGCTTCATCCAGCAACTCGTCGCTCGGCACGATCCGCGCAACGATGCCGCAACGCTCGGCTTCCACCGCGTCGATCAAACGCCCGCTCAGGCACATTTCCATGGCCTTGGCCTTGCCCACGGCGCGGGTCAGGCGCTGGGTGCCGCCCATGCCTGGCAGCACGCCGAGGTTGATTTCCGGCTGACCGAATTTGGCGTTATCACCGGCCAGGATGAAGTCGCACATCAACGCCAGTTCACAGCCACCACCAAGGGCGAAGCCGTTGACCGCCGCGATGATCGGCTTGCGGCGGTTGGCCACGCGGTCGCTGTCGCTGAACAAATCGTCCATGTAGATCTGCGGGTAGGTCAACTCGGCCATTTCCTTGATGTCGGCACCGGCGGCGAAGGCCTTCTTCGAACCGGTGATGACGATGCAGCCAATGTTCGCATCGGCTTCCAGACCGTCGAGGGCGCGGTTCACTTCGCTGACCAGTTGCGCGTTCAGGGCATTCAGCGCCTGCGGGCGGTTCAGGGTGATGACGCCGACGCGGCCGTGGGTTTCCAGCAAAATCGTTTCGTAACTCATGTGCAGATTCCTTCTCAAAGATTGCGCGAAATGACCATGCGCTGAATGTCGCTGGTGCCTTCGTAGATCTGGCAGACCCGCACGTCGCGGTAGATGCGCTCCAGCGGGAAGTCGTTGAGGTAACCGTAACCGCCGAGGGTTTGCAAGGCCATGGAGCAGACCTTCTCGGCCATTTCCGAGGCGAACAGTTTGGCCATCGACGCCTCGACCAGCGCCGGCTGACCGCTGTCACGCAGGGCGGCGGCGTAATGCACCATCTGCCGCGCCACGGCGATCTGCGTGGCCATATCCGCGAGGCGGAAGGCCACGGCCTGATGCTCGATGATCGGCTTGCCGAAGGTGTCGCGTTCACGGGCGTAATCACGGGCCGCTTCGAACGCGGCACGAGCCATGCCCACCGATTGCGAAGCGATGCCGACGCGGCCGCCCTCCAGGTTGGCCAGGGCGATCTTGTAGCCCTCTCCCTCCTCGCCCAACCGGTTAGCCACAGGCACCTTCACGTCTTCGAACAGAATCTGGCAGGTGTCCGAAGCGTGCTGGCCGAGTTTGTCCTCAATGCGGGCGACTTTGTAGCCCGGCGAGTCGGTCGGCACGATGAACGCGCTGATCCCGCGCTTGCCGGCACTCGGATCAGTGACGGCAAACACGATCACGACCCCGGCGTTCTGCCCGGACGTTATGAACTGTTTGCAGCCGTTGAGCACGTAGTGATCGCCTTCCAGTCGTGCACGGGTTTTCAGGCTACTGGCATCGGAGCCGGCCTGGGGTTCGGTCAACGCGAAAGCACCGAGCATTTCTCCGCTGGCCAGCGGCTTGAGGAAGCGCTCGCGCTGGTCGTCGTTGCCGAACTTCAGGATCGGCACGCAACCCACCGAGTTGTGCACGCTCATGATGGTCGAACACGCGCCGTCGCCGGCGGCGATTTCTTCCAGGGCCATGGCGTAGGCCAGGTAACCGGTGTCGCAACCGCCCCACTGCTCCGGCACCAGCATGCCGAAGAAGCCCAGCCCGGCCATTTCGCCGATGGCTTGCTTCGGAAAACGGTGTTCGCGATCCCACTCTGCGGCGAACGGTTTGAGCCGTTCCTCGGCAAACTGCCGGGCCATATCGCGGATTTGTTGCTGGTCGTCATTGGGAATCATGGCAAATCCTTAACTCGGGTTCAGACGCACTCGACAGCCATCGCCGTGGCTTCGCCGCCGCCGATGCAGATCGCCGCGACGCCGCGTTTCAGGCCTTTCTGGCGCAGGGCCGAGAGCAAGGTCACCAGAATCCGCGCACCGGACGCACCGATCGGGTGACCCAGGGCGCAGGCGCCGCCATGAATATTCAGCTTGTCGTGGGGGATTTCCAGGTGGGTCATCGCCGCCATGCCGACCACGGCGAAGGCTTCGTTGACCTCGAACAGATCGACCTCATCCAGCGACCAGCCGGTTTTTTTCATCAGCTTCTTGATCGCACCGATGGGGGCCACCGGAAACAGGCCCGGGGTGTCCGCGAACGCGGCGTGGCCATGAATCACCGCCAGCGGTTTCAGGCCCTGTTTCTGTGCGTGCGACTGGCGCATCAACACCAGAGCGGCAGCGCCGTCGGAGATCGAGCTGGAGTTGGCCGCTGTCACGGTGCCGCCCTCGCGAAACGCCGGTTTCAGCGAGGCGATCTTGTCCAGTCTGGCTTTGGGTGGCTGCTCGTCGTTGCTGATCACCACTTGTTCCTTGCCGACAGTCACGGTCAGCGGAACGATTTCGTCCTTGAAGCTGCCGTCCTTGATCGCCTGCTGGGCGCGGGTGGTCGAGGCGATGGCGAATGCGTCCTGAGCCTCGCGGCTGAAGTCGTTGGTTGCGGCGCAATCCTCGGCGAAGGTGCCCATCAGGCGCCCCTTGTCGTAGGCGTCTTCGAGGCCGTCGAGGAACATCGAATCCAGCACCCGGCCGTGGCCCATACGGTAACCGGCACGGGCGCGGTCCAGCAGATACGGCGCGTTGGACATGCTTTCCATGCCGCCGGCGATCACCACATCGGCGCTGCCGGCCAGCAGCATGTCGTGGGCGAGGATGGTGGTTTCCATGCCCGAACCGCACATCTTGTTGACGGTGGTGCAGCGGGTGGATTTGTCCAGGCCGGCGCCCAGGGCAGCCTGACGCGCAGGCGCCTGGCCGAGACCTGCCGGCAGCACGCAACCGAACAACACTTCATCGACCGCATCGGCGGCAACACCGGCACGCTCGACCGCAGCCTTGATCGCAGCAGCGCCGAGTTGCGGCGCGGTCAGGCTTTTCAGTTCGCCCTGGAAACCGCCCATCGGGGTGCGGACGGCGCTGACGATGACAATCGGATCGTTGGAGATGGTCATGGGAAATCCTCCTTACTTGGCGGCCATGCGCAAGGCGCCGTCGAGACGGATCACCTCACCGTTGAGCATGCTGTTTTCAATGATATGCCGCACCAGCGCAGCGTACTCGGCAGGCTTGCCCAGACGTGGCGGGAACGGTACGCCGGCGGCCAGCGAGTCGCGCACTTCCGGGGTCATGCCGGCCATCATCGGGGTTTCGAATATGCCCGGGGCGATGGTCATCACACGGATGCCGAAGCGCGCCAGTTCACGGGCGGCAGGCAGGGTCAAACTGGCGATGGCGCCTTTGGACGCGGAATATGCGGCCTGGCCGATCTGGCCATCGAACGCCGCCACGGACGCTGTGTTGATGATCACGCCGCGTTCGCCGTCAGCGTTGGCCTCGCTTTCGGCAATCGCTGCCGCCGCCAGGCGCAGCATGTTGAAGCTGCCGATCAGGTTGACGTTGATCACCTGCGCGAAGCTCGCCAGCGCATGCGGGCCGTTCTTGCCGAGGATCTTCTCACCCCGAACAATACCGGCGCAGTTCACCAGCCCGTTGAGGCTGCCGAAGGCTTTCACGGTCGCCTGCACGGCGGCTTCAGCGGCGGCTTCGTTGCTGATGTCGGCCACTACGCTTTGCGCGCCGAGGCGCTGGGCCTGGGCGGCAACGGCTTCGGCGTTCATGTCCACCAGCATCACTTTGGCGCCGGCGCCCACAAGCAATTCAGCGGTGGCGGCACCCAGGCCGGAGGCGCCGCCGGTGACGATAAAAACCTTGTTTTCGATCTGCATGACTGACTTCCTGATTCAAGCTGGAACGTTGTGCGCCGCGGCCTCTTGAGCCTTGGCGATTTCCTGGTTGCGCAAGATAAAGCGCTGCAATTTGCCGCTCGGGGTTTTCGGCAATTCGCTGACAAATTCGATTTCACGCGGGTACGAATGCGCGGCCAGACGCTTGCGCACGTGTTGCCGAAGTTCTTCGGCCAGCGCAGGTTCGGCGCGGTATTGCGGGTTGAGCACGACGAAGGCTTTGACCAGTTCGGTGCGCTCCGGATCGGGTTTTCCGACCACCGCCGCCTCGACTACGGCCGGGTGCTCGATCAGCGCGCTTTCCACGTCGAACGGGCCGACCCGGTAGCCTGACGTGGTGATCACGTCATCACTGCGACCGACAAAACTGATGCTGCCGTCCGGGTTCCACTCCACGGTGTCGCCGCTCAGGTAGTAATCGCCGACAAAGGCCTTGGTCGGCGCGCCTTCGTAACCGGCGAACCAGCACATCGGCGACTGTGTGCGGTCGATGGCGAGGATGCCGGGCTGGCCGACGCCAAGTTCGTTGTACTGGTCGTCAAGCACCACGATGCGATGGCCCGGGGAGGCGAAACCGGCGGCACCCAGGTGGATCGGGTGTTCGAGGCCATGATGGTTGCACAGCACCATGCCCAGCTCTGTCTGACCGTAGTGGTCGTGAATGACCACGCCGAGGTTGTCGGCGAACCAGCGGATCACTTCCGGGTTCAATGGCTCGCCGGCGCTGCTGACGATGCGCAGCTTGCCCTTGATCGACTTGGCGAATTCATCGCCGCCGGCAATCAGCAGGCGATACGCCGTGGGCGAACCGGTGAGATTGGTGATGCCGTACTTGTTGATCACCCGGCAGGTGCTTTCGAGGGTGAACGGGCCATCGTAAAAGGTGATCGGATGGCCCATGGACAACGGGCCGGTCACGCCGAAATAAATGCCGTAGGCCCAGCCCGGATCGGCGACGTTCCAGAACGCATCTTCCGGGCGCAGATCCACGGCGTCACGGGTGTAGCTCTGGAATGCGACGATGGCCTTGAGCGGCACCGACAATGCTTTCGACGGGCCGGTGGTGCCCGAAGTGAACATCAGCAGAAACGGGTCTTCGCCGGTCAACATCACCGGCTCGCAGACATTGGAATGGTTGGGCAGCTCGGCCCAGAAACTGAAATCGCCACGGACGATGCCCTGGCCTTTCGGACCACCGACGGTGACCAGCGTCGGGCAATCGGCAACTTCGGCGAGTTTCGGCCGGTTGACCGCGTCGGTCACCACGACTTTGGCGCCGGAGCTGTTCAGACGATGTTCGAGGGCTTTCGGGCCAAATGCGGTGAACAGCGGTTGATACACCGCGCCGATGCGCCAGGTGGCGAACACGGTGATCAGCAGTTCGATGTTGCGCGGCAACAGACCGGCAACCTTGTCGCCCTTCTGCACGCCCTGGGCGAGGAGGAAATTGGCGAAACGTGCGGCTTTGTCCTGCAGGTCACTGAAGGTGTAAGTCGCACTGGCGCCATCGCGGCCTTCCCAGAACAGCGCGATGCGCCCCGGCAAGGCGTGACGGTCACAACATTCGACGCAGGCGTTGAGCGCCTCGAGCGAGCCGCTGAGTGCGGCGTCCACGGTGTGCTGATAATTGAACTGTTCGGTGGCAGACAAGTAATCGCGCATTGCCAGAATCCCTCTGTGTTTTTATTAGGTCGGGGAACCGTAAACATCAGAGGAATACTCGCGCCGCAGGCCGGTTGCGGCAATGGTCAAAGCCCTCAAAGTGGATGACTGGTTTGGCCAAGGTTTGCGTCGATTCGAGGATCAGACCGCTTCGTTGAGGATCAGGCTGCGGTAATGCCCCGGATTGGTCCCGGACCACTTGCGAAACGCCTTGTAGAACGAACTCGCATCGGCAAAACCGAGGCGCGTGGCAATGTCGGCAAAGCTGACCGAAGGTTCCGCCAGCCAGGTGATCGCCAGCTCCTTGCGCACGCTGTCCTTCAATCCCTGCCAGGTCTGCCCTTCTTCGGCCAGACGCCGACGCAGGGTCGAGGCCGACATGCACAACTGCTGGGCCAGCGCATCGGTTTCCGGCCAATGTTCGGCGGGTAATTGCCGCAGATCCTGCTTGATCCGGCTGGCGAGGCTTTCCGGGTCGCGGTACTTCACCAGAATGTTGGCGGGCGCATGAGCCAGGAAACGCTTCAGTTCCTCGGCGCTGCGCTTGATCGGTAGATCCAGCACGTCCGCGGCGAAGATCATCCGCGTGCGCGGCCGGTCGAAGCGCAGGTTTTCCGAGAACATCACCCGGTAGTCATCGCAGAACGCCGGCGCCGGGCAGCGCAGCTCGATGGCCAGGATCGGGATTCGCCGCCCCGCCAGCCAGCATGCCACGCCGTGAACAATCATCCAGTAAGTGAAATAGGTGAAGGCCCGGCGCGGTTCGGGGTCGTCCTCCAGCAGGACGATCTCCGCCAGACTTTGCTGATGCACCAGTTGCGCGGGCAGGCGCTCGAGCATCAACGACAGGAAATTCAATCCGGTGCCGAGCCCCGCAGCCAGGTTGGGCTGGGCCATGGCGCTACGGCAGAGAAACTCCAGGCTGCCGGATTTCAGCTTGCGTGGGTCCATGCCAAAGAACTCGTCATCACCCCGCCGTGCCAGCAGCCGCCACAACCGCGCGTACTGACTGGCCGGGACGCGCGCACCCTCAGTGGACAGCAGCGCCGGATCGATACCGACCTTGTTCAAGACCTCTTCCGTGGCCACGCCCGGGGCACAACTTTGCTGCAGTGCTTCACGCACCAGTTGAATGGCGATGGTGTCTTTTTCCGACATGGATCCAGGCAAATCCTGTTGTTGTTCGAGTGGCGGGTATCTTAACGCAGCTGCGCAGGGGTCGGCTCGCTCCATCCGGATTGTGGTCATGCATTTGAGAATGGTTGTTCTTCAAGACCGTTCAGCTTTCGTTCAGGTAAATGCCAATGAATTTCATGTGAGAATGAATGTCATTATGTTACAACTTGTTACCTCATTTCGTGACACAGTGGATGCCGAATGCTCGTTCCCTTTCTGATCATGCTGCGCGAAGGCATTGAAGCTGCGCTGATCGTTGGCATTATCGCCAGCTACCTTCAACAGACCGGTCGCGGCCAATGGATGCCGGCGGTATGGATCGGCGTATTTCTCGCTGCCGCACTGGCTCTGTTGGTCGGTGGCGGCCTGGAATTGGTCAGTGCCGAATTTCCGCAGAAACAGCAGGAACTGTTCGAAGGCGCGGTCGGCCTCGTTGCCGTGGGCATTCTCAGTTCCATGGTGTTCTGGATGCGCAAGGTGGCGCGTTCGATCAAGCATTCGCTGCAGGCATCTCTCGATCATGCGCTGACGGCGTCGAAGCATCAGGTCATCGCACTGATCGCCATGGTGTTTTTCGCCGTGGCCCGGGAGGGACTGGAAACGGTGTTCTTCCTGCTCGCCGTGTTCCAGCAGAGCGAGGGTCCGGGCGCGCCGATCGGCGCCCTGCTCGGCCTGAGCCTGGCGATCGTCGTCGGTTTCCTGATCTACAGCGGCAGCATGCGCCTGAATCTCTCGGCGTTCTTCCGCTGGACCGGGCTGTTCATCCTAGTGGTCGCTGCCGGAATTCTCTCCAACTCGGTACAGGCACTGCATGAAGCCGGCGTCTGGAATCACCTGCAAACCGTGCTCTTCGACTTCAGCGCGACGCTGCCGATGGACGGCCCACTGGGCTCGGTGCTGGCCGGCATGTTCGGTTATCAGGATGTGCCGACCGTCAGCACCCTCGGCGCGTACCTGATCTATCTGGTGGTGGCGCTGGTGATGTTCTTCTATCCGGCTCCCGCCCCGGCGTCCAAAGCCGCCGCCTCGAATTCCGTTTCCAGCCAATAAGGGCCCCCATGTCAAAGCCTAATACTCCTCAGGCCTCGCCTCCCCGTGCCTTGCGCTGGGCGGTGGCCGGTTCGGTGGTTGTGATGATCGCCGCCGGCGGCCTGTTCTACTACGCCTCGAAAATGGCTGCGGCCAAACGTCAGCACAACCATGACGAAGTGGTGGTCAACATTCACCCCGGCAGTTGCGAGCCCAACGAACTGAGCGTACCCGCCGGGCACGCCAGTTTCCGCATCGTCAACCGCTCCGAGCGAGCGGTGGAATGGGAAATCCTTGACGGCGTGCTGGTGATCGAAGAGCGCGAAAACATCGCGCCGGGCCTGAGCCAGGTGATCAACGCCAACCTGCAACCTGGCGACTACGCCATCACCTGCGGTCTGCTGAGCAATCCGCGTGGCGTGCTGCATGTCACGCCGACGGCGGCTTCGGACGCTGCCGCCAAGGCCAAGCCGTCGATGGTCGCGTTTGTCGGGCCACTGTCGGAATTCCGGGTCTATCTCGCCACTCAGGGCAGCGCGCTGATCAGAGCTGTCACGACGCTCAATCAGTCGATCAACAGCGGTGATCTGGCCCAGGTCCAGGCGGCGTACCTGCCGGCCCGCGCGGCGTATCAGCGCCTGGCCCCGGCCGCACAACGCCTGGCCGAGCTGGACAACAGCATCAACGCCCGCGCCGATTACTTCGAAAAACGCGAGCAGGATCCGGCCTTTGTCGGCTTCCATCGCATCGAGTACGCGCTGTTCCAGCAACGCAACCTCGACGGTCTGGCACCCATTGCCGAGCGCCTGCTGGGCGACGTCACCACGCTGAAACAACAGTTGCTGGCCCAATCGCTGCCGCCGGAGCAACTGGTGGAAATCCTTGTGCGCAACCTCAACACCCTGGCCGACGTACGCGCCGCCAGCGGCGAAGAGGAACGCTACAGCCACGGCGATCTCAACGGCTTCGCGGCGAACCTGGAGACCGTGCACAAAGTCGTCGAACTGCTGCGACCCCTGCTGACGAAATCCGCCGCCGACCTGTTGCCGAAGATCGACAGCGCACTGGCCGATTTCGACAACACCCTGAACGGCTTCAAGGTCAAGGACGGCTACGCGAGTTACGACACCGTCAGCGGTGAACAACGCAAACAGATCGCCGACAAGGCCAAGGCTCTGGCCGACGCCCTCGACGCCATTGACCCCGCCCTTGGCCTCTCCGGCCTGTAAGCAGAAGACGACTAACGATGAACGATTGCGAACATTTCAACCTGCAACGCCGCCGTGTACTGATGGGCATGGGCGCCGCCGGCGTCGCACTGGCCGGCACCGCCCTGAGCTGCCCGGCCATGGCCGCCGCCCCTGCACAAGTCACCGAAGCGCCGAGCAGCGACAAGACCCAGGATCACCACGACTTCCATGGTGTGCACCAGACCGGCATCGTCACCCCGCGCCCTGCGTCCGGCATGCTGGTGTCGTTCGACGTACTGGCCAGCGACCGCGAAGACCTCGAACGCCTGTTCCGCACCCTCAACGAGCGCATCGCGTTCCTGATGAAGGGCGGTCCGGTGGCGCAGATTGACCCGAAACTGCCGCCTCCGGATTCCGGCATCCTCGGCCCGATCGTCACCCCGGACAACCTGACTATCACTGTGTCTGTCGGCGAATCATTGTTCGATGAGCGCTTCGGCCTCGCGTCTGCCAAACCCAAGCGTCTGGTGCGCATGGTCGGTTTCCCCAACGATGCGCTGGAAGCCGATTGCTGCCACGGCGATTTGAGCCTGCAGTTCTGTTCCAACACTGCCGACACCAATATCCATGCCCTGCGCGACATCGTGAAAAACCTGCCGGACCTGCTGCTGATACGCTGGAAGCAGGAAGGCAGCGTGCCGCCGCAAGCCCCGGCCAAACCCGGTGTTCCGGCGCAGTCGGCGCGTAACTTCCTCGGTTTCCGCGACGGCTCGGCCAACCCGGATTCCAACGACGCCAAAGCCATGGACCGCATTGTCTGGGTGCAACCGGGCAGCGACGAACCGGCCTGGGCCGCTCACGGCAGTTATCAGGCGGTGCGGATCATCCGCAACTTCGTCGAACGCTGGGACCGCACGCCATTGCAGGAACAGGAAAGCATCATCGGCCGGGTGAAAACCACCGGCGCGCCGATGGGCGCCAGCCACGAGACCGAAGTCCCGGACTACAGCAAGGACCCGGAAGGCAAGCTGACCAGGCTCGACGCACACATCCGCCTGGCCAACCCGCGTACCGCCGAAAGCCAGGCCAACCTGATCCTGCGCCGTCCCTTCAACTATTCCAACGGAGTGAACAAGAACGGCCAGCTCGACATGGGCCTGCTGTTCATCTGCTACCAGGCCGACCTGGAAAAAGGCTTCATCACCGTACAGACCCGCCTTAACGGCGAACCGCTGGAGGAATACCTCAAGCCGGTCGGCGGCGGTTACTTCTTCACCCTGCCGGGTGTTACGGGCGACAAGGATTTCATCGGTCGCTCGCTGCTCGACGCTACCCAACCAAAAACAACTGCATAGCACTCAACAGGAGCCGCCCCCATGAAAAAGACGCCCATCGCGTTATTGCTGACCCTGGGTTTACTCAACACGCCGCTGACGGCGTTCGCGGCGACCGCACCGCTGGATCTGGTCGGGCCGGTTTCGGACTACAAGATCTACGTCACCGAGCAACTGGACCAACTGGGCACCCACACCAAGCAGTTCACCGACGCCGTGAAAAAGGGTGACCTGGCCACCGCGCAAAAGCTCTATGCGCCGACCCGCGTCTACTACGAGTCGATCGAGCCGATTGCCGAGCTGTTCAGTGACCTCGACGCGTCCATCGACTCCCGCGTCGACGACCACGAAAAAGGCGTGAAGGCCGAAGACTTCACCGGTTTCCACCGCCTCGAATATTCGCTGTTCTCGGAGAAAAGCACCCAGGGTCTGAACGATCTGGCCGACAAGCTGGATAAAGACGTCCAGGACCTGCAGACCCGCGTCGCCAGCCTGACGTTCCCGCCTGAAAAAGTTGTGGGCGGTGCCGCCGCCCTGCTGGAAGAAGTCGCCGCCACCAAGGTCTCCGGTGAGGAAGACCGCTACAGTCACACCGACCTCTATGACTTCCAGGGCAACATCGACGGCGCGAAGAAAATCGTCGACCTGTTCCGCCCGCAGATCGAGAAGCAGGACAAGGCCTTCGTGGCCAAAGTCGACAAGAACTTCGCCACCGTGGACAGGATCCTGGCCAAGTACAAGACCAAGGATGGTGGTTTCGAGACCTATGACAAAGTGAAGGAAAACGACCGCAAAGCGCTGGTGGGCCCGGTCAATACCCTGGCCGAAGACTTGTCGACCTTGCGTGGCAAGCTCGGTCTGAACTGAGTTCCGCGCATAAAAAATCCCCCGGACGCGGTCTGCGCGTCGGGGGGATTTTTTGTTTTCCGGCGTTACAGAATCCGGTACAGCAACCGTTCGACCCGCACCCGGCTAACGCGTTTGAGGAACTTGGCCACCCCGGCCGGGTAGTCCGGCAAGGCTTCCAGATCCTGGAAGCGCTCGATCCGCGTGGTGTGTTCGAAGATGTTTTCCAGCTCCAGCCGTCGCGGCTCCAGCCACTCGCCTTTCGGATCGTCGATCAGCAAGGCGTTTTCCAGATCGAGACGGAACGCCCGCGGGTTGAGGTTGTTGCCGGTCAGCAGCGTGTAGCGCTGGTCGATCCACATGCCCTTGAGGTGATAGCTGTTATCGCCCTCACGCCATAGGTGCAGGTTCAACTGGCCGCTGTCGATATTGCGCTGATGACGCTTGGCAAAACGGCGCAGGCTGATCTCGTAAAGATACGGCAGCGCCGCGATCACCTTGAACGGCTCGGTCGGCGGAATGTAGAAGTCGTTGGCAGTCTTGTCGCCGACCACGATGTCGATCTTCACGCCGCGCGCCAGCGCCCGGTTGATCTCGCGGATCACCCCCAGCGGCAGGTTGAAGTACGGCGTGCAGATGGTCAGTTGCTTCTGGGCGCTGGCGATCAGCTCAAGGATTACCCGGTTCAGCGGGTTGTTCTTGCCGACACCGAGCAACGGGCTGACGGACAGGCCGGCATGCGCGATGCTGCCGGCACTGGTGTCGTAAGCGGCGTATTTGAGGCGACTGCGCAGGTCACCGATGTCGTTGCGCAAGCTGCGGGTGGTCGGCAGTTTCGGCAAGTCGAGGCGATGCACCGCTTTCGATTCGATCAGGCCGTGCTTGACCAGATGATGCATCGAGTCCGCCAGATCACGGCTCTGCAGCACGTGATAACGGTCGAAGCGATACTTGTCGAACTTGTGCAGGTAAACGTTGTTCAGGCTGGCACCGCTGTAGACCACTCGATCATCGATAACGAATCCTTTGAGGTGCAGCACGCCGAACAGCTCGCGGGTCTGCACCGGCACGCCGTAGACCGGCACCATGCTCTGGTGGGTGCGGGTCATTTCCTGATACCAGGCCGCATTGCCCGGCTGCTTGCCGGCTCCGATCAAGCCGCGCTGGGCGCGCAGCCAGTCGACCACCACCACGACCTCAAGCTCGGGACGCTTGAGTTTGGCTGCGTGCAAGGCTTCGAGGATTTCCTGACCGGCTTCGTCGTTTTGCAGATAGAGCGCGACGAGGTAGATGCGCCGGGTCGCCTGGGCGATGTTCTCCAGCAGGCAACGACGGAACTCGGCGGCGCCGGACAGGATGGTCACGGCCTCGGCGGTCAGCGGAAAGCTGCGCAACTTGGGCAGCAGAGAGCGTTTGAAAAGCAACGGCATAGGGCTCGCAATGGGTCGAATCCGAAGAACCCGAGAGCTTACACCATCAACTCCTTCGGGTCTCCCGCCTGATCAAAAAATAAATTCTTGACCAAGGAGAACGATCGTTCTACTGTTCGCCACATGAACGAAATCAACAGCAACGACACGACCCGCGACATCATTCTGGATGTCACCGAAAAGTTGATCTACAAAGGTGGCATCGCGGCCACCGGCATGGATCTTCTGGTGAAAACCGCTGGCGTCTCCAGAAAAAGTATCTACCGCTACTTCGCCAACAAGGAAGAGCTGACCGTCGCCGCCCTGCAACGCCGCGACGTGCGCTGGATGCACTGGTACAGAAGCGCCGTCGATCAGGCCGAAACCCCGGCCGACCGCCTGCTCAACCTGTTTACCGTGCTCAAGGGCTGGTTCGCCTCGGAAAACTTCCGGGGCTGTGCCTTCATCAATACCAGTGGCGAGACCGGCGATCCGCAGGATCCGGTGCGCCAGGTCGCCAAAGACCACAAACAGAAGCTGCTCGACTACCTGTGCGAGCTGTGTACCGAACATGGTGCCGAGGACCCGCAACTGCTGGCCAGACAGTTGCTGATCCTGATTGACGGCGCCATTACCGTAGCGCTTGTGATGGGTGATCACAGTGCCGCCGATAATGCGCAATGCATGGCGCGAAAGTTATTGGACCTGTAAAGCCTCAATAAGCGACAAGTTGTTAAATCGTTAATTTGATCGGGAGACAAACATGTCTACTGCAGCCGAAGTACGTCCGCCATTGCCACCCTTCAACCGTGAATCGGCCATTGAAAAAGTTCGCCTGGCCGAGGATGGCTGGAACTCCCGCGACCCGCAGCGCGTGTCGCTGGCCTACACCCTGGACACCAAATGGCGCAACCGCGCCGAATTCGCCAACAACCGCGAAGAAGCCAAGGCCTTCCTGACCCGCAAATGGGCGAAGGAGCTGGATTACCGGCTGATCAAGGAACTCTGGGCCTACTCCGACACCCGCATCGCCGTGCGCTACGCCTACGAATGGCACGACGACTCGGGCAACTGGTTCCGTTCCTACGGCAACGAGAACTGGGAGTTCGACGAGCATGGTCTGATGTTCCAGCGTTACGCCTGCATCAACGACATGCCGATCAAGGAAAGCGAGCGCAAGTTCCACTGGCCGCTGGGCCGACGCCCGGATGATCATCCGGGGTTGTCCGAGCTCGGTCTGTAGTTTCAGATCAAACTGCAGAGGTGGGAGCACGGAAGCCCCCACTCTCATGCTGATATTCCTGTTTAGCTGCTCTGCAAATAGCGAATGGTGCTTATGAACTGTCAGTTATGACAGTAGCGACGATAACAAATCCACCTAATGATACTCACGCACCGGAAGGTTGCCCGGTTGAAAAGCTGGCAACTGCTTACTTCCCCATAATCGTGAGCATCTGACATGACGCAAAAAAACCTGATTCTAAATGGTGATTTCAGCACCGGCGACTTCCAGCATTGGATTGCTAGCAACTACGACACGCCCATGTCGGTAATACTCCATAACTCCAACTACGCAGTGCGCATGGTCGGCGGCAGAAACCAGGGCCAAAATCTGGCCACCGAGCGTTTCCGTACTGAGCCGGGAGAGTTCACTTTGAGCTTCGACGTTCAAGCACCCGATGCCGTCCCGCTGCAAGACACCAAGGATCGACGATTTCACATCTCGGATCACGACAAACTATCAAACCCACTGCTACATGCGTTTGTCATTTATACCCTCTGGCTGGAGAATCCAACTACCGGAGAATCCGAAGTGTGGTATCAGTTGAAATATGTAGATCCGACCAAGCAGACGCTGACATTCAAAGGTACTGTTCCGCCAGGTTTTGAACGAGTCGATATTTACCTCGCTATCCCCAGCGATCCCTTTGGAAACAAAGGGCATTACATCATCGACAATTTCTGGTTCTGGGTTTTGTAACGACTTTCATCCAGCATCACTTGATCGATAAGGATCCCAGTCGCGATGAACAGGTGTTACAGCTATGATGACCGCCCGTTCCTGCCCTGCCGAAATAAGCCGATTCCATGCCTTTCGAACTCAGCGTTGACCTCACCACCCTGGCCGTTCTGGCCCTTGTCGCTTTCATTGCCGGATTCATCGACGCCATCGCCGGCGGTGGCGGTCTGTTGACCACGCCGGCGTTGCTCACTGCCGGTCTGCCGCCGCACCTGGTGCTGGGCACCAACAAGTTGAGTTCGACCTTCGGCTCGGCCACCGCGAGTTTCACCTTCTACCGGCGCAAGTTGTTCCATCCGAGGCAGTGGATGCACGCGATCATCGGCACGCTGGTCGGTGCGCTGACCGGCGCCATCGTCGCCCACTATCTGCCGGCGGAATGGCTGAACAAGATGCTGCCGGTGATCGTCTTCGCCTGTGGCCTGTATCTGTTGTTTGGCGGCACGCCAAAGGCGCCACTGGACAGCGACGCACCGATCAAGAAGACGTGGCAATCGAGTCAGGGTTTCAGTCTCGGTTTCTACGATGGCGTGGCCGGTCCGGGCACTGGCGCATTCTGGACCGTCAGCAGCCTGCTGCTGTACCCGATCGATCTGGTCAAGGCCAGCGGCGTGGCGCGCAGCATGAACTTCGTCAGCAACATTGCGGCGCTGTCGGTGTTCGTGTTTTCCGGTCAGGTGGACTGGATCATCGGCCTGTGCATGGGCCTGTCGGTGATGGTCGGCGCATTCTTCGGAGCGCGCACCGCGATCAGCGGCGGCGCCAAATTCATTCGTCCGGTATTCATCACCGTGGTGCTCGGGTTGACCGTGCGCCTAGCCTGGCAACACTGGTTCAACGTGACCTAAGCGTCGCGCCACATAGACGTCGATCAGGTAACGTGCAATCGATTTGGACGCTGGCAACGGCGGCAGGTCGTGCACGTTGAACCACCGGGCGTCCTCGATCTCGTCTTCCTGACAGACAATCTCTCCACCGGCGTATTCGGCGTGGAAGCCCAGCATCATCGAGTGCGGGAACGGCCAGCACTGGCTGCCCATGTACTGAATGTTTTTCACCTCGATGCTGACTTCTTCACGCACTTCGCGAATCAGGCAGTCCTCGGCCGATTCCCCAGGCTCGGCGAAACCGGCCAGCGTGCTGTAGACCCCGGTCACGAAGCGCGGTGAGCGCGCCAGCAGCACTTCATCGCCACGGGTCACCAGCACGATCATGCTCGGCGAGATCCGCGGATAGCTGCGCAGGTCACACGGCTGGCAATACATCGCCCGCTCCCGTGGCACCTGGGTCATGACCTGACCGCAATTGCCGCAGAAACGGTGTTCCCGCGCCCATGTCCCGATCTGTGCGGCATAACCCAGCACCTTGTAGATCGTGTGATCGCCGTCGAGCATGAACGCCCGCAAGCCTTTCCAGTTGCAGCCCGGCACCTCGCTGTGACTGCGCAGCTCCAGCAGGAACACCGGTTCACCATCGAGGTGGCCGATACCATGCTCGGCGAGGATCGACAACTCCTGGCGCTTGAGCCATTCCCGGGGGAACAGCACGCCGTTGTCATCGAACAGAAAGCCCTCGGGGCTGCGCGCGACGGCCCAGCCGCCGGGTTGATCGGTGTCCAGTACTGCGGTGGTCCAGCGAGATGTCATGGTTTTTCAATCCAGAAATTCGGGTTTCTGTTTGCTCATGTGGGCGGCCATGGCCACGCGCAAGTCGTTGGATTGCAACATGGCGGCGTTCCAGGTGGCAACGTACTCCAGACCATCGTCGATGCGATGGTCGCGCATGTAGCTGATCATTTCCTTGGTGCCGGTAACCGCGATCGGTGACTTGCCGGCGATCTCCCGGGCAATGTCCATCACGCCTTCGATCAGGCTGTCCTTGTCGCTGTAGACGCGGTTGACCAGACCGATACTGCGCGCTTCATCGGCGCCAAAGATACGACCGGTGTAGGCCAGCTCACGCAGCATGCCGTCACCGATGATCCGTGGCAACCGTTGCAACGTACCGACGTCGGCCGCCATGCCGATATCGATTTCCTTGATGGAGAATTGTGCGTCTTCGGCGGCGTAGCGCATGTCGCAGGCCGCGATCAGATCGATCGCGCCGCCCAGGCAATAACCCTGAATCGCCGCGAGCACCGGTTTGCGGCAAGTGTCGACGGCATTGAAAGAGGCTTGCAGAGTGAGGATCTTCTTGCGCAACAGGCGCGCGTTGCGGCCGACATCCTTGCCCAGCTCATTGGCCACGCCGGCCAGCATCATGAGATCGATGCCTGAAGAGAAATGTTTGCCGGCTCCGCTGAGCACCACCACCCGCACTTCGTCGGTGTCGTCGATCCACTGGAACACTTCGACGATTTCGCTCCAGAACGCGGCGTTCATCGCGTTGATCTTTTCCGGCCGGTTGATCTGCACATGAGCGATGTTGTCGGCCAGTTCGACGCTGAAGGCGGTGTATTGAGTCATGGCAGAAATCCTTTACCGGTCTGAAAATGAGGCCTGAACTATATCAAGGCCGCAGAACGGCGGTTCGGCCAAATGCAGGACTCTAATCGCCCCTTACGGCCACGAACGCCGCGGTTTCGTATGGCACGGTCATCACATCCCTGCCCCGCAGCTCGGGATCGGACGCGATCAACTCGCGAAGCTGCTCATCGATCCTTGCCCGCTCCGCGTCCGGTAGCGCCGCAATGAAACTGGTGGAACGCACCCGGTTGAAAATCACGTCTTCCGGCGAGCCGGTATGGCCATGATGAAAGTGCTGAGCCTGCAACGGACCGAACGCCGGGTGCGGAAACACTTTGCGCCAGGCGCCGGTGTAGTAGCGCGGCGTGTCGCCTTCCCGGGCATTGACGATGGCATCGAGCTTGGGCACCCAGCCGACCCGGGTATCGCGCAGGTTCCAGATCAGCCCGAGCTTGCCACCCGGCTTCAGCACCCGGGCGATTTCATCCAGCGCCTCGGTGCTGGCGAACCAGTGAAAGGCCTGGGCGCAGACCACCACGTCCACCGAGGCGTCGGGCAGCGGCAGATCCGTCGCCATGGCGCTCACGGCCAGTACGTCGGGCCAGTTGGCGGACAGTTTCTCCAGCATTTGTGACACCGGTTCCACGGCGATCACCTGGGCACCGGTCGCCACCAGCCGTCCGGTGAACTTGCCGGTGCCGGCGCCGAGGTCGATAACGGTCTTGCGGGTGTCCAG
The DNA here is from genome assembly GCF_046231795.1 of Pseudomonas sp. KCJK9016. Lineage (NCBI taxonomy): Bacteria > Pseudomonadati > Pseudomonadota > Gammaproteobacteria > Pseudomonadales > Pseudomonadaceae > Pseudomonas > Pseudomonas sp. KCJK9016. Next base: position 44,265 of record NZ_JBJJMM010000011.1, on the reverse strand, counting down.
ATCCAGCGTTGCCGTCAGCCATTCGGTCACCGCCGGCGGATAGTCAGGCCGGCCTTTGACATAGGTTTCGGCGGCGGTTTTGTAACCGGCGGCAGCGCTGTGGTGAACCTGATCTTTCATGGCGCGACTCCCAATGTGGAACGGCGGATCGACGACAGACGCCTGGAGCATAGCGCTCGGGCCTGGGCTTTCCTTGAATGGCAGCTGACAAAGCAATGAATAAAACTTCACCTTGCGGTGTTCAACCTCAGACATGACCCACTATGGAGCCTTGCCCATGACTATCCGTTCCGTTATGTTCGCCGCCCCGTTGCTGATGGCAGCGATGTTGTCCAGCCCTTTGGCCTTGGCCCATGGCGATGAAGACGAGCCGGTGCAGAAACCCAACTGCCCGAAAGGTCAGGTCTACGACAGCAAATCACAGAAATGCGTGATGCAGACCAGCAGTCTGGTGCCGGACGCGGATCGCACCGACTACGCCTATCGTCTGGCAAAGGATGGCCGATATGAAGAAGCGCTGGCCTTGCTCGACACCCTGAAGCAGCCCAATACCGCCAAGGCGCTGAACTATCGCGGCTATGCCACTCGCAAACTGGGACGTACAGACGAAGGCATCGGTTATTACCTGCAATCGGTCAGGCTCGATCCGCAGTATGCGCAAGTACGCGAGTACCTGGGCGAGGCTTACGTCATCAAGGGCCGCATCGATCTGGCGCAGGAGCAGCTGCAGCACATCCGCAAGATTTGCGGCACGACCTGCGAGGAATACCGGGACCTGGCCGAAGCCATCAACGATTCATCGAAAACCTGACACGACACGCGGAGGCGATCATTTTCAGCGATCAGGCATTCAGAGCCGAACTCGGACAACACCTGGCGCGCCTTTGGCGCTACGGCTTGCTGCTGTCGCGTAATCGGCATGTGGCCGAAGATCTGGTGCAGGCCACCTGCGTACGGGCGCTGGAGCGTTCGGGCCAGTACGTGGCCGGCACGCGCATGGACCGCTGGCTGCTGAGCATTCTGCATTCGATATGGCTCAACGAAGTGCGCGCCCGCCGCGTGCGTCAGGGCCAGGGCACCGTGGACGCCGACGGCCAGCTGACCATCGACGGCGAACATGTCGCGCACACCCACGTGATGGCGACTCAGGTGATCCGGCGTGTCGATGCGTTGCCCGAAACCCAGCGCGAAACAGTGTATCTGGCATATGTCGAAGGCCTGTCCTACCGCGAAGTCGCCGAGATCCTGCAAGTACCGATCGGCACGGTCATGAGTCGTCTGGCCACCGCACGCCTGAAACTCGCCGAATACCCGCCGCTGCATGCGGTACCGAACAGCCCAGCAGGAGACCGGCAATGAATACGCCCTCGGACGAACAACTGGTGGCGTATCTGGACGACGAACTGGACAGCGAACAGCGCAGCCGGCTCGACAGCCTTATCGCCGATGATCCGCTACTCAATCTGCGCGTGCAGTGGCTGAACCGCAGCAACCTGCCCTATCGCGACGCTTATGACGAACTCGCCCGACAGGCCCCGCTCGATCGCCTGCAAGCCCGCCTTGATGCCGCACCCTCTGCGCAGCGACCCGGACTAAGCCGCCGCTGGTTCATCGGTGCAGCCGCAGCGGGCATGGCGCTCGCGGGTATGGCGGCCGACCGGTTGTTCATGAGCTGGCAAGCGCAGCAATCGAACGACTGGCGCGAACGGGTGGGCGATTACATGGCGTTATACGTGCCGCAAACCCTTGAGCATCTTGCCACCGACGAGGCCTCGCAACTGGCGCAGTTGCGTACCGTCGATGCGCGGCTGGGCCTGAGCCTGTCGCCGGCGAAACTGAAACTGTCCGGTGCGCAGTTCAAACGGGCACAACTGCTCGAATATGACGGCGTGCCGATTGCACAAATGACCTGGCTCGACGCCACACACGGCCCGCTGGCGCTGTGCGTCACGCGTTCCAACAACGGCAACCAGGCGCTGGCCCACGAACGACGACACGGGATGAACGTCGTGTACTGGACTGAACGCGAGCACGCCTGGATGCTGATCGGTCACAATCCGCCCTCAGAGCTGGAAGGTCTGGCGAAAATGTTCAAGGAGCGGCTGGGCACATGAGCGGGCTTGTCACTATGCTTGGCAAGTCATTCTCCAGGGAGGCCCCCTTACATGCCGATATCGACGCGCACCGCATTGCTGGTCATCGATGTCCAGAACGATTTCACTCCCGGTGGCCGACTGGCCGTGCCCGAGGGTGATCTGATCGTCCCGCTGATCAATCGTCTTGCCGGGCAGTTCAAGCAAGTGATCGTCGCCCAGGACTGGCACCCGACGGGCCACGCTTCATTTGCTTCCAGTCATCCCGGTCGCCAGCCCTATGAAGTGATTCAATTGCCCTACGGTGAGCAGACTCTCTGGCCGGACCATTGCATTCAAGGCTCACACGGCGCCGAGTTTCATTCCGGTCTCGACTTGCCCCACGCGCAGCTGATCATCCGCAAGGGCTGCAACCCGGACATCGACAGTTATTCGGCGTTTCTGGAGGCGGACCGGGCGACCACCACCGGGCTGGCCGGTTATCTGAAAGAGCGCGGGATCGACACGGTATACATGGTCGGGCTGGCGCTGGATTTTTGCGTGATGTTTTCCGCACTGGACGCGCGGGCGGCAGGGTTCAATACCTTTGTGGTGCTGGATGCGTGCCGGGCAATCGACATGAACGGATCACTGGCCTCGGCGATCGAACGGATGCAGGTGGCCGGGGTCGGATTGATCCAGTCCACTGAACTGCTCTGAGGAATGAAGACTTGTGGCGAGGTAGCTTGCTCCCGCCAAGGACACGCAGCGGCCCTTTATAGAGGCCTGCTTCGCAGCCCGACGGGAGCAAGCTCCCTCGCCACGGGTATCGTGCCAATATCAGGTCGGGGTCGGTAGCCATAGCCTGAACCGTGCCCCACCCAACGGTGAGCCCTCCACCGTCAACGTCCCGCCCTGCGCTTCCAGCGCACGCCGGCTGATCGCCAGTCCCAGGCCAAACCCTCCGGTCGCCCGGTCACGACTGCGATCAAGTCGGTAGAACGGCTCGAAAATTCGTTCCCGCTCATCCTCCGGAATGCCGATCCCGTCGTCATCCACCCAGATCTCGCAACCCTTGGGGCAGACCTGCACGCCGATCTGAATGCGCTTTTCGCAGTAGCGCATGGCGTTGCGCAACAGGTTCTGAATCGCCCGGGCGGTCAGACGCGGATCGAGAGAAAAGCGTTCCAGCTGGTTGTGCAGCAACACATCGATGACGATGTCCGGCGATTCCAGTTCTTCGTCGACGCTGCCCAGAATGCTGTCGATGAATTCGTCCAGCGCGACCTCGACCTGCTCCGGCAGACGCGCCGGGTTCTGCAGGCGGCTGTAGGACAGCAACTCCAGCACCAGCTCATCGAGTTCGCGGATGTGCGCGACCAGACCTTGCAGGCGTTCACGGCTGGTTTGCGGCAAGTCATCGGACAGCGCCAGCGCCAGGCCGAAGTCCAGACGGGTCAGCGGTGTGCGCAGTTCGTGGGACACCGCATTGAGCAGGTCGCGCTGCTGATTGAGCAGGTTTTCGATGTCGCCGGCCATGGTGTCGAACACGGTTGCCAGACTGCCAATGTTCGAACTCGGAGCGATTTGCGTACGCTCGCTCAAATGACCCTTGCCGAAACGTTCGGCGGTGCCCTTGAGTCGCTCCAGATCCCGCCAGTGCGGGCGTAACCAGAGCAACAGGCACGCCAGCAGGCTCGCGCCGATCAATACGTTGATGCTCCAGTACAGCAGGTTCACGTCCATCGGATCCGGCGGCACCACCATTTGCACGGCGATTTCCCCGTTCAACGGTGTCACCGCCAGCGTGCGCCAGCCCCAATCTCCGATACGCACCACGTTTTCGCCGCGGCGCAGACGCTCTTGTTCGATCGGGGTGAAATCGGCGTTGTCGATACGGGCCAGGACGATGTGCAGCGGCTGGAAGTCCTTGTCCATCGAAGCGGCAACCGCCGGCCACTGATCCTGCGGCACGGCGCGAAACTGCTTGGTGATCAGCGATTGCAGGCCACGGGAATAGTCGAGGTTATAGGTGACGAAACGATCCCTGAACGCCATCACCACCAGATCCGGCACCAGATAGATCGCCGCGCTGTAGGAAACGATCGTCACCAGATACAGGCGAAACAGGATTCTGAACATCGACTCAGCATTCCCACTCGGAACGGCTGAACAGATAACCCTTGCCCCACACAGTCTTGATCTTGCGCGCTTCGCCGGCGTGGTCGTCGAACTTGCGCCGCAACTTGGAAATCGCCACGTCCACCGAACGGTCGGTGCCGTTGAACTCGATGCCGCGCAGGCGTTGCAGGATCTGATCGCGACTCAACACCTCACCGGCATGACGGGCCAGCACCACCAGCAGGTTGTATTCGCCGCTGGACAGCTCCACCGGTTGATCGCGCCACGTCACGGTGCGCTCGGACAAGTCAATGCACAGATTGCCCATCAGGATGCGATCGTTGGCGGTCATCGGCTCGCCGAGGCTGCTGCGGCGCAGCAAAGTCCTCACTCGCGCCAGCAGAACCCGTGGTTCGCAGGGCTTGGTGACATAATCGTCAGCGCCCATTTCCAGGCCCAGCACCTGATCGTGGCTGTCATCGCGGGCGGTGAGCATCAGGATCGGCAGCGTCGCGGAGTCGGCGCGCAGCAGTCGGCAGACCTGCAAGCCGTCGAGGCCCGGCAGCATCAGGTCGAGAATCACCAGATCCGGCGGATTGAGCCGCGCCCGCTCGCGCACATGGTCGCCACGCCCGATCACGCTGACGGAATAACCGTTGCGTTCCAGGTAGCTGGAAATCAGTTCGGCGAGGGCGGTGTCGTCTTCGACCAGGAGGATGTTGGGCATTGAGGTGTCCAGATATCGCGGTGGTGTTTGTCAGGCCCCCTTCGCGAGCAGGCTCGCTCCCACATTGGATTTGCGTCGTTCACAAAACCTGTGGGAGCGAGCCTGCTCGCGAAAGCGGTTTAACAGTCACGAAATAATTCAAGGCGTAAAGGATATACGCCCGCAATCGTCCCTGAGCAAAACCCTTACACAATTTCACACAGCGCCTACAAAGCTTCACCGCTACCCTCGGTGCCTGCCCGTAGGATGCGCAGATCAATATTGGGGGTTGTACATGTCGAAGAATTTGCTGGCCGGGCTCGGCCTGATCGCATTGGCGCTGACGCTGAGTGCGTGTGATAAATCCTCGGACGCCGAGGAACAGACGCCACCGGCCACGGTGCGGGTCGAAACCCTTGAGGCACGCCCCCTCTCGATCACCAGTGAACTGAGCGGACGCATTGCCGCGCCACGCATCGCCGAAGTCCGCGCCCGGGTGGCCGGCGTGGTGCTGCAACGCACCTACCGCGAAGGCAGCGACGTGAAAAAGGGTGACGTGCTGTTCCGCATCGACCCGGCACCGTTCAAAGCTGATCTGGACAGCGCCGAAGCCGCCCTGCGCAAGGCCGAGGCCAACGCCTTCCAGGCGAAGTTGCAAGAGCAACGCTACGCCCAATTGGTTGACGACAAGGCCATCAGCGCTCAGGACTACGACAACGCCCGCGCCACTGCCCGGCAGACCGCCGCCGAGGTTGCCGCCAACAAGGCCGCCGTCGAGCGGGCGAAGCTGAACCTCGGTTACGCCACCGTCACCGCGCCGATTTCGGGCCGCGTCGGCCGCGCTCTGGTGACCGAAGGCGCACTGGTCGGCCAGAACGAAACCACGCCCATGGCACTGATCCAGCAACTGAACCCGATCCACGCCGACCTCACCCAGTCCACCCGTGAATTGAACGAGCTGCGCCGGGCCTTCCGCTCCGGCCAGTTGCAGCAGGTCGGCCAAGATCAGGTCAAGGCCACGCTGATCCAGGACGACGGCAGTCTCTATCCGCTGCCGGGCAAGTTGCTGTTCAGCGACATTACGGTCGATCCGGGCACCGGGCAGATCGTTCTGCGCAGCGAGTTCCCCAACCCGGACCTCGACTTGCTGCCCGGCAGCTACGTGCGCGTGCGACTGGAACAAGGCGTGATCCAGCATGGCCTTACTGTGCCGCAACGTGCCGTTCAACGTGACAGCGCCGGTGTCGCCCAGGTGCTGACCGTCGACGATCAGATGCGCGTCGCCCTGCAACCGGTGCAGCTGGGCGCCGTACAAAATGATCGCTGGATCGTCACCGGCGGCCTGAAGGCCGGCGACCGCGTGGTCATCGAAGGCTTGCAGCACGCCCGCCCCGGTGAAACCGTGCAGATCGACGACACCCCTCTTCCACTTGCCCAGACCTCTGGTCAGTAAGCAGGACGCTCTTCCATGCCGCAATTTTTTATCGACCGCCCGGTATTCGCCTGGGTCGTCGCGTTGTTCATCCTGTTGGCCGGCGCGCTGGCCATCCCGCAGTTGCCGGTGGCGCAATACCCGGACGTCGCACCGCCGCAGATCGAAATCTATGCCGTGTACCCGGGCGCCTCGGCGCAGACCGTCGACGAAAGCGTGGTCAGCCTGATCGAGGAAGAGCTCAACGGCGCCGATCACTTGCTGTACTTCGAATCGCAGAGCAGCCTGGGCAGCGCCACGATCAAGGCGACGTTCCAGCCCGGCACCAACCCGGAACTGGCGCAGGTCGATGTGCAGAACCGACTGAAGGCCGTCGAGTCGCGTCTGCCGCAGGCGGTCAATCAGCAAGGCTTGCAGGTGGAGAAGGTCTCCGCCGGCTTCCTGTTGTTGATCAGTCTCACGTCCAGCGACGGCAAGCTCGATGACGTGGCGCTCAGCGATTACCTGGCGCGCAACGTGATGAACGAAATCAAACGCATCGACGGTGTCGGCAAGGCCCAGTTGTATGGTGCCGAGCGAGCGATGCGGATCTGGGTCGATCCGCAGAAGCTGATCGGTTTCAACCTGACGCCGGCTGACGTCAACGCCGCCATCGTCGCGCAGAACGCTCAGGTCTCTGCCGGCAGCATCGGCGATCTGCCGAACCCTGGCACTCAGGAAATCACCGCGACGGTTCTGGTCAAGGGGCAATTGTCGACGCCGGAAGAGTTCGCCGACATCGTGCTCAAGGCCAACCCGGACGGTTCCACCGTGCGCATCAAGGATGTGGCACGGGTGGAAATCGGCAGCCAGGAATACCAGTTCGGCACCCGCTTGAACGGCAAACCCTCCACCGCCGTCGGCGTGCAACTCTCGCCGGGCGCCAACGCTCTGAGTACCGCAACACTGATCCGGGCAAAAATGGATGAGCTGTCGCGTTACTTTCCGAAGGGCGTGGAATACAAGATCCCTTACGACACCTCGCCGTTCGTGAAGGTCTCGATCACCAAAGTGGTCTACACCCTCGGCGAAGCGATGCTGCTGGTGTTCGCGGTGATGTTCCTGTTCCTGCAGAACATCCGCTACACGCTGATCCCGACGCTGGTGGTACCGGTGGCGCTGATGGGCACCTTCGCGACCATGCTCGCGCTCGGTTTCTCGATCAACGTGCTGACCATGTTCGGCATGGTGCTGGCCATCGGCATTCTGGTGGACGACGCCATCGTGGTGGTCGAGAACGTCGAGCGGATCATGGCCACTGAAGGCCTGTCACCGAAAGAGGCGACGCGCAAGGCGATGCGGCAGATCACCGGTGCGATCATCGGCATCACGCTGGTGCTGGTCGCGGTGTTCATTCCGATGGCGTTCATGCAGGGTTCGGTGGGCGTGATTTACCGGCAGTTTTCGCTGTCCATGGCCACCTCCATTCTGTTCTCGGCCTTCCTCGCCCTGACCTTGACTCCTGCACTGTGCGCCACGCTGCTCAAACCGGTGGACAAGGGCGAACATCACGAGAAAACCGGGTTCTTCGGCTGGTTCAACCGTCGCTTTGAACGACTGAGTGATCGCTACCAGGGCTGGGTTGGTTACGCGCTGAAACGTACCGGTCGCTATTTACTGATTTACGTTGTGCTGTTGGTCGGTCTGGGCCTGTGCTTCGCACGTCTGCCCTCCTCGTTCCTGCCGGTCGAGGACCAGGGTTACACCATAACCGACATTCAACTGCCGCCGGGCGCGACCAAGAACCGTACCGTGCAGGTCGCCGAACAACTCGAAGCGCACAACAATGGCGAACCGGGCATCAGCGACAGCGTGGTGATCCTTGGTTTCAGCTTCTCCGGCAGCGGGCAGAACGCCGCACTGGCGTTCACCACGCTCAAGGACTGGTCGCATCGCGGCAGCGACGACTCGGCCAGCTCGATTGCCGACCGCGCCAACATCGCCCTGAGCCAGATCAAGGATGCGATGGCGTTCTCGGTACTGCCGCCGCCAGTGGACGGTCTCGGCACTTCGAGTGGCTTCGAGTTCCGTCTGCAAGACCGCGGAGGCCTTGGTCATGCCGCGCTGATGCAGGCCAGAACCGAACTGCTGCATGACGCCGAAGAAAGTCCGATCCTGATGAATGTGCGTGAAAGCGCGTTGGCCGAAGCGCCGCAGGTGCAGCTGGAAGTGGACCGCAAGCAGGCCAATGCGCTGGGGGTATCGTTCGCCGATATCAGCAACGTGCTGTCCACGGCCGTCGGTTCCTCCTATGTCAACGATTTCCCCAATCAGGGGCGCATGCAACGGGTGGTCGTGCAGGCCGAAGGTGACCGCCGCAGCCAGGTTGATGATTTGCTCAAAATGCACGTACGCAATGACGCCGGGAAAATGGTGCCGCTGTCCGCGTTCGTCAAGGCAACCTGGACTCAGGGGCCGACGCAGTTGACCCGATACAACGGCTACCCGGCCATCGCGATTTCCGGCGAACCCTCACCCGGACATACCACCGGTGAAGCCATGGCCGAAATCGAGCGGCTGGTGGCTCAGGGCCCGCAAGGTCTGGGTCAGGAGTGGACCGGTCTGTCGTTGCAGGAGCGCTTGTCCGGCAGTCAGGCGCCGATTCTGCTCGGGCTGTCGCTGCTGATCGTGTTCCTGTGCCTGGCGGCGTTATACGAAAGCTGGTCGATTCCGACTTCCGTGCTGCTGGTGGTGCCGCTGGGTGTGCTCGGTGCAGTGCTGGCGGTCACGCTGCGCGGGATGCCCAACGATGTGTTTTTCAAGGTCGGTTTGATCACCATCATCGGCCTGTCGGCGAAGAACGCGATCCTGATCATCGAGTTTGCCAAGAGCCTGTATGACGAAGGTCACGACCTGATTGACGCCACGTTGCAAGCGGCACGCATGCGCTTGCGGCCGATTGTCATGACGTCGCTGGCATTCATTCTGGGTGTCGTGCCGCTGGCGATTGCCACGGGCGCGAGTTCGGCGAGTCAGCAGGCGATTGGTACCGGGGTGATTGGCGGGATGATTACCGCAACGTTGGCGGTGGTTTTTGTGCCGGTGTTCTTTGTGGTGGTGATCAAAGTTGTCAAGAAATGGGCGGGGCAGTGATTGAGTTATAGGTCATAAAAAGCTGAGGGTTCATACCTGTCAACTTTGACAGTAGCGGCCCTTCGTCACTCTCACTAATGTAGCTCCTGAAGTGCGTTCTCTCAAAACGTCCCGATTCAGGAGCTAATTATGTTCAGTTCAAAGTTCGCCGCAACAGGCACACTCACTGCGAAAACAGATGATCCGGAGCTTCCACTCTTCGACGGTGTAAGACTTTTTCTTATACCTGGCAAACACTGGATCATCACTGCCGAACAGGCACTTCCCGGTTTTCCGAACGAGTTCCGAAACATCAGTTTCTATGTGCCGGATGAAAGTGTAACCGACAAGACTTTTGATTTTTCCAGTAGCAGTTCAGGCGCCCTGGGGAATTGGTACAAAAGCACACCCAGTACCGTCGATGCACCGTACCGGGCGTTTGAAGGCCAATTGACGCTCACGCTTGATACTGAGAAGGAAACGGCAAGAGGAACCTTCCGCTTCAAAGGCACATCACCCAATGGCAAACAGATCAATCTGTCTGAAGGCGAATTTAACCTCAAAGCGGATAGCAAGAACATGGTCGCTTCCGGGGACGTTTCAGAGGGAGCCATCAACGCCAATGTGTTGCTACCTGAAACCGGAGAAGTGTTCAGTTACCGATCCACTGGAGTGAATCTGACCACCCAGGAAAATGATCCAAATCTTGGTCCGAAATCCGTGGCTTGGTCTGAATATTGGTCAGGAAGACCCGATCACCACAACCAAAGGTTGCTTTTCCATGTCTCGGAAAAAGTCAAAACAAATACGGCCTATGATTTCGCGACCGATAAAAACCTTGTCACCGGTATGTTCATGAACCTCAAGTTTGGAATCCAGCCCTATCCAGCGACTGCCGGTTCGATCACCTTTCGTACACTTCCGACACCTGGAACCGAAAAAATCGAAGCGACTTTTCATTTTCGAGGAACGGCCAGCGACGGTAGTACAGCAGAAATCACCGCCGGTGATATGAGTATTGAGAACCCCTGATTGTGAAGTAACTTCCTGTCGACATTAAAACCTCGAAGTCCTTTCAAGCTGAGGACTTCGAGGTTTTCCTCTCTTCGGAATAGTCCTCCCTCGTCACCACCATCATCCATGTTATGTTTGCTATTCCCTCGATCTCAGTGAACATCGCATGCGCTTCCTCGCCCGTACCCACCCTCGCCTCTCCGCTGCCGCGCTGTTCGGCCTCGCCGTCGGTCTGCTGGTTCCTGCCGACTCCGTCATCAGCAAAATCCTCATTGGCTGGAACGTCGGGGTCTGGACTTACCTGGCCCTGATGCTGTGGCTTACCGTTCGTGCCAAGGCACCGGACGTCAAGAGGATCGCGGTCATCGAGGACGAGAATGCGGGGTTGGTGCTGTTTGTGGTGTGCATCGCGGCGCTGGCCAGCCTCGCAACCATCACCCTGGAACTGGCCGGCAGCAAGGACCTGGAAACCACCCGCAAACTCCTGCACTACGGTTTTACCGCACTGACGGTCATCGGCTCATGGCTGTTGATCGGAGTGATTTTCTGCGTCCACTACGCCCGACTGTTTTATACCTGGAACGGCAAGGAACCGGCACTGCGCTTTGCCGAAGGTCTGACAACGCCCAATTATTGGGACTTCCTGTACTTCTCGTTCACCATCGGCGTTGCTGTGCAGACGGCGGATGTCGGTGTGGCCACGCGAGAGATACGCAAGATCGTGCTGGCGCAGTCGCTGATCGGATTTGTGTTCAACACCGCCATCCTCGGGTTTTCGATCAACATCGCCGCCGGGTTGTTCGGCTGACGTCAGCGACTCCCTGCTGAGCGCTACTTGTCGGTGGCTCACGAACTTCTGATCATTCACTTGACGATCGGTTCTCTTCTGGTGTTCCCTGAAACCGGTTTCAGATCCTGATACAGCGATCTGATCTGACAAATCCAATAACAAGGTTTCAGACCGTGAACGATTTCTCCGCCGCCCAGCGCAGCCGCGTGACCATGCTCGACGTCGCCCAACACGCGGGCGTGTCCAAGGCCAGCGTCTCGCGCTTTATCGGCGACGACCGTGCCCTGCTCTCCGATGCGATTGCCCAGCGTATCGAGCGGGCGATTGCCGAACTCGGCTACCGCCCCAATCAAATGGCCCGCGGCCTGAAGCGCGGTCGCACTCGCCTTATCGGCATGCTGGTGGCCGATATCCGCAACCCTTATTCGATTGCCGTGATGCACGGGGTGGAAACCGCCTGCCGCCGACACGGCTACAGCCTGGTGGTGTGCAACACCGATCGCGACGATGAGCAGGAACGCCAGCATCTGGCGCTGTTGCGCTCGTACAACATCGAAGGGCTGATCGTGAACACCCTGGGCCATCATCGGGATGAACTGCACGAGCTGAAACGGGAAATGCCGCTGGTGCTGGTCGATCGCAAGGTCGACGGACTCGACAGCGACATGGTCGGGCTGAACAACCCGCAGGCCATCGAGATGGCGCTCGAACACCTTCAGCAGCGCGGCTATCGCGATGTGCTGCTGGTGACCGAACCCTATGACGGCACCAGTTCGCGGATCGAGCGGGTTGGCAGTTTTCAGCAACAGGTTGGCCATCGCGAACACATGTGTGGCGCGGTGCTGGAAACCGGTTCGAGTCTTGCGAACGACCTTCAAACCTTTTTGAACACACCTGATTCAGGCCCGAAAGCCCTGTTCTGCGCCAACGGCGTGGCGGCGCTGGTTTGCACCCTGGCGCTGCGCGAGATCGGCTGCCGGTTGTTCGAGGATGTCGGGGTGATCGCCCTGGATGATCTGGACTGGTATCCGCTGGTGGGCAGCGGGATTACTGCCCTCGCTCAGCCAACCGCCGAGATTGGCGCACAGGCATTTGAATGCTTGCTCAAGCGGTTGCGCGGGAATGATGAAGCGGCGCGGACCCTGGATTTTGCGCCGGTTTTGATCGAGCGCGGCTCAACGCGCAGCCAGGCGAAATAAGGCCCTGCGGGGCCAACCAAATTTTTTTGAACAAAAATGAAACCGGTTTCAGAGGTAGATAACAATGAATAAACCCGCCGTTTCCATCAGCCTTTCCAGCTACGGCGCCGATCTTGTGCGCCTTCGTGGCCAAGGCTCTTTCATCGAAGTTTTGGCCGCTGCCGGCGCCAATCGCATCGAATGGCGCGAAGAGCTGCTGACCAACGAGGTCCCCGAACAACTCGTCGCTGCCACGCGTGCAACAGGCCTGCAAAGCATTTATTCCTCGCCCACCGAGCTGTGGCTGGCCGGTCAGTCGCGGCCCAATCCCGAACTCATCACCGCGTTGCACAACGCCGAAGCGTTCGGTTCGAAGTGGCTGAAAGTGTCGCTGGGCTTCTTCACCGATAACAACGATTTGCGGACCCTTGCGCCAATCCTTCAACAAAGCCCGGTACATCTGCTGGTTGAGAACGACCAGACCCTGCACGGCGGTCGAATCGAACCCTTTCAGCGTTTCTTCGCCGCTGTCGAACAGCACAATCTGCCGATCAAGATGACCTTCGACATCGGCAACTGGCAGTGGCAGGACCAGTCCGCCGCGACCGCCGCACGCTTGCTGGGCCGGCACGTTGGCTACGTGCATTGCAAAGCCGTGGCCCGTCGCGCCGACGGCAAAATGGTAGCAGTGCCGCCGGCTGCTACTGACTTGCATCTGTGGGAACAACTGCTGAGACACATGGCCCAAGGTGTCATGCGTGCCGCCGAATACCCGTTGCAGGGCGATGACCTGGTGCAACTCACCGCTGAACACGTCGCCGCTCTCGCCCGTCTCGGCCAATCCCGCCTGGAGCCTGCTCATGTCTGAGATCGATATTCTGTCGTTCGGCGAAACCATGGCCATGTTTGTCGCCGAACAAAGCGGTGATCTGGCCTCCGTCGACCAGTTCCACAAACGGATCGCCGGGGCCGACAGCAACGTGGCCATCGGACTTTCTCGGCTCGGTTTCAACGTCGCATGGCTGAGCCGGGTCGGTGCCGATTCGCTGGGACGGTTTGTTGTCGAAACCCTGGCTCGCGAAGGGCTCGATTGCAGCCATGTCCAAGTCGACAACACCCACCCGACCGGTTTCCAGCTCAAATCCCGCAACGATGACGGCAGCGACCCGACGGTCGAGTATTTTCGTCGTGGCTCGGCGGCCAGTCATCTGTCGCCGCAGTCGATTAATCCGACGCTATTGAATGCCCGACATTTGCACGCCACTGGCATTCCGCCGGCGCTGTCGGCGTCAGCCCGGGAAATGTCCCGAGATCTGATGACCCGCATGCGCAACGCCGGGCGCAGCGTGTCGTTCGACCCGAACCTGCGTCCGAGCCTGTGGGCCAGCGAACGAGAGATGATCAGCGAGATCAACCGCCTCGCCGCCCTCGCCCACTGGGTATTGCCGGGGTTGAGCGAAGGTCGGCTGCTCACCGGGTTTGAAGACCCGGCGGACATCGCGGCGTTCTATCTCGATCAGGGTGCCGAAGCCGTGGCGATCAAGCTCGGGCCGCAGGGTGCGTATTACCGCACGCATCTGGATCAGGGGTTTGTCGCCGGGGTGCCGGTTGAAACCGTGGTCGACACAGTCGGTGCCGGGGACGGATTTGCAGTGGGGATGATCAGCGCCCTGCTTGAACATCTGAGTTTTCCCGAGGCCGTCAGACGCGCCAACTGGATTGGCAGCCGGGCAGTGCAGAGCCGTGGCGACATGGAGGGTTTGCCGACCCGATCCGAACTCACCGCTGAATTCGAGGCCGCCATCGCTGGCAAGTCGAATCTTCACACCGCAGCTCTCACAGATTTTGTGCACACCACCGATCCTGTGGGAGCGGGCTTGCCCGCGATAAGGCCCTGACAGGCAACATATTTTTTGAACCTGCTGCGACAAAAACAACAAGCTCAGGAGCAAGACCATGAAAACCGCAACCCTCGCCACCCGCCGCTGGTGGTACATCATGCCGATCGTATTCATCACCTATAGCCTGGCGTACCTGGACCGGGCCAATTACGGATTCGCCGCCGCTTCGGGCATGGCCGCCGACCTGATGATTACTCCGGGCCTGTCCTCGCTGCTCGGCGCGCTGTTCTTTCTCGGTTACTTTTTCTTCCAGGTACCCGGGGCGATCTACGCGCAAAAGCACAGCGTGAAGAAGCTGATCTTCGTCAGCCTGATTTTCTGGGGCGGGCTCGCCACGCTGACCGGCGTGGTCTCCAACGCCTATTGGCTGATCGTCATCCGCTTCATGCTCGGCGTGGTCGAAGCGGCGGTGATGCCGGCGATGCTGGTGTACCTGTGCCACTGGTTCACCCGCGCCGAACGCTCCCGGGCCAACACCTTCCTGATCCTCGGCAACCCGGTGACCATGCTGTGGATGTCAGTGGTTTCGGGTTATCTGGTGCAGCATTTCAGCTGGCGCTGGATGTTCATCATCGAAGGCCTGCCGGCGGTGCTCTGGGCATTTATCTGGTGGAAGCTGGCGGATGACCGACCGGCACAGGCAAAGTGGCTCACCGACCGGGAAAAGCAAGATCTGGAAAGCGCTCTCGCTGCCGAACAGGTCGGGATCAAAGCGGTGAAGAACTACGCCGAAGCCTTCCGTTCGCCAAAGGTGATCATCCTGGCGCTGCAGTTTTTCTGCTGGAGCATCGGCGTCTACGGCTTCGTGCTGTGGCTGCCATCGATCCTCAAGGCTGGCGCGCAGATGGACATGATCGAGGCCGGGTGGCTGTCGGCCCTGCCCTATCTGGCGGCGGTGATCGGCATGCTGCTGGTGTCGTGGGGCTCGGACAAACTGCAAAAGCGCAAACGCTTCGTCTGGCCGCCGCTGCTGATCGCCTCAGTGGCGTTCTACGGCTCATACGCCTTGGGCGCGGAGCATTTCTGGTGGTCGTACACGCTGCTGGTGATTGCCGGCGCCTGCATGTATGCGCCTTACGGGCCGTTCTTTGCCATCGTCCCCGAGATCCTGCCGGCCAACGTTGCCGGCGGTGCCATGGCGCTGATCAACAGCATGGGTGCCCTCGGCTCGTTCGGCGGTTCCTATCTGGTCGGTTACCTGAACAGCTCCACCGGCTCGCCCGGCGCTTCGTACCTGTTGATGAGCGGCGCGTTGCTGCTGTCGGTGGTGCTGACGATTTTTCTCAAGCCCGGCGCCAGCGACCGGGTGAACGCCAAGCGCGTCGCACCGCGTCCGCTGCCGGCGCATTCCTGAATTGATAGAGAGATGACTGCGATGAGAAAGCAGGTTGTGCTGTACAAGAAACTGTCGCCGACGTTGATGGCGCGCCTTGAGGAACAGGTCGATGTGACGTTGATCGAAAGCCTTGATGCCGATGGTCTGATGAAACTGCGTGACGCCCTGCCGGTTGCCCACGGATTGCTGGGCGCGAGTTTGAAGCTGGACGCGACGCTGCTCGATCTGGCACCGAAGCTCGAAGCGATATCCAGCGTTTCGGTAGGCGTGGACAACTACGACATCGACTACCTGACCCGGCGCCGGATCCTGCTGACCAACACCCCGGACGTACTGACCGAAACCACTGCCGACACCGGTTTCGCGCTGATCCTGGCCACCGCCCGGCGGGTGGTGGAACTGGCGAACATGGTGCGCAGCGGTCACTGGCATCGCAGCATCGGCCCGGCGCATTTCGGCACCGACGTGCATGGCAAGACGCTGGGCATCATCGGCATGGGGCGGATCGGCGAAGCGCTGGCGCAGCGTGGGCATTTCGGGTTCGGGATGCCGGTGATCTATCACAGTCAATCGCGCAAACCGGCGGTCGAGGCGCGTTTTGATGCGCAGTACCGCAGTCTTGAAGATTTGTTGCAGCAGGCAGACTTCATCTGTCTTACGTTGCCGTTGACCGCGCAGACTGAAGGTTTGATTGGCGCGAAACAGTTTGCGTTGATGCGTCCGGAAAGCATCTTCATCAATATTTCACGGGGCAAGGTGGTGGACGAGGCGGCGATGATCGACACCTTGCGCCATAAGCGGATTCGCGCGGCAGGGCTGGATGTGTTCGAGCGCGAGCCGCTGAATCATGACTCGCCGTTGTTGCAGTTGAACAACGTGGTGGCCACGCCGCATATGGGTTCGGCAACCCATGAGACCCGCGAAGCGATGGCACGGTGTGCGGTGGAGAATCTGTTGACGGCGCTGGGTGGTGAGAAGCCGATAAATCTGGTGAACTCATCAGCCTGGCAAGGCTGAAATATTCAGCGCCTGTCAGGCCGTCTTCGCGAGCAGGCTCGCTCCCACACACCGCGTAACACTGTGGGAGCGAGCCTGCTCGCGAAAGGGCCAGCAACGACAACACAAAACCTTCAAGCGCTGCGCACCTGGAGAAGCTGCGCAGCACAAAGGGCAATCCGCGAACACGCATCCGCCAGCTTCACCCGATCCACCACCAGTCCGATGCGGATATGCCCCGCCGCGCTGGGCCCGAATGCCTCCCCCGCCAGCACTGAAACGCCATAGCCTTCCAGCAGCCGCTCGGCAAACGCTTGTGCGCCGAACCCGGTCTGACGCACGTCAACCATCACGAACATCCCGCCATCCGGCCTGATCGGGTACAACCCTGGACAGCCACGCAAGCGCTCGCACACCAGATCCCGGCGCAACCGGTATTCCTCGCGCATCCGGGTCACCTCCGGCAAATCTTTCTCCAGAGCGACCTGCGCGGCTTTCTGCACGAAGTCCGGCAGACCGAACAGCATGCTTAGCGACAGATTCACCAAATGCTCGGCCAACGGTTTGGGCCCGATCATCCAGCCGATGCGCCAGCCGGTCATTGCGTGGGATTTAGACAGGCTGTTGATGGTCGCCGTGCGCTCAGCCATGCCCGGCAGACTCGCCGGGCTGACGTGCTGGCCTTCGTATAACAATTCGCTGTAGACCTCATCGCTGATCAGCCACAGGTCATGTCGAATGCACAGCGCCGCCAATTCCTGCCAGATCAGCAATGACAGACTGGCGCCGGAGGGATTGTTGGGACTGTTGAGCAGCATGGCCCGGGTCTTGGGCGTTATTCGCACCGCGACATCCGCCGGATCGACGCGAAAGCCGTTCTCCGGGCGAACCGGCACCGGTACGACCGTCGCACCGCAGGCACCGAAAACACCTTCATAGGTGACGTACATCGGCTCGGCGACGATTACCTCATCGCCTGGATCCAGCAGACATTGCGCCACCGAATACACCGCGCACTGTGCGCCGGGCAGCACGATCACATGGTCAGCGTCCACTGGCTGGCCGCTATTGCGCCGATGGCGCTCGGCAATCCGCGTGCGCAGCTCCAGCCGCCCGCGCACTTCGGAATAATGGGTATCACCCGCCAGCAGGCTGTCGATGGCGCCGTGAATGATCGGCAGCGGCGTGTCGAAATCCGGATCACCCACCGACAGCAGCAACACATCGACCCCTTCGGCGCGCAGTTCCAGCGCTCGGTCGTGAATCCGCCAGGCCGCTGCTCCGTCCCCGGCGATTCGTTGGGTCAAGGCTGAATAGCGCATGTACGTCTCCTGATTGCGCGGTCTCCAGCCTTCACCCTAGGTCAAATCACAAACCGCGCCACCATCGCATTCAAATCCACCGCCAGGCGCGACAACTCATGGGTCGCGGCGCTGGTCTGGTTGGCCCCGGCGGCCGATTGCGTGGCCAGATCACGAATATTCACCAGGTTGCGGTCCACCTCGCGGGACACCTGTGCCTGCTCCTCGGAGGCACTGGCGATCACCAGGTTGCGCTCGTTGATCTGGTGAATCGATTGGGTGATCTGCTCCAGCGCGACGCCGGCAGCGCGGGCCATTTCCAGTGTGGTCTGGGTGCGCTGGTTGCTTTGTTGCATCGATTCCACCGCTTCACCCGTGCCGTTCTGGATGCCGGCGACCATTTTTTCGATTTCCTGGGTCGATTGCGCGGTACGGTGGGCCAGCGCACGAACTTCGTCCGCCACCACGGCGAAGCCACGTCCGGCTTCACCGGCGCGGGCCGCTTCGATGGCGGCGTTGAGCGCCAGCAGGTTGGTCTGTTCGGCGATGGCGCGGATCACGTCCAGCACCTTGCCGATGTCGCGGCCCTGCGCAGCCAAGCCTTCGATCATTTGTGCGGTGTTCTGCACGTCCTGAGTCATGGTCTGGATCGCATCGACGGTTTTCACCACCTGATCGCGACCTTCTCGAGCAGCGTGGGTCGACTGGTTCGACGCTTCGGAGGTCGACACCGCGTTGCGTGCCACCTCTTCCACCGCGGCGGTCATTTCGTTGACGGCGGTGGCGGCCTGTTCGATTTCGTCGTTCTGCTGTTGCAGGCCACGGGAGGCTTCTTCGGTCACGGCGCTGAGTTCTTCGGCAGCGGCACCCAACTGCGTGGCGGAGCCGGCGATCTGTTCGATGGTCTTGCGCAGGTTGGCCTGCATCGCGGCCAGCGCCTCGAGCAGACGCGCCGGTTCGTCCTTGCCGTCGACTTCGATGGGTTTGGTCAGGTTGCCACCGGCGATGGTTTGCGCGGCGGCCACGGCGCGGTTCAGCGGGGTGACGATACTGCGGGTCAACAACAAGGCCAGCAGCACGGTAGCCACAGCAGCGATGACCGCCACGATCACCACGCCGGTGATGGCACTGTCGTAATGCTCACCGGCCAGCATGGAGGCTTCCTTGGCACCGGCGGCATTGATCGCAATCAGTTTGTTGAGCTGCTCGCCCATCTGGTCGGTACCGTCCTTGATCTTCGTGTTGATCAGGGTCCGCATCTCATCGAGCTTGTCCTGACGGGACAGCTCCATCATCTGGTTCTGCGCTTGCAGGTAGTTGTCCAGCGTCGTGGCGAAGGCCTGATATTGCGCGCGTTCTTCACTTTCGGCCGGCAGCGCGGCGTAGGCAGCCTGTGCGCTGCGCACCTTGTCGACGAGAACGCCGATGCGAGTCTGCGCCTCCTGCAGGCCGGCGGCATCACGGTTGACCAGAATGCGGAACGAGAGGATCCGCAGGCGCAGGACGTTTTCCGTCACTACGCCCAGGTAAGCGACGCTGGGCAACTGATTGGTCTGCATCTCGACGGATGCCTGGCGGATGACCGACATGCGGTTGACGGCGAAGACGCCGAGCACGATCACCAACAGGGCAATAAAGGCAAAACCGAGGAAGGCACGGGGCGCGATGTTCAGATTACGCAAAGACATAGGAAGGCTCTCGGGTAGTCGAAGCTAAGAGCATCCATGCCGTAATCACTGACCCGCGAAAGCGGGCTTCAGTCCGGCGTCACTGATTGTGGAGGTCTTGTGCGCGCCTGATCCTTATATCGGCCAGGCTTGAGTATTTTTTCAGGTCAAGAGTAAATATTTTTCAAATGATTGCGAGTGTTTCCCAATTGAAACACTCGATGTTTCATATGACGGGTGACAGGTCAGTCCGAAGCCGCCATGCGCCAGACGCGGGCAATGTCCGTTGCACGTTCGCGCAGCAGGCGTGGTGCCTCGGCACAGGCTTGTTCCAGTGTCATCGGACCGGCGGTGACGGCGAAAGCTGCATCGATGCCGTGTTCGTAGAGTGCCTGATAACCCTCGCCCAGGGTGCCGGCGATGACAATGACCGGCACGCCGTGTTGTCTGGCGACCCGCGCCACGCCAAACGGGGTTTTGCCGCGCAGGGTCTGGGCATCGAAGCGCCCTTCTCCGGTGATCACCAGATCGGCGCCTTTCACGGCTTGCGCCAGCCCGACCAGCTCCGCGACCACTTCAACCCCGGCCTGAAACCGGGCGCCGAGAAACGCCTTGGCGGCAAAGCCCAGTCCACCCGCCGCACCGCTGCCAGGTTCGTCCCGAACATCCTTGCCCAGCGCTTGCGCGCAGAGTTCGGCGAAGTGGCCGAGGGCGTGATCCAGTTGCTGCACTTGCTCCGGGGATGCGCCTTTCTGCGGACCGAAAATCGCCGACGCGCCGTGAGGGCCGCACAGCGGATTGTTGACGTCGGCGGCGATGTCGAAACGCACCTGTGCCAGACGCGGGTCGAGTTCGCTCAAGTCCAGTCGTGCAAGTTGCGCCAGCGCCAGACCGCCCGGCACCAATGGTTGGCCTTGAGCATCCAGCAGTTTCACGCCCAGCGCCTGCATCGCGCCGGCACCGCCGTCGTTGGTGGCACTGCCGCCGATGGCCAGAATGATTCGTTGCGCGCCGGCATCCAGCGCCGCACGAATCAGTTCACCGGTGCCGAACGTGCTGCTGATGCACGCATCACGCTGACCCGGCGGTACAAGCTGCAAACCGCTGGCTTCGGCCATTTCGATGATCGCGGTGTGGTTGTGCGGCAGCCAGCCCCACGCCGCTTCAACCGCCGCGCCCAGCGGGCCGCGCACGCGAGTGCGGCGCAGTTCACCTTCGCAGGCATCGAGAATCGACTCCACCGTGCCTTCACCGCCGTCGGCCATCGGGCACTTGACCAGCGTCGCCTGCGGCCAGACCTGCGCCAGACCCAGCGCAATGGCCTCTGCGACGCCCTGGGCACTCAGGCTGTCCTTGAACGAATCGGGGGCGATGACGACTTTCATGCGAATTCTCCAGTTCCAATGCCCCTCATGCTGCCAGTCACTTGAAACGTTGACGCCTGTCCGCTGCACAAGTTGGATTGGCGTTTATTGTTCATTTTCACAAAGGCTCTGAAGTTGATGTTGAATGTCCCGACCCTTTCGCGAGCAGGCTCGCTCCCACAGGGAAATGGAATCTCAATGTGGGAGCGAGCCTGCTCGCGATAGCATTATCCGAGGCGCCGAATAAACTTCAGTCATTCTGCGGCAGCAATTGCACCCCGAGATACAGCGCCAGCATGCCGTCGAGCTTCAGCGGATCGACCCCGCTCAACTCGGCAATCCGCTCCATTCGATAACGCAAGCTGTTGCGATGAATCCCCAACGCATCGGCACAGGCCTGGCTCTGCCCATCGTGATCGCACCAGCTGCGCAGGGTCGCAAGCAACTGGCCGTTGCTGTCCCTGGCGATGACCTTGCGCAACGGCTTGAGCAATTCATCCAGCGCATCGTCGTTGCGATGGCGCCAGAGCATCACCGGCAAGCGATAGCGATTGAGGGTCAGCAGTCGTGAGCGCGGCAACACTTCGCGGCCATAGGCGAGCAAGTCGCCGACCCGCCGATAACAACGGCGCAGTCCGGCCAGTCCATCGGCCTGCCCGCCGACGGCGATGCGCAGGATGTTCCAGCCCAGACCATCAAGTTTTTCCAGCAGGCGATCATGCTCGACGTTCTGGCTCGCCGGTCGGCACCACAGCAGTGACGACTTGGCCGAACTCACGCACCAACTGTCCGGATAGCGCGACATCAGCCAGGCACTCAGCGCCTCGACGGTTTGCCCCGGCCCGTGTTCCAGGCCCAGTTCGAACAGATACGGCACCCGCGTCAATTGCGGTTTCAGCCCGAGCTGTTGAGCTTCGTCGACCAGCCTTGGCGAATCCCCTGATTCACTCAACAGCAGCGCCAGCAAGTCGTCGCAACGTTGCCGCCGCCATTGCTGCTCGGATTGCTGGTTGCGCTGACCGACCAGCATTTCAGCGGTCATGCGCACCAGCTCGGCGTAAGTGCGCAGTTGCTCCGGCTCGCCAGTGATGCCGAGTACGCCGATCAAACGCTGATCGAGCAGCAGCGGCAGATTGATCCCCGGCTGCACGCCCTTCAGATGCACCGCCGTCTGCGCGTCGATCTCCACCACCCGCCCGTTGGCCAGCACCAGTTGCGCGCCTTCGTGACGGGTGTTGATGCGCTCCGGCTCGCCGCTGCCGAGGATCAGCCCCTGGCTGTCCATGACGTTGACGTTGTACGGCAAAATGGCCATGGCCCGGTCAACGATGTCCTGGGCAAGGTCGTGATCGAGTTCGAACATAAGGGGAAAATCCTTGAAAACAGGCGCGGACGGTTGTTCACCCGCACAGGGTCTGTCGGCAAACCCTGTGCTCAGGCACAAAGACAATCCGGCCAAAGGTGACCGAGACTCTCAGGGCGATCAACGTTACCCTTTGCATCGCAAAAAATCATAATAAAGAGAGAGCCGCCATGTCGCAGAGCGCCGCTGCCGCCCAGACCATCGACGACGGTAAAAACGCCGTCTACAAACGCATCACCCTGCGTTTGATCCCCTTCATCTTCATCTGCTATCTGTTCAACTACCTCGACCGGGTCAACGTCGGATTCGCCAAACTGCAGATGCTCGACGCGCTGAAATTCAGCGAAACCGTGTACGGCCTCGGTGCCGGTATCTTCTTCATCGGCTACGTGCTGTGCGGCGTACCGAGCAACCTGGCGCTGACCAAATTCGGCCCACGGCGCTGGATTGCGCTGATGATGATCACCTGGGGCACGCTGTCGACTTGCCTGCTGTTCGTCACCACGCCGACCCAGTTCTACACCTTGCGCCTGTTCACCGGCGCGGCCGAAGCCGGGTTCTTCCCGGGCGTTGTGCTGTATCTCTCGCAGTGGTTCCCGACCTTCCGCCGTGGCCGGATCATGGCGCTGTTCATGTCAGCGATCCCGGTGTCCGGCCTGCTCGGCAGCCCGTTTTCCGGCTGGATCCTCAATCACTTCGCTGCAGGCCAGGGCGGTCTGGCCGGCTGGCAGTGGATGTTTCTGCTGCAAGGCATTCCAACCGTGGTTCTGGGCGCGCTGGCCTATTTCCTGCTCAGCGACAACTTCGCCAAGGCCAAATGGCTGACCCCGCACGAGCGTTCGGTGCTGGAAGCCGATCAGGCAGAAGACCTGGCGAACAAGCCTAAAACCACCTCCGACTCGCTGATCGCCGTATTCAAGAACCCGGCCATCTGGGCCTTCGGCCTGATCTACTTCTGCATCCAGAGCGGCGTGTACGCGATCAACTTCTGGCTGCCGTCGATCATCAAGAACCTCGGTTTCAGCGACAACCTGTTGATTGGCTGGTTGAGCGCGATTCCATATCTGCTGGCCGCCGTGTTCATGCTGGTGGTCGGTCGCTCGGCTGACCTGCGCAAGGAACGTCGCTGGCACTTGGTGGTGCCGATGCTGATGGGCGCCATCGGCCTGTTGATCGCGGTGAACTTCGCGGCGAATCCGGCGATTGCGATTCTCGGTCTGACCATTGCGACCATGGGCGCGCTGACCGGTCTGCCGATGTTCTGGCCGGTGCCGACTGCCATGTTGAGCGCGGGTGCTGCGGCGGGTGGTCTGGCGTTGATCAACTCCATGGGGCAGATGGCTGGGTTCCTCAGTCCCTACTTGGTCGGCTGGGTCAAGGACAGCACCGGCTCGACCGATGCGGCGCTGTATCTGCTGGCGGGTGTGATCGTTGGCGGGAGTCTGCTGGCGTTGCGGATGACGCGGACGTTGCGGACCTGATTATTGGCAGACACACAAAAACGGCCCACTACGGGCCGTTTTTTATTGGCGCTGGATCGTTCCCACGCTCCGCGTGGGAATGCAGCCCTGGACGCTCCGCGTCCCTTCCAGAGCTGGAACGCGGAGCGTCCCTTGAGGCATTCCCACGCAGACGGTTCGACGCCTCGACGTGGGAACGATCAGGCTATAGCGGCGCCTCGGCCTTCATCTCCAGATTATCCAGCACCCGATTCACCGCCAGTTCCGCCAGCATGATCAGTTGCCCGATGCCCAGCAGCACATGCCGCTGCGGCGGATCGATCATCCCGGCGAAATCGCTGGCCATGGTTTTGGCGGAGGTCAGGGTCTCGCAGGCGTCGGCCAGCAGTTCTTCGTTCGCGATGCCGGGGGCGATGAGGTAGCGGGTGCCGGGTTTGAGCAGCGGTTTTCTGGTGTGGAACGGGTTGAGGTAGTGATCGAGGGCGCGTTCGGCGGCTTCGTGGAATTTCTTGGAGTCGAGGGTTTCGTAGGGGGAAGTCGAATCGGCTTCGGGTGGATTGGGTGTTGGTTTGATCACGTTTGAATCTCCAAATCAGAAAAATGGAGCCATCAAACTTCGCTACCAAACGAAGAGGTGGTGGCCGTACACGGGTTGGTAGACCGGTGACTTGGAGAACCGGCGCGCTCGAAAGCGCCCCGCGCATGGCCACCATAAAAGCACGGACGGATGAGTGTCCGAATACGGTGAATTGCGCAACAAGTCAGATCCGGGCTACCAAACCCGATCGCTGTTTTTCAGCGACGGAGCAACGATAAAACCCGGCCTATAAGCGCACAAGCCGGTGGATTCTGGCGCAGTCGTAGGCAACGGCGCAAGGTTGTGTAGCCTGGGGTGCGTGTCTGAACGTTTCCTTTAAACGCAACGATTAAACATTCACAAAATCCCCGTTTTTGCATCCAGCTCCAGCACCACTCCCCCCGGCATTTGCACAAAAATCTGCCAGACCCCATCCTCCGGCACCTGCGCCACCTGATACGGCAACCCACTGCCCTGCACCCGCTTCAAAACCACCGCCGCGTCTTCATCGGTACGAAACGCAATATGGCTCAACGCAGCCTCATCCAGTGCAGGCTGTTCAATCACATGCACCAGCGCCTGCGCGTCCTGATACAACCATCGCCCGGGAAACGGAAACGGCGGCCTGCGCCCCGGCGTCAGGCCCAGCAAGGCATTGAAGGCCTCTTGAATCGGTTGCCCGTCCGGCGCATTGAACGCCAGGTGATCGAAGTGCCAGGTCATAACAATCCACCTCCGTCGACGTCGATGATGCTGCCACTGATAAAGCCGTTTTCCATGACCAGCATAAACGCGGCAGCCAGATCCTGTGGTGTCCCGACTCGGCCCACCGGCAACGCGGCCGAGGTGCGGGCGAACATCGCCCTGCGGTGGCTTTCGTCCATGCCGGCGTAGGCTTCGGTGTCGGTCACACCGGGGCTGATCACGTTGACGCGGCGCGGCGCCAGTTCCTTGGCCAGTTCCTTGGCCAGTTGTTTGGCCAGCGATTCAAGCGCCGCGTTCAGGGTGGTCTTGATGAATTGCCCGGCAACGAATTTGCGCGACAGCAGACCCGACGTCAAAGTGATGCTGCCGCGTTCGCTCAGGTACGGCAGCGCCGCTTGAATGGCGCGCAAGGTGCCCCAGAATTTCACGTCGAAAGCCTGCTGCGCCTGAAGCAGATCGCTGTCAGCCAACGGCTTGGCGCTGACACTCGGCCCGGCGGTAATCACCAGATGATCAAAGGCGCCGATGCTTTCGAACAGTTGACGCAGCGAGGCGTTATCAGTGACATCGGCAGTTTCGTGACGGACACCGTTATGGGTTTCGGAGGTTTCGACACGGCGCCCGACCGAATAAACACGGGCGCCACGTTCAGCAGCGTTTGACGCGACAGCGGCGCCAATGCCGCTGCTGCCGCCGATAATCACAACGGTCTGGTTGTCGAGTGGTTTCATGAGAGTTCTCCGGGAGGTTCAAGGAGATTGCATCTTCTCCGGTTGCCAATCGCAGAAAAATCCCGGTAAATCGGAAGGATCTTTAAAGGATTTTTACCAATGAGCTCGATCCTCGATCTGGAAATCTTCGTCCGCACCGCCGACTCCGGCAGTATTTCCGCCGCCGCCCGGGCGCTGGAGCTGACCCCGGCGGCGGCCAGCATCGCGCTGAAACGCCTGGAAACCCGCCTCGGCATCCGCCTCTTCGCCCGCTCGACCCGCAGCATGCGCCTCACTGAAGAAGGCCGGCGCTATCTGGAAAGCGTGCGTCTGGCGCTGGCCACCCTGGCCGAGGGCGAACAGGCGCTGAAGCAGCAGACCGAGGGCCTGAGCGGCGTGCTGCAACTGGCGGCGCCGTCGGACTTCGGGCGCAACGTGTTGTTGCCGTGGCTGGACGATTTCAAGCGCGAGCACCCGCACATTCAGCTGCAATTGCTGCTCAACGACCGGCATGCGGATCTGTTTCGCGAGACGGTGGACGTGGCGCTGCGCTTTGGCGTGCCGAGTGATTCGACGCTGGTGGCGTTGCCGATTCTGCCTGAGCATCGCCGTGTGGTCTGCGCCAGCCCTGCGTATCTGGAGCGTCACGGCACACCGCAAAACCCCGCCGAATTGAGCGAACACAGCGCCCTGCTCTACCTGCGCAATGGCCGGCCTTACAACACCTGGCGT
This sequence comes from Pseudomonas sp. KCJK9016, assembly GCF_046231795.1. Classification (NCBI taxonomy): domain Bacteria; kingdom Pseudomonadati; phylum Pseudomonadota; class Gammaproteobacteria; order Pseudomonadales; family Pseudomonadaceae; genus Pseudomonas; species Pseudomonas sp. KCJK9016. The sequence goes on along the minus strand of NZ_JBJJMM010000011.1, from coordinate 17,729 downwards.
TTTCATCGTGACGACGAAACAGTCGAAGTCGAAGTACGCGGCGACTACCTCAGCGACGACGGCGAAGTCGCCCGCCGCTGGGCGCTCGCCGGGCACGGCATCGCCTACAAGGCCTGGCTCGACGTCGCCGAAGACGTGCGCGCCGGACGGTTGGTGACGCTGTTCGATGACTGGCACGGCGAGAGCGTGCCGTTCAATCTGCTGTGCCCGCATCGGGTGCAGGTGTCGGAGCGGGTCAAGGTGTTGCAGGCTTTTTTGCGCGAGCGCTGCCAGGCATTGCGCCGTTAAATTCACTTTGCCCCGGCGCAAGCTTCTGGTATTTGATGGACGCTTTCCCACCGACAAAAGGATTTCGGCATGAGCTATCGCACACTGGGTCACTCGGGGTTGCAGGTGTCCACCCTCACCCTCGGTACGATGATGTTCGGCGAACAGACCAGCGCGGAAGACTCGCTGCGCATCATCGACAAGGCGTGGGACCAAGGCATCAACTTCATCGACACCGCCGACGTCTACACCAACGGTCGCTCGGAGGAAATCGTCGGTGAAGCCATCGCCCGTCATCGTCATGAATGGGTGTTGGCAACCAAGGTCGGTTTTGGCCCGGTGGATGGCGTGCCGAATCGCAGCGGTCTGAGCCGCAAACACATCTTCAATGCTCTGGAGGCCAGCCTGACCCGACTCGGCACCGACTACCTCGACATCTATTACCTGCACCGCGAAGACCACAACACCCCACTGGAGGTGACGGTCTCGGCCATCGGCGATCTGATTCGCCAAGGCAAAATCCGTTACTGGGGCCTGTCGAACTATCGCGGCTGGCGGATTGCCGAGGTAATTCGCGTGGCGGACAAACTCGGCGTCGATCGCCCGGTGATCAGCCAGCCGCTGTACAACATCGTCAACCGTCAGGCCGAGACCGAACAGATCACCGCCGCCCAGACGTACGGTCTCGGCGTGGTGCCTTACAGCCCGCTGGCCCGTGGCGTGCTCAGCGGCAAATACGCACCGGACGTGACCCCGGACGCCAACAGCCGCGCCGGGCGCCAGGACAAACGCATCCTGGAGACCGAATGGCGCGTGGAGTCGTTGCGCATTGCCCAGCAGATTCAGCAGTACACCCAGGAGCACGGGGTCGGGATCGTCGAGTTCGCGATTGCCTGGGTGTTGAACAACGGCGCGGTGACGTCGGCGATTGTCGGGCCGCGTACGGAAGAACAGTGGGATGCCTACACCAAGGCGCAGGCGGTGAAGATCACGGCGGAGGATGAGGCGTTCATTGATTCGCTGGTGACGCCGGGGCATGCGTCGACGCCGGGGTTCAATGATGTGAGCCATTTTGTGTCGGGGCGCAAACCGCGTTCGGCTTAAGCACCTATGCTTCGACACGGGTCTTGCTCTCGCGGGATCTGTGTCGAATGTTGGAAATATCGATCACTCGGCCAATATTCAGCACAAAAACCACGTATCCTGCGCGCCCCGTTTGCCCATCACCCCGCGAGGACAGTTTGTCTAAAGGTATCGCTCTCTCGGTAACAGCCTCCACACTGTTTGCCGTCATGTATTACTACACCTCGTTGCTCACTCCGCTGAGCGGCGTGGAAATCTACGGTTGGCGGATGCTGCTGACCGTGCCCTGCATGACCCTGTTCATGGTGCTGTCCGGCGAATGGCGGCGGGTGCTGGAGCTGCTGCGCCGGGTTGCGCACTATCCGAAGCTGATCGGTGGCCTGATCCTCTCGTCGGCGCTGCTCGGCGTACAGTTGTGGCTGTTCATGTGGGCACCGCTCAACGGTTACAGCCTTGATGTGTCGCTGGGCTATTTCCTGTTGCCGCTGGCCATGGTGCTGACGGGCCGCATCGCTTATGGCGAAAGCCTGTCGCATCTGCAAAAGATCGCGGTGTTTTTTGCCAGTGTCGGTGTGCTGAACGAGTTGTATCAGGTCGGCGGATTCTCCTGGGCGACGCTGGTGGTCGTCATCGGCTATCCGCTGTACTTCGTCCTGCGCAAACGCCTGAAGGCCGACAACCTCGGCGGCCTGTGGGTCGACATGACCTTGATGCTGCCGGTGGCCTACTGGTTCGTACACAGCGGCGAACAGGGCTTCGGCGTGTTCGATCAATACCCGGCTCTGACTTGGCTGATTCCGTTGCTGGGCCTGATCAGTGCGTCGGCACTGGTGGTGTACATCATCGCCAGCCGCTTGCTGCCGTTCAGCCTGTTCGGTCTGCTCAGCTACGTGGAGCCGGTGTTGTTGCTGGGCGTTGCACTGTTGCTTGGCGAGAGCATCAAGGCCGGAGAATGGTTGACCTATATCCCGATCTGGCTCGCGGTGGTGGTGCTGGTGTTTGAAGGATTCAAGCATCTGATGCGCCAGCGGCGCCCGTAAGATGCACAATAAAAAGCCCGGCCTGCGCGATGGCAGGCCGGGCTTTTTTACATCTGCGGGTTACTCGGTGGCGAGTACGCCGCGACGCACCTGGTCACGCTCGATCGATTCGAACAGCGCCTTGAAGTTGCCTTCTCCGAAACCATCGTCGCCTTTACGCTGGATGAATTCGAAGAACACCGGGCCCATCAGGGTTTCCGAGAAGATCTGCAGCAGCAGGCGCTTGTCGTTCTTGTCCGAAGCGCCATCGAGCAGGATTCCGCGCGATTGCAGTGCTTCAACCGGTTCGCCATGGTTCGGCAGGCGACCTTCGAGCATTTCGTAGTAGGTGTCCGGCGGTGCGGTCATGAAGCGCATGCCGATCTTCTTCAGCGCGTCCCAGGTCTTGACCAGGTCGTCGGTGAGGAACGCCACGTGCTGGATACCTTCCCCGTTGAACTGCATCAGGAACTCTTCGATCTGCCCCGCGCCCTTCGACGATTCTTCGTTGAGCGGGATGCGGATCATGCCGTCCGGCGCGGTCATCGCTTTGGAAGTCAGGCCGGTGTATTCGCCCTTGATGTCGAAATAGCGGATTTCGCGGAAGTTGAACAGCGTCTCGTAGAACTTCGCCCAGTAGGCCATACGACCGCGATACACGTTGTGAGTCAGGTGGTCGATGATCTTCAGGCCGGCACCGACCGGGTTGCGGTCAACACCTTCGAGGAACACGAAGTCGATGTCGTAGATCGAGCTGCCTTCACCGAAACGGTCGATCAGGTACAGCGGCGCGCCACCAATGCCTTTGATCGCCGGCAGATTCAGCTCCATCGGGCCGGTTTCAATGTGGATCGGCTGAGCGCCGAGTTCCAGCGCGCGTTTGTAGGCTTTCTGCGAATCCTTGACCCGGAACGCCATGCCGCACACCGACGGACCGTGCTCGGCGGCGAAGTACGAAGCCACGCTGTGGGGTTCGTTGTTGAGGATCAGGTTGATCGCGCCCTGGCGATACAGGTGCACGTTCTTGGAACGGTGGGTCGCGACCTTGGTGAAGCCCATGATCTCGAAGATCGGCTCCAGGGTGCCGGGGGTCGGCGATGCGAACTCGATGAACTCGAAGCCCATCAGGCCCATTGGGTTTTCGTATAAATCTGCCATGGTTGGCGCCTCATCATTCTTATCAATTAACCAGAGTTATTTGTCAGTAATGCTGAGGCCGGTGGGTGGCGCACAGGAGATGCCACGCACACTGCGGGCGAGGAAGTCACCGTAGATCAATTGAAACCCGAATATCTTCATTGTCGACCCAAGGCTCTTGCGGGCGAGGCTTCTGCTGCCAGAAGACGATTATTATTGTATGCGTAACCGGATTCTACACAGCGTAAAACGGGTTGTCTGCCCTCTCTATAAAATCCGCTTTTTTCCGCCCGGTGCAAGGGGTTTGTTGCACAGCCAGATGCCCGCCAGAATCAGCGCACCGCCCAGACACATGGGCATCGTCAGTCGCTCGCCCAGCAGGACGGCGCCGGCCAGCACGGCGGTCAGCGGATTGAGCGCAATGAACACGCCGGAACGAGTGGCGCCGATTCTGCGAATGCCATCGTAGTATCCGATGTAGGCCAGGGCCGAGCCCAACACTCCGAGATAGACCAGACTCAGCCACTGCGTCATCCCCAGATTTGCCATCGCCGCCCCGCTCACTTCGCCGCGAACGGCAGCCAGCGCCCAGAGCATCAGCGTGCCGAGCAGAATCGAAAAGGTCACCGTCTGCAACGGACCGATGCTCTGGTTGAGGCTACGGGAAAACAGCGAATAAATACCCCAGCTCAACACGCAGCCGAAAATCAGCAGATCGCCGATCCAGGCGTCTGGCGTCGCGGCCAGCAGTTGCGGATTACGGCTGATGATCACCACACCGGCACCACCGATGCAGATCAGGATCCCGAGGACTTTCAGTCGACTCAGACGCTCCTTGAACAGCAGCCATGAAGCCAGGCCGATCACCGCCGGATTCAACGCAACGATCAGCGAGGCCCGCGACGCACTGATGTATTGCAGACCGTAAAAAAAACACAGGTTGTAAAAGAAAATCCCGAAGAAACCCAGCAATGCCAGTTGCAGCCATTGCCCTGCAGTCGGTCGCGCAAAAGGAATCCGCGCCAGCCACAAAAAACCGAGCAGCGCGACGCTGGCCAGCAAAAACCGAAGGCTGGCCGCGAGGATCGGACTCAGGCTGCCGGCGAGAAATCGCCCGGCCACCCAGGTCCCGCCCCAGATCATGCTGACTGTCGCCAGATTCAAATAGACAGGCATGTCCGAGGCCACCGTAGGCACTGATTCACGACTATTCATAACACTCTCGACGACGATACTGACGAATGCCGTATCATCCGGCTAATTTCAAATCATCGTAAAATGAGTTTTTACTCATGACCCTGACTCAGCTCGAAATCTTCTCTGTGGTGGCCGAACTGCGCGGTTTCACCCTCGCCGCTCATCGTCTGGGAATCTCCCAATCGGCGGTGTCCCATGCCTTGAAGTCGCTGGAGCAGGAACTGGGCGTCGAATTGTTGCGCCGGCATCAATCGCAGGTGGAGCTCAGCGACATTGGCCAGCAATTGCTGCTGCGTGCTCGCGGCATGCTCGGCCTGGCCAACACATTGCGTCAGGAAGCCGCCGATGCGCGCGGGCTCAAAAGCGGCACCCTGCGTATCGGCTCGTTCGGCCCGACCTCTTCGATCAGGTTGCTGCCGCACATCCTCGAACACTTCCGCCAGGCGCATCCGGGCATCGAGGTCCATATCGACGAAGGACCGGATCGTCAGGTGATTCAGTGGCTTGATGAACGACGGATTGATGTCGGCTTCGTGGTGCTGCCCGAAGAACGCTTCGATACGTTTGATCTGATCGAAGACCAGATGGTTGCCCTGCTTCCGCCGGGCCATCCTCTGGCGACACGAGCGGCGCTGAACCTGAGAGACCTGTGCAACGACCCGTTCGTACTCACCGAAGCCGGCTCTTCGGAACTGGTTTCACGCCTGTTCAACGCGGCAAGGCTGAGCCCGAATATCCGCTATCGATGCTCGCAACTGCTGAGCACCCTCGATACCGTGAGTCGCGGTGATGCCATCACGATCGTTGCCGAAGGTTCACTGCCTGACGAGCCGGAACCGCTTTATTTGAAGAAGCCGTTATCACCAGCCGTGCAACGACACATCGGCCTGGCGGTGCTCGATCAACGCCAGGCCTCTCCCGCTACCCTGGCTTTCATCAAACTCGCGACCACATTGAATTTCCGTTGAGCGGCGCAAGCTCCAGCGGCCATCTATCATGGGCACAGACCCAAAGTTTCCGGAAAGTGCAGCCTTGCCCCTCCTGCAATCGAGCGCACCACACCGTCGCGACAGGATGCCCCCATGCCTCTGACCGCCAGGCCCCGCCGCAAACGCAGTACCCGAATCATCGTGACGCTGTTGTGCGGTTTGCTGCCGATCATCATCGGCACCGTCATTCTTCATATGCAGGCCGAACGCACGCTGGAACAGAGCGCCCGGCAAACCGCAGAGGAGGCCCTGCGTCAATTCGATCTGATGCTCGACAACACCGCCCAGTCTGCCCGCGAGTTGCTGCCGCTGGCGGGCCAGAGCTGCGAGGACGTCAAACTGGCGTTGCGCGAACAGGTCACCCGCCGCCCCTTTGTGCGTTCGACCAATCTGGTGTGGGACAACAACCTTTATTGCAGCTCGCTGTTCGGCAACTTCAAGGAAACCGTCAATCCGGGCGACTACGCCCAAGGCAAGTTATGGCTCATGAACGGCAACCCGGTGACACCCGACACCGCGCTGCTAGTTTATCGGCTGAGCGATGGCCGGGCTGGCGCGCTGACGACGCTGGACGGCTATCACTTGAGCAACATTCTGCGGCTGATCGGACGGCAGACATTGCTGTTGCTGCGGGTTGGCAACAACTGGCTTTCTGCCGACGGCCAAGTGCATCAAAGCGTCCTTCCAGAACTTCCGGTGGCCCAGAGTACGTTGAACTCTCCACACTATGCCTACACGGTGAGGGCCGGTTTTCCCGAACATGAAACCTGGAACTACATGAGCGACGAATACCCGCCGTTGTTCAGTCTGTTGATTTTCTTTGGTGCGGTTTCAGGGGCGATCGGTTACATCGTGCAGAACCGTGCGGCCTCCCCCAGTCATGAAATGCTGCGTGCGCTGGAGTCGGGAGAGTTCATTCCCTACTTTCAACCGGTGGTCTATGGCGACAGCAAACGCTGGTCGGGCTGCGAAGTGCTGATGCGCTGGAATCATCCCAAGGAAGGCCTGGTACGCCCTGATCTGTTCATACCCTTCGCCGAACATTCCGGACTGATCGTACCGATGACCCGTTCATTGATGCAGCAGACCGCTGCGCTGCTCGGGCCGCTGTCTTCTGCCTTCGAGGCCCCCTTCCACATCGGTATCAACATCACAGCCAGTCACTGCCAAGATCTCGAACTGCTGGAAGATTGCCGGGAGTTCCTGGCGGCGTTCGCACCGGGCAGTATCAATCTGGTACTCGAATTGACGGAACGGGAGTTGATCGAACCCAGCGACATCACTCATCAGTTGTTTGCACAACTGCGGGCCATGGGTGTGAAGATCGCCATCGACGACTTCGGCACCGGGCATTCGAGCCTGGGTTATTTGAGAACATTCAATGTCGACTTCCTCAAGATCGACCAGACGTTCGTCGCCATGATCGATAAAGACGCCCTGTCCCGGCACATTCTGGACAGCGTCATCGAACTTTGCGCAAAGCTTGAGCTGGGGATTGTGGCCGAAGGCGTGGAAACACAAGCCCAGTGCGATTACCTGGCGGCTCATCACGTCAACTTCCTGCAAGGTTACCTGTTCGGCAAGCCCATGCCGGCCATGGATTTCATTGAGGCATTAACTCATTATTAACTTGACACGATAAATCCTTGTTCACCGCCGGCACGCACCAAATTGATACAAGGCATCGCAGCTTTTTACATAAAGAAAACGTCAGGATTTACTCTCGCCGCATTAACTACTACAATTTTTCTTGCCTGTTGCAAGATTGGCAGGTGAGCCACTATCACCGAGTCGCTACAAGGCTCTTGGCTTATAGCTTTGTTTGCGGTTGGTATCAGCCAAACACACTATTGGAGTAAAGATATTGTCCAGACTCGCTGAATTTCGTGCAGCTGAAAAGGCCCTTCAGGAACAGCTCAAGCAGTTGGAATCGCTGAAGAACGATGCCGGGCTCAAGAAAGAAATCGAATTCGAAGAAAAGCTCCAGGGGCTGATGAAAACCTACGGCAAAGGCCTGAAAGACATCATCGCCATTCTCGATCCGAACCCGACAAAAACCGGTCTGCAACTGGCCACCGCACCCAAGACCCGCCGCGCGCGAGTGGTCAAGGTCTATCAGAACCCGCACACCGGCGAGCTGATCGAGACCAAGGGTGGCAACCATCGCGGCCTGAAGGCCTGGAAGGAACAATACGGTGCAGCCACCGTTGATTCCTGGTTGCGCGGTTAATCCCTCGCAAACATAAAAGCCCTGCAAATGCAGGGCTTTTTTTTGGACAATATCTAACAAATGCAACAATTTCCCGACTCGAAAGTTCAGAAACAAACAGCCGCTTGCGCTGAAACTATGCTTCCGAATGTTGCACCCTCGCAGGGGGCCCAACTTTGTATTTAATCCGTTCAGGTATCTAACAGAATGAGGATCACCGAACAGCTGACTAAAATTTCAAGCTGTTTCTCGCCGCCATTACTTCCTCCGCGCAGGCCTTGTAAACCTCGGCTTGTCCGGCATACGAAAGTACATAGGCCTTCTGCGCCTCTACTGCGGCGACCAATGTTTGTGACAACACATGACGTCCGTTTTCGGTGACCGTGCAAGTGGTTTCAAGCGCCGCCAATGAACCCAGTGTGCCTGGATGGATCTTGTTGCAGACACTCTGGTAGCCAGCCTGGAAAAAGCCCTTTTGCACTGACTTTCGCATCTCCAGCAACACACCTTGCAAATTGACCTGATGACCTGTTTCCACACGCGTCATCGTCAACTCCATCACCATCACCTGGTTGCCATCCGCATCGTTTTTCACCGCTCGCTGGCGGGAAACTTCCGGTGCTGATTCGGGGAGCGCTTCGACTTGCCAGCCAGCAGGCCAGGCAATGCTCGGCGCATCCGCGAAGGCCGAAGCGGTGACAAGCGACAAGCCGAAGAAAACGAACAGCGATTTGAACGGTCGGATCATTACCAGAAGCACTCGCGGATTGAGCCGTGAAGTGTGAGGGCTCAACTGCCCGCAGGGCAAGCCTGCGCTTTCGGTTTGGCGATGCCGCACCGCATGCGTATCATTGCGCCCATTCACTCGCCCCAATTTGTTACGGAGGGCCCATGAGCCTGCAAGAACTGAACACTTTCCCTGGCGTAACCGCCACCCCGGACAGCGCAACCCGCAACTTTGTCTTCAACCACACCATGCTGCGCGTCAAAGACATCACCAAATCGCTGGATTTCTACACTCGTGTACTGGGCTTCTCGCTGGTGGAAAAGCGTGATTTCCCGGAAGCGGAATTCAGCCTGTACTTCCTCGCCCTGGTGGACAAATCGCAGATCCCGGCCGACGCCGCCGCCCGGACCGAGTGGATGAAGTCGATTCCCGGCATCCTGGAACTGACCCACAACCACGGCACCGAAAACGATGCGGATTTCGCCTACCACAACGGCAACACCGATCCACGTGGTTTCGGCCACATCTGCATTTCGGTGCCGGATATCGTTGCCGCTTGCGCTCGCTTTGAAGAGCTGGGGTGCGACTTCCAGAAGCGCCTGACCGATGGCCGCATGAAAAGTCTGGCGTTCATCAAGGATCCGGATGGCTACTGGGTCGAGATCATTCAACCGGCGCCGCTGTAAAAGCTGAAAAGAAAAAACCCCATCATCGCTGATGGGGTTTTTCTTTTTTCGGTCCGGGATTTACGCCGGAGCCGAAGTACGGATCAAGTGATCGAAGGCGCTGAGGGAAGCCTTGGCGCCCTCACCCACCGCAATCACGATCTGCTTGTACGGCACAGTGGTCACATCACCGGCAGCGAAGACGCCGGGGATCGAGGTTTCACCCCGGTTGTCGACGATGATCTCGCCACGTGGTGACAGCTCGATCGTGCCTTTGAGCCAATCGGTGTTAGGCAACAGACCGATCTGCACGAAGATCCCTTCCAGTTCCACGTTGCGCAGCTCGTCGGTCTTGCGGTCCTTGTACCGCAGACCATTGACCTTCTGGCCATCGCCAGTGACTTCAGTGGTTTGTGCACTGGTGATCACGGTGACGTTCGGCAGACTGTGCAACTTGCGTTGAAGCACCGCGTCAGCACGCAGCTGTACGTCGAATTCCAGCAATGTGACGTGAGATACGATACCCGCCAGGTCAATCGCTGCCTCAACGCCGGAGTTGCCACCGCCGATCACCGCTACACGCTTGCCTTTGAACAGCGGGCCGTCGCAGTGCGGGCAGTAAGCCACACCCTTGTTGCGGTATTCCTGCTCGCCCGGTACGTTCATTTCACGCCACCGTGCGCCGGTCGCCAGAATCACACTCTTGGCCTTGAGGGTCGCGCCGCTGGCGAAATGAACCTCATGCAGTTCACCGTTCTTGCCCGGGATAAGCTTGTCGGCACGTTGCAGGTTCATGATGTCGACGTCGTACTGCTTGACGTGTTCCTCCAGGGCCACAGCAAGTTTCGGGCCTTCGGTTTCCTGCACGGAAATGAAGTTCTCGATGGCCATGGTGTCCAGCACCTGTCCGCCGAAGCGCTCGGCTGCAACACCGGTGCGAATGCCTTTACGCGCTGCATAGATCGCCGCCGAAGCACCGGCCGGGCCACCGCCGACCACCAGCACATCAAAGGCTTGCTTGGCGCTGATTTTTTCGGCCTGACGCTCGATGGCGCCGGTGTCGAGTTTGGCGAGGATCTCTTCCAGGCCCATGCGACCCTGACCGAAGTTCTCACCATTGAGGTAAATGCTTGGCACGGCCATGATCTTGCGATCGTTGACTTCGTCCTGGAACAGCGCGCCATCGATGGCGACATGGCGGATATTCGGGTTCAATACCGCCATCAGGTTCAGCGCCTGGACCACATCCGGACAGTTCTGGCAGGACAGCGAGAAATACGTCTCGAAGTTGAACTCGCCCTTGAGCGAGCGGATCTGTTCGATCACTTCGACACTGGCCTTCGATGGGTGACCGCCAACTTGCAGCAGAGCCAGCACCAAAGAAGTGAATTCATGGCCCATTGGAATGCCCGCGAAACGCAGGCTGATGTCGGCACCCGGACGGTTGATCGAGAACGACGGTTTGCGTACATCGTCGCCGCTGTCGATCAAGGTAATCTGATGCGAAAGACTGGCAACGTCTTTCAGCAGGTCGAGCATTTCACGGGATTTCGCACCGTCGTCGAGTGAGGCAACGATCTCGATCGGCTGGGTGACCCGTTCCAGGTACGATTTCAACTGGGCTTTAAGATTGGCGTCCAACATACGGGCGATCTCCTGACTTTATTTGAGGCGAAAAAAAGCCCGAGCGAATCTCGCCCGGGCTTTTCTATTGGGCGGTGCAGCTTACTTGGGTAGGTGCGAAGTCCCGCCCTGTGTTGCGTGTCTCACAGACTCAGATCTTGCCGACCAGGTCCAGGGACGGAGCCAGAGTGGCCTCGCCTTCTTTCCACTTGGCCGGGCAAACTTCGCCTGGGTGAGCGGCGACGTACTGAGCAGCCTTGATCTTGCGCAGCAGCTCGGAAGCGTCACGGCCAACACCGCCATCGTTCAGTTCAACGATTTTGATCTGACCTTCAGGGTTGATCACAAAGGTGCCACGGTCGGCCAGACCAGCTTCTTCGATCAGCACGTCGAAGTTGCGGGAGATGACATGAGTCGGGTCACCGATCATTGTGTATTCGATTTTGCCGATGGCTGGCGAGGTGTTGTGCCAGGCAGCGTGGGCAAAGTGGGTGTCGGTGGAAACGCTGTAGATTTCTACGCCCAGTTTCTTGAACTCAGCGTAGTTGTCGGCCAGGTCTTCCAGCTCGGTCGGGCAAACGAAGGTGAAGTCGGCCGGGTAGAAGAACACTACGGACCATTTGCCTTTCAGGTCAGCGTCCGAGACTTGTACGAAGTCGCCGTTTTTGAACGCGGTCGCTTTGAACGGTTTTACTTGGCTGTTGATGATAGGCATTGATGACTCTCCGTCAGGGTTGTGAATTCGATGGATGAATCCTACCCACTCACTCGACGGATGGCTCATTGGCAAACCTGATGCTGCTGATTTGTTTTCGCTATTAGCTCACTGTATTAATAGAAGAAAACGATATCTACGACGATAACGGTTTATCCGTAATCCGGGCCATCCCGTGAAAAGGGCTTGCTTCAACATAGCGCATGGCAGACTTCATATCCTTCCAGCCCACGTAACTCATCAGCGATTTGAGATCCCAGCCACTTTGGTGGGCCCAAGTGGCAAAGCCACGCCGCAACGAGTGACTGGTGTAGCGCTCGGCGCAGATCCCTGCACGCTCAAGGGCCTGACGCAACAGCGGAATCACACTGTTGGCGTGCAAGCCCTCCTCGCTCAGATTTCCCCAGCGGTCGACAGCGCGAAATACCGGGCCGCGCACCAGCGCCGCTTCAGTGATCCATTCGATATACGCCTGTACCGGACATAACTTCAGCAGCGCAGGGGCCTGATAGGTCTGACCCAGGTTTTCCCGGTCGCCTTTGCTGCGCGGCAAGTAAAGGGTGATGCCACTGCCGGCGTGGGCCTGGACGTGCTCGATCTGCACCCGACACAGCTCATCACTACGAAACCCACGCCAGAAACCCAAAAGAATCAACGCTCGATCACGGCAGGCTCTGAGCAGCAACGGCCGATCCTGTTTTTCCCGGGCCTCTTTCATTTCCTGCTCGAGCCAGGCCACCGTCTGCTCGAGATCTTGCAATTGCAAGGGCTCGGCCTGTTTTTCCTGCGCAGGATGCAGCGCGCGAATGCCCTTGAACACCTTGCGCACGACCGGCGTCTTGGTCGGATCGACGAACCCTTGGCTGTTATGCCACTGCGCCAGCGCCGACAGACGTAGCTTCAGCGTATTGACCGACAGCACGCCCGCATGAGCCACCAGATAGCGCGCAACACTGTCCGCCGTCGCGGGCAGAAACCCGCCCCATACCGTCTCGAAATGCTCGATGGCTGCACGATAGCTGCGGCGGGTGTTGTCACGGGTGGCGGCTTGCAGGTAGCGATCCAGATCGCTCATGGGCAGATTTCTCGCAGATGTACTGATTGCAGGAGTGGAAAGCGCATTCTGGTTCTTCACACGGGGTAATACCAGTATATCCCGTCCGTTTATCTTGAAATATTTCACTTTATTTTCAGCATGGTACACTGCGTATTTTAGTGGCATGTACCACAGTACGTAATCGAAGGAGTCAATATGGCCCGTGGCGGCGTCAATAAAGCAGTAGTGCAGATCGCGCGCGCAGCGATCCTCGCCCGCGGCGAACACCCAAGCATCGACGCAGTACGCATCGAACTGGGCAACACCGGATCGAAAACCACCATCCACCGCTATCTGAAAGAACTGGACGATGGCAGCGGTCTCGCCGAAACAGCCTCTGAACCGATCGACGATGAACTGACCGCCCTCGTTTCGCGTCTCGCGCAACGCCTGAAGGAGCAGGCACAGGAGCCCATCGACCAGGCGCGCGAGCAATTCGAGGAACAACGCCAGACTCTGGAAACCGAGTTGAACGAGACCCGCCAGTCCCTCAGCCAACTGGAACATCAGCACGAAATTCAGGGGGCATCCCTGGCCCGGGAATCCGAAGCCTTGAGCAGTACACGCTCGATGCTCCAGACCGAACAGACCCGCAATGCCGGCCTGAACCAGGCGCTGGCAGACTTTGAATTGCGTTTGCAGGACAAGGACGAACAGATCCGCTCGCTGGAAGAAAAACACCTGCACGCGCGTGACGCGCTGGAGCACTACCGCAACGCGATCAAGGAGCAGCGCGAGCAGGAACAGAGCCGTCACGAAGCCCAGGTTCAGCAACTGCAGATGGAGTTGCGCCAAGCGCAGCAAAGTGCGCTGGTACGCCAGGACGAAATCACTCAACTACACCGCGATAACGAGCGCCTGCTGACCGAGAACCGTGGCACGATCCGCGAACTGAGCCTGCTGCAGGACCAGCTCAAGCACAGTCATCAGCGCCAGGATCAGTTGCTGGAGCAAGCACGAAGCGTTGAAAGTGAACGCACGCTTCTTCAAGAGCGCCTGCGCGTGGCGCTGCTTGACAGCCAGACACTCAAGCAGAGCGTCGAAGAGCAGAAACAGCTCAACCACTCACTGAACATGCAACTGACCGAGAGTCAGGAGAAGATGCGCCTGGCGACTGCCGTCAAGGCAGCGCCAGACGCGACAGCATCAAAGGATGTTTAAGCGCCAACCGGCGTACGCATGGTGACAAACTCTTCGGCCGCCGTCGGGTGCACCCCGATGGTGTCGTCGAAGTCACGCTTGGTCGCGCCAGCCTTCAGCGCAATCGCCAGCCCCTGCACGATCTCACCGGCATCCGGCCCGACCATGTGACAGCCCAGCACCTTGTCGGTCTTGCCATCGACCACCAGTTTCATCAGCGTGCGCTCCTGGCAGTCCGTCAGGGTCAGCTTCATCGGGCGGAAGCGGCTTTCGTAAATCACCACCTCATGCCCGGCCGCCCGCGCCTCCTCTTCAGTCAAGCCGACGGTACCGATGTTGGGCAGGCTGAATACCGCCGTCGGGATCATCTTGTAATCCACCGGGCGATACTGCTCCGGCCTGAACAGACGTCGCGCTACCGCCATGCCTTCGGCCAGCGCCACGGGTGTCAATTGAACGCGACCAATGACATCACCCAGCGCCAGAATCGACGGCTCGGTGGTCTGGTACAGCTCATCGACCTTGATAAAACCCTTGTCATCCAGTGTGACGTCAGTATTTTCCAGCCCCAGATTGTCCAGCATCGGACGTCGTCCGGTGGCGTAGAACACGCAATCGGCCTCGAGCTGCCGGCCATCCTTCAGGGTTGCCCTCAGGCTGCCATCCGCTTGTTTGTCGATCCGCTCGATGTCGGCGTTGAACTGAAGGTTCATACCACGCTTGGTCAGTTCTTCCTGAAGGTGCTTGCGTACTGAACCGTCAAAGCCACGCAGGAACAGATCGCCGCGATACAGCAACGTGGTTTCAGCCCCCAGCCCATGGAAGATCCCGGCGAATTCGACGGCGATGTATCCGCCACCCACGACCAGAACCCGCTTGGGCAACTCCTCGAGGAAAAACGCCTGATTGGAGCTGATCGCATGTTCATGCCCCGGAATCTCCGGAACCTGCGGCCAGCCGCCCGTAGCGATCAGAATGTTTTTCGCGGTGTAGCGCTCGCCACTGACCTCCACTTCATGGGGGCCAACGATCTTCGCGTGCGCTTCATGGAGGGTCACGCCACTGTTGACCAGCAGATTGCGATAAATGCCGTTCAGGCGATTGATCTCGCGATCCTTGTTGGCGATCAGGGTCGCCCAGTCGAAGTCCGCTTCACCCAGGTTCCAGCCAAAACCCGAGGATTGTTCAAAGTCTTCGGCGAAATGCGCGCCGTACACCAACAGTTTTTTCGGCACGCAGCCGACGTTGACGCAGGTGCCGCCCAGATAACGGCTCTCGGCCACCGCCACCTTGGCGCCGAAACCAGCCGCGAATCGTGCAGCGCGAACACCGCCGGAACCGGCGCCAATCACATAAAGGTCAAAATCGTAGGCCATTTCTTTCTCCTCGGCAGACGATCAGCATACGCGCCGTCGCCCTTTGGGCAAGCACTCCTGCCGATATAGGGGCGAAAAATGAAAAAGCCACCCGAAGGTGGCTTTTTCGTACAGACAGATCAGGCGCTATCAGTAGGCCTTGCCGGTCTTGTAGAAGTTTTCGAAGCAGAAATTGGTTGCCTCGATGTAACCCTCGGCACCACCACAGTCGAAACGCTTGCCCTTGAACTTGTACGCCATTACACAGCCGTTCTGGGCCTGTTTCATCAGGGCGTCGGTGATCTGGATCTCACCGCCCTTGCCTGGCTCGGTCTGCTCGATCAGGTCGAAGATGTCCGGAGTCAGGATGTAACGACCGATGATCGCCAGGTTCGACGGCGCGTCTTCCGGCTTCGGCTTCTCGACCATGCTGTGTACACGGTAGATGTCGTCGCGAATCATCTCGCCGGCAATGACGCCGTACTTGCTGGTTTCTGACGGGTCGACTTCCTGGATGGCAATGATCGAGCAGCGGAACTGCTTGTACAGCTTGACCATCTGGGTCAGTACGCCGTCGCCTTCAAGGTTGACGCACAGGTCGTCTGCCAGCACCACGGCAAACGGTTCATCGCCGATCAGCGGACGACCGGTCAGGATCGCGTGACCCAGGCCTTTCATTTCGGTCTGGCGGGTGTAGGAGAACGAGCACTCGTCCAGCAGTTTGCGGATACCGACCAGGTATTTTTCCTTGTCGGTGCCTTTGATCTGGTTTTCCAGCTCATAGCTGATGTCGAAGTGGTCCTCCAGAGCGCGCTTGCCACGACCAGTGACGATGGAGATTTCGTTCAGGCCGGCATCCAGAGCCTCTTCGACGCCGTACTGGATCAGTGGCTTGTTTACCACCGGCAGCATTTCCTTGGGCATGGCCTTAGTCGCTGGCAGGAAGCGAGTACCGTAACCGGCTGCTGGGAACAAGCATTTCTTGATCATATAAGTCCTTGAAAGGGCTGTGTGTACGAGTTTCGGCGCAGTCTAATCAGGCGGCGTGCACCTTACAATGCCCCGCACTGGCTAACCGATGCCAACATAGAGAAATAATCTGGCGGATAGTTCCATCGGCACATCGAGCCTGCGCATTCAGCGTAGTCCAAAGATTCAGGAACACCGCATCGACCCGCGCCCGTTTGCCTGTTTCCCGTTATCATGACGCCTTTGAACCAGCCAACGAGGCCGCTAGATGTCCGCAGCAAAAATCATCAACGGGTACACCGTCGCCAAGGCGAAAGATGGCCAGTGGCATATCACCGCCGCCAACGGCGAAGATGTGTCCGGTCCATTGCCCACTGAAGCGATGGCGGTTGAAGTAGCCGCGGTGCTTGAATACACACCTGCTGCACCGAAACGTCGCGGCAAGGATCAGGACTGATCGAACGAGCCCTGCCAATGTGCAGGGCTTTTTTTCGCTTGCCCACAAAGGCGTGGCCAATCGCTATAACCTTTTCACACCGGCGCTGTCATAGCGTCTACCCCTCTCCTTGCGAAGACAACATCGCCATGAACACTCGCATCCTGTATCGCACGCTGCCAATGATTGCGCTCCTGGTCCTGGCCGGCTGCGCCACTTCCGAAACGACCTATCTGAACAATGGCGAACAAGGCCTGAGCATCGACTGCTCGGGTGAAGCCAATTCCTGGGCTGCCTGCTATGAAAAGGCCGATGCTTCCTGCGCCGGCACGGGCTATCGTATCGTCGGAACCGACGGTACGCCCGCACCGAAGGAAAGCGACAAGACGCTGGGTGTCGACGTCGGCAACTACAAGAACCGCAGTGTCGTGGTGGTCTGCAAATAGCAATCTACATGTGGATTTCGGCGAACTTGATTCCCAGACCGCGAACGACCTCAATCAGGTCGTCCAGCCTGTCGAAGGACTCGACCTCGTCATTTTCGTCCACCAGAAAATAACTGCGTCCGGCGCTCTTCTTGAAAAACACGATCCATTCCCCCGGATTCGCCGGGTTCTGAATCACATGGGTAGCCGCAATCAATCCCTCTTTATGGCGCTCGCGCACCTGTTCCCGCTTCATGCACACCTCCAGAAATGAAAATGCCGCCCAGACATGACCTGGGCGGCATCGATACTGACAAGTGACAGTTTATCAGCCGGAAATGCACGCCTCAGCAGCGTTGCGTACATCCCGAGGACGAATCGGCACATTGGACATGCGCTCGTGCAGCTTGATGCTGCTACCACCCGAGCGATCCTCGATGTCAAACACCGCCGCCGGGCCTGACGACAGTTTCCCCGGCACGATCACTCGAACGCCATCCTTGTGCGGCTCCATTTGCAGGGCCCCGCGACTTTGCGCCAGCTTTTCGGCCAGGCACTGCGCGTACTCGTGGGGTTTCTTGCCGGAAATGACGTTCATGGTCGGCAACGTTTCATTGATCTCCGAAACACTTGCGCAACCACCCATCGTCAATACCAACGGCACAATGACCACACCC